>JAOBWJ010000134.1 GCA_025463335.1 Acidimicrobiales bacterium
CCCTCGTGGTAGGCGACGGCTTCCTTCTCCTGGTCGGAGAGCGCCATCGAGTCGCGGCGCATGCCCATGAGCACCCGGTCACGCGCCGACTCGAAGTCGATCATGTGCACCTGGTCGTCGCCCCGGCGCACGGCGAACAGGGCCGCCTCGTTCACCAGGTTGGCCAAGTCGGCACCGCTCATGCCGGGCGTGCCCTTCGCCACCGTCATCAGGTCGACGTCCTTGGCGATCTTCTTGTCCTTGCAGTGCACCTCGAGGATGGCGAGCCGCTCGCTGACCTCGGGCAGCGGCACCACGACCTGGCGGTCGAACCGGCCTGGCCGGAGCAACGCGGGATCGAGGATGTCGGGCCGGTTGGTGGCGGCGATCATCACGATGCCCTCGGTGGCCTCGAAGCCGTCCATCTCCGAGAGCATCTGGTTGAGCGTCTGCTCCCGCTCGTCGTGCCCGCCGCCGAGGCCGGCGCCGCGCTTGCGGCCGATGGAGTCGATCTCGTCCACGAAGATGATGGCCCGGCCCATCTTGCGGGCCGACTGGAACAGGTCACGCACGCGGCTGGCGCCGACGCCGACGAACATCTCCATGAAGTCGGACCCGGTGACGGACAGGAACGGCACGCCGGCCTCGCCGGCGACGGCCCGGGCGATGAGGGTCTTGCCGGTTCCGGGCGGGCCGACCAACAGCACGCCCTTGGGGATGCGGGCACCGATGGCGGCGAAGCGCTGGGGGGTCTTCAGGAAGTCGACGACCTCCTTGATCTCCTCCTTCACGCCGTCGTAGCCGGCGACGTCGGCGAACGTGGTGCCCGGCTTCTCGGTGGAGTAGGTCTTGGCCCGCGATTTGCCGATCTGCATGATCCCGCCCATCTGGCCTTGCGCCCGACGGTTCATCCAGACGATGAAGCCGACGAACAGCAGCAGCGGCAGCAGGTAGGGGAGGATGCTCAACAGCAGGTTGGGCTGGGGCGTCTTGAAGTCGTACTTCACGCCGGCCTTGTCGAGCACCTGGAGGTCGGTGTCGGGCAGCACCTTGGGCCCGTTGACCTTGAACCTCGTGCCGCTCTTGTCCTGGCCGGAGATGGCGTTGCTGTTGTTGTCGATCGTCACCGACTCGACCTGGCCGCTTCGCACCCGGTCGAGGAACTGGGAGTAGGTGATGCTGTTGGACGAGCTGGTGCTGAACATCGGAGCGAGGAGGAACAGCGAGAGCACCAGGCCGACGACGACCCACCAGGCCCAGCGCGGCATGCCGTTCTCGGAGCGGCCCGGCATCCGGCTCGGACGCTTGGAATCGCGCGGCTCGGGCGGCGGGGTCTCCGGACTCATTGCATCAGCCTATGGGGGGCAATGTGGCAACGAACCATCGGCATCCACCGCTTCTCATGGGGCCCTCGCTACCTTGCGCCGATGGCCCGTCAGTGCTCCCGCCCCGGGTGTGCCAGTGGCGCTTCGGCGACCATGACCTACGACTACTCGTCCAGCACCGCGTGGCTCGACGACTTGGCGCCGGAGAGCGACCCGAACCAGTACGACCTGTGCCCGGCCCACGCCGAGCGCCTGTCGGTGCCCCAGGGTTGGGACCGCATCGACCGCCGGGCCACCGCCGTGCGCCCGTTGTTCGCCCGAATCGCCGTCTGAGGCGAGACCTACGTCGTCGCGCCGTCGCGTCGTCGTGACGACGGCATGAGCAGCTCGGGTCAGTAGGGTCGCCGTCGTGGCCGCCCCAGTCGACCAGCGTGTCCGGTGGGGCATGGGCGATGCCCTGGCCGCCACGGCGATCGGCATCGCGGCCTCCGCCGTCATCGGCGGCATCGCCCTCAGCATCGCCGGCGTCCAGCACTCCGAGGATCTCGCCCTCTGGGCCCTGGCCCTCCTGCAGGTGCCCCTGTGGCTGGGCCTGGCTGGTGTCCCCGTCTACGTCAGCCGGCACAAGGGCACCGGCTCGCTGGCGGACGACTTCGGCCTGCGGATGCGGTGGGTCGATGTGCCGGTCGGCCTGGCCGCCGGCCTCCTCTCCCAGCTCACGTTCTCCGTGGTCGCACCACCGATCTACCGGGCGGTCGGCCTCAACCCCGACAAGATCAGCGCCGCTTCCGAGAAGCTGGCCGGCAAGGCCAACGACCCGTTCGGCGTGCTGTGCCTGTTCCTGCTGACGGTGGTCGGCGCCGCCCTGATCGAAGAGCTCTGCTACCGGGGCCTGTGGTTGCGCTCGATCGAGCGACGTTTCGGCACCGTGGCCGGCGTCCTGCTCTCGGCCCTGGTGTTCGGTGTCGTCCACTTCGAGCTGTACGCCCTGCCCCTTTTGGCCGTGTTCGGCGTGGTGCTCGGCGTGCTGGCGGCCCGCACCGGACGGCTGGGCCCGGCCATCTGGGCTCACGTGGCGTTCAACCTCACCGCGCTGGTCAACCTGCTGCGTTGAGGAGTCATCCCAGGTTCTTCCCAGGTTCTCACGAACTTCCAAGGTGAAGTTGAGGATCAGGGCCGATCCTTGGTCCATGCCAACCACGCTGCTCGGTCGGGTCCTCATCGCCGAGGACGACCAGCGCGTCCGTGACTCGCTGGCCCGGGCCCTCGTCTACGAGGGCTATGACGTGTCCACCGCCGTCGACGGAGCCGACGCGCTCGTCACCATGGCCGACGTGGCACCCGACGTGCTGGTGCTCGACGTGCTGATGCCCAACGTCGACGGACTCACGGTGTGCCGGCGCCTGCGCCAGGCCGGCGACCGGACGCCGGTGCTCATGCTCACCGCCCGCCACGAGGTGACCGACCGGGTGGCCGGCCTCGATGCCGGCGCCGACGACTACTTGGTCAAGCCGTTCGCCCTCGACGAGTTGCTGGCGCGGCTCCGGGCCCTGCTGCGGCGCACGAGCGTCACCGGCGGCGAGGAGATCCTGCGAGTCGGCGACCTCGTCCTCGACCCGATGCGTCGCCAGGTCCACCGCGGCGAGCGGGCCATCGAGCTGACGAAGACCGAGTTCGACCTGCTCGAGCTGTTGCTCCACAACGCCGGCATCGTCCTCACCCGGGACCAGCTCTACGAGCGCATCTGGGGCTACGACTTCGAGACGTCGTCGAAGTCGCTTGACGTCTACGTCAGCTACCTCCGGCGCAAGACCGAAGATGGCGGCGAGTCCCGCCTGCTGCACACGGTGCGCGGCGTCGGCTATGTCGTCAGGACATGAGCCTCCGTACGCGACTGACGTTGATCGTGGCCGCCATCGTGGCCCTGGCCTTGGCCGGCGGCGCTTCGGCGGCGTGGCTGGCGACCAGCAACCAGCTGCACGGCGAGGTCGACAACTTCCTCCTCGACCGGGTTGCCGCCTACGTGCGCTCCGATTCGGGTGACCCGCAGCTCGGCGGGCGGGACCACGGGGGCGGCCTCGTCGACTTCGACGCCATCACCAAGGTGCTCGACCCCACCGGGAACGTCTTCGCTGCCGTTCCCGGCCAGCCGCCGCTGCCGGTGGACGCCGCCGACCGCGCGTTGGCGGCCGACCGCTCGGGTCAGACCCGGCTCCGGGACGTCACCGTCGACGGCCAGCACTACCGGTTGCTGACGACGTCGCTCACCGGGGGCGGCGCCATCCAGCTGGCCCGCAGCCTGGCCGAGACCGACGACATCCTGCACGCGCTGCGCGACCGGCTCTTGTTGGCGGCGTTGGCGGGCAGCGCGGTGGCCGGACTGGTGGCGTGGGAGGTGGCCCGGCGCATGGCCCGGCCGGTCGTCCAACTGACCGCCGCGGCCGAGGCGGTGGCCGCGACCCAGGACCTCTCGGTCCCCATTCCGGTACGGGGCGACGACGAGGTGGGCCGGCTGGCCGGGAGCTTCAACGCCATGCTCGCCGCCCTCGGGACCTCCCGGGAGCAGCAGCAGCGCCTGGTCGTCGACGCCAGCCACGAGTTGCGCACGCCGCTCACTGCGGTCCGCACCAACATCGACCTGCTGCTGCGGGCGGACGACCTGCCGGCGGATCAGCGCCTCGAGCTCCTCGACGAGACCCGCCTCGAGCTCGACGAGCTCACCGCCCTGGTGGCCGAGCTGGTCGATCTGGCCACGGATGCCCGGGCCGACGAGCCGGTGGGCGCCGTCGACCTGCACGAGGTGATCGCCGACGTGGCCGCCCGGTATCGGCGACGCACGGGCCGCGTCATCGATGTCGTGCGAGACGAGCCCGGGGAGGTCGATGGTGTGCTGGAAGGACGACGGGCGATGCTCGACCGGGCCGTCAGCAACCTGGTCGACAACGCGCTGAAGTTCAGTCCGGACGGCGAGCCCGTCGAGGTCCGGATCACGGGTCGATCGGTGGCCGTGCTGGACCGGGGTCCCGGCGTCGCCGTCGAGGACCGGCAGCGGGTGTTCGACCGCTTCTACCGGGCCGACGCCACCCGCACCATGCCGGGTTCCGGCTTGGGCCTGGCCATCGTCCAGCAGGTCGCCCAGGTCCACGGCGGCACTGCCACCATCGAGCCCCGCGACGGTGGCGGCGCGGTGGCCACCCTGACCCTCCGATGAGCACCCACCCGTGGGTTCTTCACCAGTTCTCACCTGGGGGAAAGGTCGGCCTTACGTGGGGGGCCGAAGGTGTGCGCATGACCACCACCACCATCCCCCGCCAACGGCGGGCCCCGCGGCGACGCCGGGGCCTGGCCTCCGTCGCCGAGACCATCGGCATCCCTGCCGAAGAGCTGCGGGCCGCTCTCCATGGGGGTGACTCCATCGCCAAGGTCGCCGGCGACCATGGTGTGCTGGCCGAGACCGTTGTCGAGGCGCTCATCGACGAGTTCCGCTTGCGCCTGGCCGCCGAGGTCGCGGCCGGCCGGGTCACCTGGGCCGACGCCGACTCCCTGGCGGCGGCGGCGTCGCCGACCTTCGTCGCCCTGGTCACCGGCATCGACGTCCGAGGTGCGGCATGAGCGACGATCCGATTTTCGAACCGACAGCCGACGCGCCGATGCCCGAACCGACGCACGAGGAGACGATGCCCGAGATGACGGCAAACGAGCCGATGCCCGAACCGACGGGCGCGGAGCCGATGCCTGAGATGTCGGGCGCCATGCCGATGCCTGAGATGTCGGGCGCCATGCCGATGCCCGAACCAACCGGGGCCGAGCCCGTCGTCACGGTCCCGCCCGTGACGCCTCGACCGCGACGGGCTGGGAAAGTGGTGGCCGCCGGCGTGGCCGCCCTGGCGTTCGCCTCGGCCGGCTTCACTGCCGGGCGGACCACCAACCCGGCCCCGTCGACGCCGCCGCCCCCCGCGGTGGCCTCGCTGGCCCAGAGCACTGCCCCCTCGTCGTCCACGGCCGAGCCGGCGGCCGCCGCGGCGGCCGCCGTAGCCCCCGCCGTGGTCCAGATCGACGTCGGCAGCGGCCTTGGCTCCGGCGTGGTCTACGACACCGCCGGACACATCCTCACCGCCGCCCACGTGGTGTCCGGTGCGTCGTCCGTCACCGTGCGATTGGCCGACGGCACCAGCCTCCCGGGGCGGGTGCTCGGCGCCGACACCACCACGGACATCGCCGTGGTCTCCATCCAGCCGCCGGCCGGCCTGGTGCCGGCCACCCTGGCCACCGGCGTGGACCTCCAGGTGGGCCAGCTGGCCGTGGCCATCGGAAGCCCGTTCGGGCTCGATCAGACGGTGACCTCCGGCATCGTCAGTGCCGTCGACCGGAGCGTCCAGGGCATGACCGTCGTCCAGACCGACGCCGCCATCAACCCCGGCAACTCCGGCGGCCCCCTCGTCGACGCGGCGGGCCAGGTGATCGGCATCAACACGTCCATCTACTCCCAGAGCGGTGACAACGCCGGCGTCGGGTTCGCCGTGCCGATCGACATCGCCGCCCAGGCCGCCAAGCAGTTGGTCGGCGGCCAGAGCGTGCAGCTGGCCCGGCTCGGCGTGTCCACCACCGACCCCAACTCCGGTCAGGGCGGCGCCCTGGTCGGCCAGGTCGAATCCGGCTCGGCCGCGGCCAACGCCGGGATCCGCGTGGGCGACCTCATCGTCAAGGTCGACGGCGTGAGCATCACCGGCAGCAGCCGCCTCCAGGCCCAGATCCTCCGCCACGCCCCCGGCGATCGGGTCGGCGTCGACATCGTCCGCAACGGGGCGACCTCCAGCGTGGTCGTGACCCTCGGTTCGGCTACCTCGTGAAGGCGACGAGGAACTCGAGCTGGCCGTGGTCCTCCGTCTGGGCGGGCCCGAAGCTCGGGTTCGGGATCTTCCACTCGGCGAACACGACGGGGATCGAGCCCTGGACCTCGATCTTGGCGCTGCTGCGACGGGCCGTGAGGTCGACGGTGACCGCCTTGGTGGCGCCTCGCAACGTGAGCTTGCCGGTTGCCTGCCTGGTGACGGTGGCGCCGTCCGCCGGCAGGGCGCCGAGCTCGATGGGCTTCGTCAGCTCGAACGTGGCCGTCGGAAACGTCGCCGTGTCCATGATGCGACCCTGGAACTGACTGTCGCGCCGGTCCTCGTCGCTCTTCACCGTCGTCATGTCGACGGTGATGGTCGTGCTCGAGACCGTGTTGCCGTCGATGACGAGCTCACCAGTGATGTCGCTGGTGCGGCCCACGGCGGTGGCGTCCTGGCCGAAGAGGACCTCCTTCACCCGGTAGCCGGCCTGGCTCCCCGCGGCCGCCTTCCAGGTGCCGGACGGGTCCGAGGGGTCGGCGACGGTCGTGCCGCCTGCCGTGGTGGCTGTCGAGCCCGCCTCGAGCGTGAGCTCGGCCGGCGGGTCGGCTCGGATGAACTGGATGTACACGTAGGTGCCGCCCACGACGAGCACGACGAGGGCGACCAGGGCAACGGCGAGCCGCTTCAACGTGCGCATGGTGGTGGGAACGATGCCTCATGGGCGAAGGTTCCTGCTGCGGTTCAGGGCAAGTTATGAGGGAACTGCCACAGCACCTCCATGCCGGCAGGGTTGCATGCGCTCCGTGAAACGCATCTCGGTCGTCTTCGCCCTGCTCATCGTGGTCCTGGCCGGCTGCAGCTCAGGCGGGGCCAAGGTCGCCGCCGGTGACTCGACCACGACCACGGCGGCAGCGGGACAGGCAGCGGGACAGGGTGGGTTCCAGGCCTATAGCGACTGTCTGAAGCAGCACGGGGTCGACCTGCCCGCCCGCGGCGGACAGGGCGCCGGCCAAGGCGGAGCCGGAGGTCAACGCCCGCCCGGGGCCGGGGGCCAGCCCCCGTCCGGCGGACAGCGGCCGCCGCAGTCCCTGCCGCCGGGGGTCGACCAGAAGACGTTTGACGCCGCCCAGTCGGCGTGCGCGTCGAAGCGGCCCACCGGAGGCTTCGGTGGTGGTGGGGGAGCGAACAA
>JAOBWJ010000153.1 GCA_025463335.1 Acidimicrobiales bacterium
CGGCGGCCACCTTGGCCAGGGCCACGGTGTTGGAGGAGTTGGCCGAGCCGATCACGATCACGGCGTCGCTCTTGGGGGCGATCTGCTGCAGCGCCGACTGGCGGTTGGTGGTGGCGAAGCACAGGTCACTGCGCCCCGGCATCCAGAGGTCGGGGAACCGCTCCCTGGTGGCCTCGAGCACCCCGGCCCAGTCGTGGTGCGAGAGCGTGGTCTGGGCCAGCAACGCCACCGGCCGTCCGGGGTCGGGCATGGCGGCGACCTGCTCCTCGGTCTCCACCAGGTGGATGGAGTCGGGCGCCACGGCCATGGTGCCGACGGCCTCGTCGTGGCCCTCGTGGCCGACGTAGACGACGGCGTAGCCCTTCTTGGCCCGCACCTTCACCTCGTGGTGGACCTTGGTCACGAGGGGGCACACGGCGTCGACCACGAAACCGCCCTTGGCTGCCGCGGCGGCCACCACCTCGGGGGCCGAGCCGTGGGCCGACAGCATGAGCGGCGCGCCGTCGGGCACCTCGGCCACGTCGTCGACGAACACCACGCCCAGGTCGCGGAACCGGTCGACCACGAGCTGGTTGTGGACGATCTCGTGGTAGCAGTACACGGGCGGCTCGAACGTGCGCACCATCCAGGCCAGGGCCTTGATGGCCATCTCCACGCCGGCGCAGAACCCTCGAGGGGCAGCGAGCAGGACCTTGTCGACCACTCCGCCAGCGTAGGGGCACACCGAACGCATGCCCTGACCAGGGGAGTCGCACCGGCGCCCTCGTAGACTGATCCGCTGTGTCCCTGCCCCGCGTCGTCGCTGTCGCGCCCGGGTCTCCGGCCGAGCGGGCCGGGCTGACCGCGGGTGATGAGGTCGTGGCCGTCTCCGGCCGCGTCCCGCGCGACGTGCTCGAGTGGCGGTCCCTCGTCGACGAGGCCGACGTGGAGCTCGAAGTGCGCCGCGGCGGCCTGGAGAGCACCGTCGTGGTGGCCAAGCGCGAGGGCGAGGCCCTGGGCGCCGAAGTCCACTCGTCGGTGTTCGACCAGGTCCGCACCTGCGACAACCACTGCGAGTTCTGCTTCATCTACCAATTGCCCAAGGGCATGCGGAAGTCGCTCTACCTCAAGGACGACGACTACCGGCTGTCGTTCCTCTACGGGAACTTCACCACCCTCACCCGCTTCACCGAGGCCGACCTCGAGCGGGTCGTCACGGAGGGGCTCTCGCCCCTTAACGTGAGCATCCACGCCACCGATCCGGCAGTGCGGACCCGCATGCTGCGCAACCGGCGGGGTGCCACCAGCCTGCGGTGGCTGCGGGCCCTGCTCGACCACGGCGTGACCGTGCACGGCCAGGTGGTCGTGTGCCCGGCCATCAACGACGGCGCCGTGCTGGCCGACACCCTCGCCGGCGTGCTCGACGAGTACGCCGAACTGGCGTCCTTGTGCGTCGTGCCGCTCGGCATCAGCGACCATTCCAACGAGGCGGCCATGCGGGCGCACACCGTGGGGGAGGCGGCGGCGGTCGTCGACCTGGTCGAGCAGTGGCAGCAGGTCTACCTGCGCCTCCTCGGACGCCGTCTGGTCTTCGCCGCCGATGAGTACTACCTGCTGGCGCATCGGCCGTTCCCCGAGCCCGAGGCGTATGAGGGCTTCCCGATGCACGAGGACGGCATCGGCATGGCCCGCACGTTCGAGCTCGAGTTCACCGGCCAGTCGACCGACGGCACCGGCCCCCGGCCCGGCTTCTTCCAATGGGTCGACGGTGCCCCGGCCGAGGGCTACCGCGCCCCTCGTGGCACGATCACCCTTCGCCCCCGGCGAAATGCGCCGGTCGGCATCCTCACCGGGGCCTACGGCGCCCGCGTGCTCGGGCCGCTGGTCGACGACCTCGGGCGTGAGGACGTGCGGGTGATCCCGGTCGACAACCGGTTCTTCGGCGGCAACATCGGCGTGAGCGGCTTGCTGGTGGGGGAGGACCTGGCGAGGGTCCTGGCCGCCGAGCCCGAGGGCCACCGCTACCTGCTGCCCGACGTCTGCCTGACCCAGGGCCAGTTCCTCGACGGCACCACGCCCGAAGATCTGCCCCGCCCCATCGAGGTCGTCGCCACCGACGGCGTCGCCCTCCGGAAAGCGCTGTCTTGAAATGACCCTCCCTGTCGTTGCCATCGTCGGCCGTCCCAACGTCGGCAAATCCACCCTGCTGAACCGCATCGTCGGCCGCCGCGAGGCGATCGTCGAGGAGAAGCCCGGCGTCACTCGCGACCGCAAGGACGTCGAGGCCGAGTGGAACGGGCGGCGTTTCATGATCGTCGACACCGGCGGGTGGATGCCCAAGGGCAACGCCCTCGACGACAAGGTGTCGAAGCAGGCGGAGAAGGCGTGGATGGACGCCGACGTGATCCTGTTCGTGGTCGACGCCCACGTGGGGGTCACGCCCGAGGAGCAGCAGATCGCCCAGCGGCTGCGGGGCTCCGACAAGCCGGTGCTGCTCATCGCCAACAAGGTCGACTCCGACAAGCGCGAGAACGACGTGTGGGAGTTCATGAAGCTCGGGCTCGGCGACCCGTGGCCGATCAGCGCCCTGCACGGCCGCCGCACCGGTGACCTGCTCGACGACATCGTCAGCCACCTGGCGGCGGCGGAGGACGAGCCCGAGGAACCCGAGTTCGACCCGGATGCCCCGAAGGTGCACGGCACCCCGGCCGTGGCCATCGTGGGCCGGCCCAACGTGGGCAAGTCGACGCTCTTCAACCGGCTCATCGGCGACGAGCGGGCCGTGGTCCACGACATGCCGGGCACGACCCGCGACTCGGTCGACACCGAGGTCGACACGCCCGAAGGACGCATCCGCTTCGTCGACACCGCCGGCATGCGCCGGAAGTCGAAGATCGACGAGGGCACCGAGTACTACTCGCTGGTGCGGGCTCTGAAGTCGATCGACGACGCCGATGTGGCCATCCTCGTCATCGATGCCACCGAGGGCGTGACGCACCAGGACCAGCGCCTGGCCGAGCGCGTCGACGCCTCCGGTTGTCCCGTCGTGATCCTGCTCAACAAGTGGGAGCTGCTCGACGCCGAGAAGCGCACCGACCTCGAGTACCAGGTGCGAGAACGTCTGCACTTCATGTCGGAGTCACCGGTGCTCAAGGGCAGCGCCCTTTCGGGCAAGGGGATCCACCGCATCCTGCCGGTGCTCGGCGAGGCCATCGAGAGCTACCACCGGCGGGTGCCGACGCGGAAGCTCAACCAGGTGATCCAGGCCGCTCAGTCGGCCCACCCGTCGCCCACCGGCCGAGTGCTCTACGCCACCCAGGGCGCAACCGATCCGCCCACGTTCACGCTTTTCGCCAACAAGGACATGCCTCCGACCTACGTGCGCTACCTCGAGCGCAAGATCCGGGAGCACTTCGAGTTCGGGAACACCCCGCTGAAGCTGCGGGTGCGACGCCGGTCGAGCTAGGCGTTTCGTCCGATACGATCGTTTCGTCATGTTGGAGCGTCCGGCGCTCGCGTTGCTCGCCGTCGCGGCACTTGCCGCCGTAGTGGTCTGGGGTCGCTCTGCACGGCGACTCCACAAGGCCCGCGCTCGCATCGCCAAGCTGTCGAGCCCGTCGAGTGAGGCCACCCGGCTGGCCCAGTCGTCGTTCCTGAAGGACACCCACGCCGCCGTGCTCTACCTGGCCCTGGCCGGGGTGGCGGTGGCCGAGTCCGTCACCAACGACGAGCGGGTCGACTACGCGCTGTTCGTCACCCTGATACCGATCCTGCTGTCATTGCGGTACGGCCGCGTGTTTCTCCAGCACGCCCGGCTGACCGAGAGCCGGGCCCAGCTCGAGCAGCGGGCCCAGGAGGTCCTCGTCCAGGAGGCGTTGGCACCGAAGCGGTGGTCGGCCCGGCTGGCGCCGGAGGACGTGGACGAGGTGCCCGGCTTCGAGATCGGCACGCTCTACCGGGCTGGCACCGGGATGATGGCGGGCGACTTCTACGACGTGTACCGCACCGGCACGAACCGATTGGCGGCCGTCATCGGTGACGTGTCGGGGCACGGGATCGAGCCGTCGATCACCGCGTTCCAGGCCAAGCACCTCTTGCGCGTGTTCCTGCGCCAGTACCGCGACCCTGGGCAGGCACTCGAGGAGCTCAACCTCCAACTCACCGACATGCGCTCGGAGGAGTTCATCTCGATCTGCGTGCTGGTGTTCGACACCGAGGCCGGCACGCTGCGCTACGCCTCGGCCGGCCATCCGGCCGCCTTTCTGTGGCACGGCGGGGAGGTGACGTCGCTCGAGGCCACGGGCCCGCTCATCGCCCTGACCCTCGGGGCCGAGTACTCCAGCCGGGAGATCCCTCTGGGGCCCGGCGACGTGGCCCTGCTCTACACCGACGGGCTGGCCGAGGCCCGGGCCGGTGACCAGCTCTTCGGCGAGGAACGCATCGCCAACCTGCTCCGACGCGACTTCGGCGCCGCCCTCGGCGTCCTGTGCAAGACACTGGTCGAAGCAGCCGAGGACTTCGCCATCGATCCTCTCAGCGACGACACCGCCATCCTCGCCATCCGCCGGGTCTGACCGCCGGATTCGGCACCTACCCTGGCCTCGTGCCGTGGTGCGAGGAGTGCTCGAAGTTCTGGACGCCGACCTCCATGGGCGCGGATGGGTCGTGCCCGAGCTGCGGACGCTCCATCGCCACCGCGGCCGCCGAGCCCAAGGCGCCCTGGCACTTCAAGCTCATGGTCGGTGCGGTGTGCGTCTACCTCGGGTGGCGGGTGGTCCAACTCGTTGGGTGGCTGGTCTGACCGACTAGAGTCTTCCGCTCCGGGCTGTGGCGCAGTGTGGTTAGCGCGCCTGACTGGGGGTCAGGAGGTCGGAGGTTCAAATCCTCTCAGCCCGACCACAAAGGTGCAGGTCAGAGCCGGTGCCCATGGCACCGGCTCTTCTCGTTCCGGACCCGTGTGTGCAGGCCGATCCGCCGCCGCGCGCTGGGGTCAGAGGTTCAGGCCGGAGCTGGGTGTTGGACCTGCAGATCGGGGGAAGTCGTTCTCCGAGCCCAGGGGAGGGAGCCGACATGCGGATGATGATGAAGGTGAAGATGGACACCGAGGCCGGGAGCCGTGGGATCCAGGACGGATCCCTGGGGAAGCTGTTGGAGGAGACGCTCGGGAGACTCCAGGCCGAGGCCGCGTACTTCGGGCCTGAAGATGGGGTCCGAACCGCGTTCATCGTGTTCGACCTCGAGGATCCGTCCCAGCTCCCGTCGATCTCCGAGCCGCTCTTCAGCCAGCTGAAGGCGAACAT
>JAOBWJ010000163.1 GCA_025463335.1 Acidimicrobiales bacterium
TGCGGCCGCAGGCTGCGGTCAGGCGAGCAAGCAGATCGCTGGACACGTCGGCGACGGCGATGACCAGCTGCGTGCCGGCGAGCCGGACGGGGATGGCCGCTTCCGCTCGAGCGGCGCTCTCCGAGAGCAGCGCGACCGCGTCGGGATCAGGCGTCTCGCGCCCAAGGTCGATGAAGTCGAGCGCGAACTGTTCCGACAGCGCCCAAGCGAGGTCGCGCTCGTCGATCGCCCCGAGCTCGACCAGCAGCACCCCGGTCCGCGTGCCGGACGTCAGCTGCTGGAGCAGCGCCTCGTCGACCTGCGTCGGCGACACGCGGCCGCAGCGAACGAGGAGCTCTCCGAGCTTCTCGTGCGGGGCGATGAGCAACGAGCCCGACAGGTGGGCCCCATGCTGCGGGTCGCCCGCACGGGTGTCTCGCTCCTTGGCAGATGACCGACGTCTGGACACGTCAGGCAGTAGACGACGTTCCGCCCCCCTCCGAGTAGGTGCATGGCGGGGACCGAGGGATCCCCCAACGTGGGGGTTTCAGCCCGTGACACCCCCTCGGGAGATAGGGAGGCCCCCGCAGATGCGGCTACTTGCAACTGGCTGCCGTTCGTACCGTTCGGGTGTCGAAGTGGTCCGCCACGAAGGAGCGGAATGAGAAGGGTCGCGGTGCTCGGAGATGACGGCTCGCTCGTTCGCTCGCTGGTGGTCGCGGCCTCCTCGGTCCCCGACAACGTCGTGCAGGCATCGACCGGCGCCACCATCGCCGGCCTGGCCCGCCTACTCGACGCCCTGCCCGACGTGCTCATCATCGATGAGGCCTCCTCCTCCTGGGAGCTGGTGCACCGGCTCGGCTTGCTTCGACCGGAGCTGCGGGTGCTGGTCGTCGTGGAGGCCCCCGGCCCTGGCGCACTGGCTGCGCTGTCCGCCGGCGCGGCCGGCGTCCTCCTCTCCGAGACGGCCGCCGCGTCCCTGCCCACCGTGTTGGACGCGATCGGTCACGGTCTGTACGTCATGCCCCGAGCTGTCCTCGACGTGCTCCTCGCCGAGCGGCCGGCGTTGCGAGATCTCGCCGGCGTCGAGCGCCTCGAGCGGCTCACGCCCCGGGAGCGTGAGGTGCTTGCTCACCTCATGGCGGGCGAGGGCCACCGGGAGATCGCCGAGGCGCTGGTCCTGTCGGTGCACACCGTCCGCTTCCACATGAAGCAGATCCTGGCGAAGCTCGCCGTCCACTCCGGCCTCGAGGCGGCCATGCTCGGCGCTCGCGGGGGCGTCGCCCCGGCACGTGGCAAACCAACGCACGAGATGAGCGGCAGCAATGACTTCAGCGGTCGGGCCGTAGCGGAGCAGTGGTGAACGCGGGCGTTGCCATCAACATGCCCCACGAGTCGGCGGGTTGGGTGCGCCAGTGGCGGAGCGAACGAAGCGCCCGATACCTGCAGCGCCGACTGTGGGCGCTGCTCCGGCGGTACGGGATGACGGCGGGTCGCGCCGAAGCCAGGACCGATCGATTCGTCGAGCTCCTGGCTGCGGAGGGTTGCGCGCCCACCCTGGCCACGCCCGGCGGGGTCGTCGTCCGGCACGCCGCCTTCATCCGTCACCTTCAGTCGCTGGGCGTCGAGATCGCGGTGCACAGCCACGATCACCTGGATCTGCGGAGCTTGCCGCCCGCGACCAGGCGCCAGCAGCTGCACCGCGCCGTCGCCGCGTTCCGCAAGGAAGGGATCACGGTCACCGGGTTCCGGGCGCCGTACCTGGGCTACGAGCCGTCCATGCGGGAGGCGGTACCGAGAACCGTGCACTACAGCAGCAACGCGGCGGTGCGCTGGCCGGTGGTGGACGGCGCCAAGGCGTTGCACCCCGAGGTCTTCGACGCGCTCGCTCGCTTCTATCGCGCTCGACCGGCGGAGGCCTCGCCCGTGATCCCCTACTTCGAGGACGGGCTACTCGAGATCCCCGTCTCCCTGCCCGACGACCTGCAGTGCCTCGATGGTCTCGGTACGGGCGTCGCCGGACTGACAGACGCCTGGCGCCAGATCCTCCACGCGTCCCATGCCCGAGGAGAGCTGTTCGTCGCCCTCGCCCATCCCGAGACGGCCGACGAGTGCGCCGACGCCTTCGTGAGCCTCCTGCGCGACGCCCGATCGCTCCAGCCGGCCGTGTGGGTGACCAGGTTGGTCGATCTCGCCGACTGGTGGAACGAGCGGCGGTCGTTCGCGGTCGACGTCGCCGGCTGCCTGGTGCGGGTCCGCTGCTCCGACCGAGCGACGGTGCTGCTGCGTGGCCCTGGGCCCGAAGGAGTGCCGTGGGCAGATGGCTACCGGGTGGTGTCGATGCGCATCTTCGACGCGCCAGATGGAGTGCTTCCGTTCATCGGCGTCGTGCGGCCGACCCGTGAGCTGGTCAACGGGCTGGCGGCGGAGGGATTCGTGGTCGAGATCGGTGAAGCGGCGTCGAGATGTGCCACGGTCCTCGATGAGGCGACCGTCACCAGCCTGGGCGACGTGGCCGCGGTCGTGGCCCACCTCGACCACATCCAGGCGCCGCTCCTGCGGTTCGGACGGTGGCCCGACGCCGCCCGCAGCGCGCTGTCGGTGACCGGCGACCTCGATGCGCTGAGCCTCTGGGACTACGCCACCAGGGTGGGCCTGTCCCTACGGAATCACGGGATGTACGAGCGGGAGATCACCGCGTCGTCGATGTAGAGCGTGGGGTTGGCGATGAACCTGTCCGCGTACAGGTTCACGCTCCACTCGTTGTCCGCGCACCAGCTGTTGTAGTTGCAGTTCTTGAACGACGTCCGGATGTCGTTCAGGTCGAAGAGGCGCACGCCGTCCTGCCAGAACTGGAGGCGGCCGTCGAATTCGCTGGACTGATGGAGGAACGCCTCGAGGTGGACCCAGCGGCCAACGGGCAGCGACACCCGCTGCGCCGGCTCGTACCATCTCCCGGTGACGCCTCGGTCGAGGGTGGTGGGGCCCGCGAGGGGCGTGCCGCCCCAACCCCAGCCGGCACGGAGGTAGGCACCGCCCGCGCCGTCAGGAACGCCGTAGAACGCCCAGACCGGGTCGTTGCGGGCGCCGTTCCCACTTCGGCTCTTGAACTGGAAGAGGTTCAGGAAGCTGCCGGTGGGGTTCAACTTCGCGGGCAGGTAGAGCCAGACGCTGTAGAACGCGTCGCGGTTCTCCCGGGCCTCCTTCCAGCGGAACGCCCGGACGCCGGAGCTCCTGGTCGTCCGGGTCCTGATGCTGGCGCGCAGTGAGTTCGAGCCGCTGCGGAAGTGGTCGCTGGAGACGACGGCTTCGTTCGTGCCGCTGTTGAACAGCCCGCCACCCCCGTTCGACGACCACTCGCTGGTGGTTCCTCCGTCATGTCTCGCTGACCACAGGATCGGCGGGGGGGTCACGGGCGGGGTTGCGCTCGCGGTCGCGGTCGTTGGTGGGACCGTTCGAAGCGTGGTTGGCGTAGGCACCGGCGCGGTCGGGGCCGGCGCGGTCGGGGCCGGCTCGGCGGTGGTCGAGGAGGGCACGAGCGTCGTGGTGGTCAGGATGAGCAGGAGCAAGCCGCGCCGACCGAAGGACACCGCTCCAGCCTCGCCCACGGCACAGGACTACGGCTCCCCTCAAAACGAGGGGGCGCGCTTCCGTTCGTCAGCGTGCTGGCGGCCGATCCGAAGCCCCCGACGCGACATCGAGGTGTGCCACTCGACGAGCCGACCGTCACCGGGTTGGTGACGGTCGACTGTCGTGGCACACCTCGATGCGCTCACGTTGTTGGACGAGGCGACCAGGGTCGCTCGCTACCTACCGGATCACGGGATGTAGGAGCGGGCGATGGCTGCGTCGTCGACGTAGAGGGTGGCGGGGTTGGGAGTGAGCCCGTCGGAGTACAGGTCCATGCTCCACTCGTTGTCCGCGCACCAGCTGTTGTAGTCGCAGTTGTTGAACGACGTCCGGATGTTGTTCAGGTCGAACATCTTCACGCCGTCCTGCCAGAACTGGAGCTTGCCGTCGAACCCGTTCGCCTGATGCAGGAACGCCTCCAGGTGGACCCATTTGCCAACGGGCAGCGACACCTTCTGCGCCGGCTCGTACCACTTGCCGCCGACGCCATCGCTGCTGCTGGGCCCGGCGATCGGCGTGCCACCCCAGCCCCAGCCGGCCTTGAGGTAGGTGCCGCCCTTGCCGTCAGGAACGCCGTAGAAGCCCCAGACCGGGTCGATGCGGGAGCCGTCCGACGTGCGGCTCTTGAACTGGAACATGTTCAGGAAGCCGCTGGTGGGGTTGAGGTTCTGGGGCAGGTAGATCCAGGCGCTGTAGTACGCGTCGCGGTTCTCGCGGGCTTCCTTCCAGCGGAACGCCCGAACACCGGAGCTCCCCGGGGTCCAGATCCGCTCCCGCAACGAGTACGAGCCACTGCGGTGCTGGTCGGTCGAGGCGGTGACCTCGTAGGTGCCGCTGTTGTACAGCCCGCCACCGCCGGCGGACGACCACTCATTGGTGTTGCCGGCGTCGTGATTGGCCGACCACAGGAGCGGCGGGGTGGCCCCAGGCAGTGACACCGGCGTGGTCGACGGGGGCGCCGTGGTCGGCGGGGCCGTGCTCGGGGTGGTCGTGCTCGGGGTGGTCCCGGGCGCCTTCGTGGTCGGGGTCGTCGGCGGGGCCGTGGTGGGAGTCGGCGCCGTCGTGGTCGGGGGCGTCCCACTCGAGGCGTCCGAGACGTACGAACGGGACACCACCGCGTCGTCGATGTACATCGTTGCCGGGTTGGCACTGAGCTTGTCGGAGAAGAGGTTCACGCTCCACTCGTTGTCCGCGCACCAGCTGTTGTAGTTGCAGTTCTTGTACGACGTCCGGACGTTGTTGAGATCGAACAGCTTGACGCCGTCCTGCCAGAACTGAAGACGACCGTCGAATGCGCTGGACTGATGCAGGGATGCCTGGAGGTGGACCCAGCGGCCAACGGGCAGCGACACCTTCTGTGCCGGCTCGTACCACTTGCCGCCAACGCCGTCCTTGCTGGTGGGGCCGGCGACCTGGGTGCCGCCCCAGCCCCAGCCGGCCTTGAGGTACGTGCCGCCCTTGCCGTCAGGAGCGCCGTAGAACGCCCAGGCAGGATCGACGCGGGAACCGTCGGCCGTGCGGCTGACGAACTGGAAGAGGTTCATGAAGCTGCCCGTGGGGGCCACGTTCTGGGGCAGGTAGACCCACGTGCTGTAGAACGCGTCGCGGTTCTGCCGTGGCTCCTTCCAGCGGAACGCCCGGACCCCGGAGGCCGTCGTTGACGACGTCGAGATCGTGGCCTTCAAGGCCTTCGTGCCGGTGTGGTGCTGCTCGGTGGTGACGGCGGACTGCTGGGTGCCGGTGTTGTACAGCCCGCCACCCCCGCCGGATGACCATTCGTCGAGATTTCCCCCCTCGTGATTGGCCGACCAAAGGACGTCGGAGGCGCCGGCGACCGGCACGGCCCCCGTCCCTGGGATCGGGACCGCCACCCCTATGAACACGATGGCGGTCAGTATGAGCGGGAACAAGCCGCGTCGCGGCGTTCTGAGCTTGGATGCCATGGGGCGAGGAACGTAGGACAGGCTTCCTCGGCCGCATAACCGCTGGATTACGGTTTCCCCGCCGGTTGGCGGATTCGGATGCGCAAAACACCCCAAATGTGGGGGTCAATCGAGGGGTGTTTCGCGGCATTTGGGTTACGAATGCGACATAACCGTAACGGTCACACTTCAGTGACGTTACGTCACGCTGCGTAGCGATAGAAGAGCGCACCCGTGAGTCGAGTCACCGCCGCCGGGCTTCGACGCAGGACCGCGGCCGCTGAACGCGGCACGCCTCGCTCGGTCGTGCGGGCAGCGGACGCACCGACGAGCGAGTACACGAGGGGCTCCTGCGACGCGCCCCACCGCCGCTTGAAGGTGGCCAGGCCTTCCAGCTCGACCGCCGTACGGCCGAAGTCGAGCGTGTGGGCGCCGTCACTGCTCGCTCGACGGATGGCTTCCCAGAACAGGAGGTGGTTCGGCCGGTCCGGCCAGGACGCCGGGGTCGATGCGCCGTACTTGTAGACCAGGGTGCCGTTCCATTCGAGGAACACCGCGCCGGCGACCGGGCGATCGCCGTCGTCGGCGAGCAGCACGAAGCCGAGCCCAGGCCGGATCAATCGCTCCCACAGCAGGGCGAAGTACCGACGCGGTTGCACGGGAACCCCCTGACGCTGCCGGGACCTGACGTGCAGGGCGTAGAAGTCACTCGTCACGTCGCGCTCGACCCTCGCCGCCCGCACGCGCAGCGCACCGGCGCAGGCCCGGCGGACACTTCGCCTATGGGAACTGTCCATCTGGGCGAGCAGGGCGGCGGGATGGTCGAGGGCGAGGTGGTGGGTCCAGGCGTGCCCCGGCATCTCCCGGGCCGGCGCCCCGACTGCCGCCCGGATCTCGAGGTCGGGAAGGCCGGCGGCGGTCCGGCCAGTCGCCGCGTCCGCCACCAGTCGGGCCGCGTCCTCCCCTGAGCGAGCGAGCACGTTCAGCTCGTCGGTGAAGGGCAACGCCACCCACCGCGAGCGACGAAGGGGCAGCCGCACATCGAGGACCGGGATCCCGGCGACGAGCTCCGTCCCCGACTCCTCGGCCAGAACGAACGGGCGGAAGCCGTAGCAGTCAGCGAGGAGGCGGGCCCAGGCCGGATGATGGAAGGGCGTGGCCGCCGGCGAGTCCAGCACGAGGTCGAACCAGCGGGGGTCGTCGAGCGACGTCTCAACCAGCACGGACCGTGATCCCCGCGACGAGATGGGGCCGCACTGCGGCGGCGATGGCGTCGATGTCGTCCGCCAAGACCCGGGGATGGGTCGGCAGGTTGAGCAGCTGCTTGGTGAAGGACTCGGCCACCGGGCAGGAGCCGGCCTCGTACCCGGCCACCCCCGGGTCCGACGCCTCCTCGAGCACCGACGTGAACCACGTGCCGGGGATCACGATGCCCCGGAGAGCCTGCACGGCCACTTCACGGTCGGCGACCACGATGGGGTAGCGCAGGAACGTCGGCTCGCTCCCGATCGGGACGCTCTGGCGCCAACCGGCCCCCTCGAGGCGGTCGGCGTAGCGGGCGGCCGCCCAGCGGCGGTGGGCAAGGTTCTCGTCCAGGCGGGCGAGCTGCCGCGTGGCGAGCTGGGCCTGAGCCGCGCCCAACCGGCGGAGGTAGCCCGGGGGTCGAGCTCCTTCGGATTCCTGGCTGGTCACCGGACGGGACAGCGGGTGCCGCTTGCCGATCCGCTCATAGAAGCCGCGGGCGGGCCCGTGGACCGCCCTGTGGGTGAGGAGGTGGTAGACGACGAGCTTCGCCATCCATTGCGACTGCTGCCGGCGCGACGGCCACGAGCAGCCCTCGCGCAGCTCCCGGATTCGTCGGGCGAGCGACGCATCGCTCGTGGTGAGCGCTCCGCCGATCGTCGTAGAGATGACCTTCGTCTCCTCGGTGCTGAAGATGGCGGTCCGGCCGAAGCCACCGATGGGACGGCCGTGCCACGTCGCGCCCAACGCGTGCACGCAGTCCTCGATCACCGCGATGTCGGCCTCAGCCGCGAGCGCGAGGGCGTCGTCGATCTCGGCCGGCACGCCGAAGGTGTGCTGGAGAACGAGAGCCCGCGTGCGGTTGGTCAGCTTGCGCCGGGCGTCCTCGAGATCGATGTTCACCGTCGAAGGAAGGCAGTCGACGTACACCGGCCGGGCACCCAGATAGCGGACGGCGTTGGCCACCACCACATGGGTGGGGACGGGGACGAGCACCTCGTCGCCGGGGCCCACGTCGAGGGCGACGAGGGTGAGGAAGATGCCCAGTCGACCCGTGGCCAAGGCCACGCAGTGGTCGGCCCCGGCCCGCTCCGCCAAGGCCGCCTCGAAGACCGCCACCGACCCCCGGGGGTCTCCCCGAGGCGGCACCAGCAGCTGACGGGCGGCGACCGTGCAATCGCCCGCCGTGGTGGTGCCACCGATCAGCGCAGTCGTCATGTCGCTCTGCTCCTCCTCACAAGTAGCCGTTCACCACGACGCCGGCCCACGCCGTGACCCGCAGGGGCACGCGACGCCAGAGCTGGCCCATTCCCTCCGGCAACGCCTGTTGGTGCTCGCCGTTCGATCCGTCCGCCGAGTAGTACCGGACGAGGGGCACTTCTCGTGCCCCCCATTTGCGCTTGAAGTCGGCCAGCCCCTGGTTGGTGTCGGCCACCTCGCCCAGGTCGAGCACCTGAGCCCCGGCGTCCACGGCCCGGCGGGCCTGGTGCCAGAGGAGGAGGTCGTTGGGCCGGAGCGCCAGCGCCGACCGATCGACGCCGTTGAAGGCGTACGCCACCATGCCGCCCGAGCGGACGAAGACGGAGCCGGCGAGGAGCTGCGTCCCCCGCTCGGCCAGGAGCAGCTCGGCGTCGTCACCGAATCGCTCGAGAACGGCATGGAAGAACCTCCGTCGCCGGGCGGGGACACCGTGGTGGCGCATCGTGAGGAGGTAGAGCCGGTGCCACCTGGCGACGTCTGCCGTCGTTCCCCGACGGACGGACACGCCCTCCCGTGCTGCCTTCCGCACCGCCCAGGAGATCCGCCCGTGGTTTCGGCTGTCGCCGAAGCGGAGGTCGTCGCCGTGCTCCGGCAGATCGATCACGTAGGTCGAGCGCCACGGCACGACGTGGAGCGAGCCGGGCACGACGGCCACGTCCCGCCCGGTGGGCTTCACCTGGAGGAGCGCTCCCTCGGCGCGGGCGATCTCGGCAGCGGCGTCGAGCAGGACTCCGGCGACGGAGGGCGTGGTCGCCAGCGGTCCACCCAGCGGGGTGCGGGGCAGCGAGGCCAGGCGACGGCTGCCGAGCCGCCCGCCGAGCGGGCGAGGGACGCCCCGAGTCAACACGAGCGGCAGCACGCCGTGGAGCTCGCCGGTGTCCGTCTCGACGGCCAGGTGGCGCTGACCCGCGCCGTGTTCGGCGTGCAGCGCGCCGATCCATGCCGAGCGGTGGAAGGGCGTCGCCGCGGGGTGACCAGCGACGAAGCGATCCCATCGCTCGTCGGACAGGGGGTCGATGGTGCGCACGACGAGCGTGCCGGCCGGCGCGCTCATGCCGGTCACCACGCCGACACCGCGTTGCAGGTCGGACACGGTCCGTTGCGCGTGCGGCCGCATTCGCAGACGAACCCGACGGTCCGAGCGGGGTTTCCCACCACGACCGAATGGGGCGGCACGTCCCGGGTGACGACGGCTCCCGCCCCCACCATGGCGAAGGTGCCGATGGTGACGCCGGCCAGGATGACGGCGCCCCCACCGATCGTTGCGCCGCGCTCGACGGTGGTGCGCACGAGCCAGCTGTCGTCCTCGTAGCACGCCGCGGCCTGCGGCATTCGAGGCGACCGGGGCCGGAGGTCGTTCGTGAACACGACGCCCGGCCCGACGAACACGCCCTCGTCGAGGGTGACGCCCCGCCACACGGCGACGCCGTTCTTCACGGTGCACCGATCGCCCACCACCGCACCGTTCTCGATGAAGCAGTGCTCGCCCACGTTGCAGTTGGCCCCGACGGTGGCGCCCGCTTGGAGGTGCGCGAAGGCCCACACCGTGGTGTCGGCGCCGACGCTCCCGTCCACGAGCGCCGTCCTGTGGACACGGGCGTCACTCACGAGACCCTCCTCGGATCGATCGCCCCGACGGCGTAGGTGATGGCGGCGAAGAGCCCGCCATAGACGACGATGCCGGCCCCGACAAGGGCGGCGACAGGAGCGTCGCCCAGGAGCGCCAGGACGGCGGCCATGCCGGCGGCGGCGAGCACCGCGGGCCGCAGGTCCCGCCATTGCAGGATCCCGTCGCCGTCGCTGCGCAGACGCCTGGCCAGCAGGGCGTTGTGCACCAGCAACATGCACGGCACGGTGATCGCGGCCCCGAGGGCGCCGAACCGAGCCACCAGCACCACCCCGACGATGAGGCGCAGGACCACGCTGAAGATCTGGATGCGCAGTACGGACGCCTGTTCCCCCCGGGCGGCAAGTGCCCGCCACAGGACGGAATGCGTGGCGTACAGCACGGCGGTGGCCGAGAGGATGCGCAGGAGTGTCACCGTCGGCTCGAAGGCCTCGCCGAAGATGGTGTGCACGATGGGCCCGGCGGTGACGGCCAGCCCGACACCGACGGGCAGGCCTATGGCGAGCAGCGCCGTTGCCGCGCCCTGCCGGACCCGCACCGCGTTGCCCTCACCCGTGTGATGCGACC
Organism: Acidimicrobiales bacterium; assembly: GCA_025463335.1. GTDB lineage: Bacteria > Actinomycetota > Acidimicrobiia > Acidimicrobiales > CADCSY01 > RYN-34. The sequence goes on from JAOBWJ010000163.1 coordinate 10,228, forward strand.
GCGCCAGCACCGGGAAGACGTTGGCCATCAGCACGGATGGGACCAGTTGCCAGACGTCCACGAGCTTGAGGGCAGCGGCGTAGTGACCCACCTGTCGTTCCGTGGCCAGCAACGAGAGGATGATGACCTCGGGCCGAGCGAACAGCGCGCCCAGCAACGACGATCCGGCGAACGGTCGGATGTCGCGCAGCAACGCTCTGGCGAAGCGTCGGTCGAGCTCGATGCGAATGGGTGCGATGCATCGGTGCACGAGCACGACGTAGACCAGCGCGATGGCCGTCTCCACGGCCACGAACACGCCGAGGACAGCGACGACATCGCCGCCGGCCGCCAGCACGGCGACGGAGCCAGCGATCATCGTGATCGTCGCCCCGACCGTGGTCAGCGTCTCCAGCTCGACGCGCCGGTTGGCGATGAAGGCCGCCTCGGCCACGGTGTTCAGCGCCCCGGGGAGGATGGCGATGACCATCACCGTGAGGCCCCGCCGGAGGTCGGCCGAGTAACCGAGGTGAGGGATGACGATCCACGCCAGCGCCATGAACACGAGCGAGACGCCGATGGCCATGACCGCTGCGTGCACGACGTAGCGCGCCGTTCGGCTCGGCTCCTTGGCGATCTCCCGGACGAGGAGGTTGGACGTTCCCATTTCGCCGGCGAGCGCGATGAGCTGGAAGTAGGCGACCGCTGTCGCGTACGTCCCAAGAGCCGAGGCGCCGAGCCGGCGCGAGACGAGCAGCGCGATGACCAGACTGCTGCCCCGCTCGACCACGCGCGCGGCCGCCAGCACGGCGGTCCCGCGAGCGATCTGACGGACCGAACCGGGTTGCTCGGCCACCGTCGCGGTCGTCATGCCACTCCGATGTCGTGCTCGGATGCCTCCGGGCGGAGCCAGTAGGCGTGCTCCCGGCCGTCGTCCTGGTGACGGGCCGGATGGACCACGCGGCCGACTCCGACGTGCACCACGTCGCGGATGGCTCCTGCCACCGCGGAGCCGGGCCGCGCCCCTCGGGCCAGGTAGCGGACGCCATGAGCGAACCCGAGCTGCCGGGCGGTCCATGCCACGAACCAGGCGGCCCGGAGGTCGCCGTGCGTGTTCAGGTCGGCCGGACCGTAACGGGCCCATTCGAGGATCCGCGGGGCGGGCGCGAGGCCAGGTTCACCGGTGAGCGCGCCGAGGACCTCCAGGCCCGCGGCAACGTCCATCGCGGCCCCGAACGGCTGTCCGACCGAGAGGACCTCCGACCTGAGGGGGAAACCGGACGCCATCGAGGCGAGCGTGTGGGCGGCGTCGAACAGTCGCGCACCGTCCGGGCGCCCGACCCGCGCCAGGAGCAAGGCCAGGAGCTCGGCGCGGGGAACGACTCGGACGGTGACGAGCAGCGACTCATCGGTGCGACCTCGCGGTCGGGGGACGAGGGCTCGCCACGCCGCGCTCGCCATCCCGGGGGAAGGCGCACCCGACGGATGCGGCTTCAACGGGCCCGTGGCGACATCCACTCGGACGCGGATCCCCTCGCCCGCCAGCGCCGGCTCCTGAGACGCGAACTCGGCTTCGTAGCGCCAGCCGGAGCCGTTGGGACAGAAGCCGGCAGCAGTCGCGGCGGCTCCGAGGAAGTCACCCTCCTGGCCGTCCTCCACCAGCACCTCGACCTCCCCGAACGCCGGCAACGACTCGTCGGGGAGAACCCGAGGCGACGGGGTGGCGGTGGCGGCGACCGTGGCGCAACCCTGCTCGTGCAAGGCGCGCACGAACCGGTCGACCGCGGCGAAGGAGCGGCTGGCGAGCACCGTCTGGCGCCGCACCAAACGTTCGAGCCCGTCAAGGACGGTCGTCGGGGCCCCGGCCGCCCAGGTGTCGTCGAGCGCGAGGTGCAGGGCCGTGAGGTTGTCGAACAGGGGAAGCGCCAGAGCGGCCTCGAAGTACGGCGGGCGCAGCTCCTCGAGGAGACCGGCAGGCAGCGGGAGGTCGATCAGGCGCTCGGCGAGCAGGAGGGCGTGGAACACCGACGACGTGGCTCCACCCGCCCGGGCCCGGTCGACGAAGTGATCCCACCGGAAGGCGGCGCCGTTGTGCCGGAGCAGCTCCACCAGGTCGACGAACAGGATGAGCTCGCAGTAGCGATGTCCCTCGAGGTGCACGCAGAGATGGAGCAGCATGTCCTCCGGGCTGGGAGCGAGCAGCCGGTGTTCCCCGAGCATGAGCGGCACCGCCCGGTCCCAGAGGCCCGCCATGTCGAAGGACCAGGCCCCCTCACCCTGACGATCCCATTCCCGCTCGCCGACGTGCCATTGCAGGTCCAGCCACGTCTCGTCGGCGGCCCGTCGCAGTTGGCGGCCGGCGGCGTAGCGATCGGTGTACGGCCGAGCGCCGGTGGGCACCGGCTCGAAGCCGAGGGTGGCCAGGACCTGCATGGCGTCGCTGTACCGCTCCCGTGGCACAGCCAGATCCAGATCACCCATGGGGCGCAGCGCCACATCGGGATAGACCTCCGGGACCAGCTGAAGGTCCTTCAGCGCGAGGGAGGGCACACCTTCGGCGGCCAGCGCGGTCGCCGCCTCGCCCGCAACCCGGAGGAGGCGCTCGTTGCGTCGACGGTTGTGGGCTTCCATGCCGACGAGCTCGTCGTGGACCGGGGCGGGGACTCGAGTGCTCGGGTCGGCCGCTCGGGCCAGGCCGAGACCGTGACCGAGCAGGGGCGACATGGCATGCCGGACCGCCGCCTCGACCAGGTACTCCCAATCGAGGTCGTGGCGGGTGAGCTCGCTGATGAGGGCAAGCGCGTCGTCCGACGGATCGCTGCGGCTGCAGGCGAGGAGGACGCTGTCTTCGGGGGCGAAGGTCATGTGGCACCTCCAGGGAGGGCGGCGTACGCCGTGAGCAGGTCCCGCTCGCTGTGCGCCCAGGACAGCTGCTGCTCGACCCGGGCGCGACCGGCGGCACCCCTCACCGCGCTCTCCGCGGGATCGTCGAGGAGGGCACCGACCGCCTCGGCCAGGGCGCGGTGGTCGTTGGGCCGGACATACCGGACGGCATCGCCGCCCGTCACACGGTTCTCGGGCAGGTCGAAGGCCACGACCGGTTTCCCCGACGCCATGTACTCGAGGAGCTTGATCATCGTCGACCGGTCGTTGTACGGGTTGCTGGGCGCCGGCTCGACGCAGACGTCTGCCGCGGCCACGCGGGCCAAGAGGTCTTCGAACGGCAACGTGCCGGTGAAGCGGAGGCGGTCGGCGATGCCCAGCTCGGACGCCAACGCTTGGGCGTCGAGGAGCCCGTCGCCGCCCCCTACCACGACGCAGAGGAGCTTCTCGCGGCCTGCGGAGACCAGCTCCTCCACGGCCCGCACGAGCAGGTCGACGCCGTCCAGGCGCCCCACCACCCCGGCGTAGCAGACGACCTCCTTGGCCCCCTCGCGAAGGGCGTCGTCCGGCTCGTCCAGCGGGTACCGGTTGAGCTCGGGCCCGTTGCGAACCACGTCGATGCGCTCCGGCAGCGTCCCGTTCTGCGTGATGTCGACGTTCCGGTACGACTCGTTCGTGGCCAGCACAAGGTCGGCGTGCCGGCAGCACAGCGCTTCGAGGGCGGTGAGGGTCCGGCCCACCAAGGCGCTGCCGTGACCGCTCGACCGTGCGGCGTAGATCTCGGGCGCCAAGTCGTGATGGTCGAAGACGAAGGACTTGCCCAGCGCCTTCCACCCGAGGGCCACGAGCCCGAGCGTGTCGGGTGGATTGTGGACGTGCACGACGTCGAAGCCTCGGGTGGCGGCGACCCACAGCGAGGAGATCAGGGCCACCACGGCGGCCAGCACGTGCTCGACGGCGTAGGACACGCTCCCCCGGCCGAGCAGGAACGCCACCGGACGTAGGACCCGCACGCCGTCGATCTCCTCACGGCGAGGCTGGCCAGTGGCTCTCGGGGCCACCACGGTGACCTCGAACCCGGCCCGCGTGAGCGATGTCGCCTCCTGACGCACGCGTGGATCCTGCGGGTAGGGGTTGTTGCCCAGCAGCATCAGGATCCGGTTGCCGCCTCTTGCCATCATCCCGGCACCACCTCCGTGCGCGCCGACGCGTCGAGGTATGCCTCGTGCCACAGCTCGAGCGACAGCAGGCCGAAGAGCATCGGGCCGTGGTCGGCGTGCCTCCGGTCGTGCTCGGTCAACAGCCGCGCCACCGTCGGCCAATGGAGGAGACCCCGGCGGCGCACCGTGGCCTCGTTGACGTGGTCGTGCAGGAACTCGCTGGCCTCGCCCCGGAGCCAGCTCGACACGGGTGTCGGGAACCCGCGCTTCGGGCGATGCACCACGGCGGGCGGCAACCACGGCTCCACCGTCTTGCGGAGCAGGTACTTGCGGGTGCGGCCGCGCAGCTTCATCGACGGCGGGAGGCCGGCGGCGAACTCCACGAGCGGATGGTCGAGCAGCGGCACCCGGGCCTCGAGGGAGGCGGCCATGCTCGTCTTGTCGCCCCTGGCCAGCAGGTCGTCGGGCAGCCAGAGGGCGGTGTCGACGGCGAGCATCCGGCTGAGCGGCTCACGCGCATCGGTGCGGGCCAGCTCGGCCGCGATGTCGGCCTCCGCGCCGCCGAGATCGACCTCCTGGCGCAGCACCGGATCGACGAGCGCACCGAGCACGTCGTCGTGAGCGAGGGGGAACCAGGCGAGCAGGCGACGGGCCTCGTCGGGCTCGGCCAGGGCCCGCAGCGCGAGCTTGGCCCTGCGAAGCCGCGGGAGTTGGTCGGCCCCGGCGACCATCAGGCTGAGGAGGGCCGCTGGCACCCGGCGGGCGAACGGGGACAGGCGGTCGCCGGAGTAGCGGGCGTAGCCCGCGAACAGCTCGTCGCCTCCTTCCCCGGTCAGCACCATCTTCACGTGGGTGGCGGCGAGCGCGGCCACGAGGTGGTTGGGCAGGCAGGCCTCGTCCACGATCGGCTGATCGAGGTGCCAGACCAACCGCGGCAGTTGCTCGATCAGGTCGCTCGCCGTCATCACCAGCTCGTGATGGTCGGTGCCGTAGCGCTCGGCGACGAGGCGGGCGTACGGCAGCTCGCTGAGGGACGCGTCGTCACCCCCGTAGCCGACGGCGAACGTCTTGACCGGATTGGCGAGGTGGCGCGCCATGAGCGCGACCACGGTGCTCGAGTCCAGGCCGCCGCTGAGCAGGGCGCCGAACGGGACATCGCTCACGAGGTGGGATCGCACGGCGTCGTCGAGGAGGTCGGCGAGACGGAGGACGAGCTCCTCCTCCGAACGGCCTTCGCCCGTCTCGGGAAGGTACGACAGCTGCCACCACCGGCGTTGCACGGGTCCCCGGGAGTCGCAGGTGAGCAGGTGGCCCGGCGGAAGCGCCTGCACGCCCTCGAACAGGGTCCGCGGAGCGGGGACGTACTTCAGGGCCAGCAGACGCACCAGGGCATCGGGGTTCAGCTCTCGACCGACCGACGGGTCCTGGAGCACGGCCTTGATCTCCGAGCCGAACACCAGGCGGGCGCCGGTGTCGACGAGGTAGAGCGGCTTGATGCCGACTCGGTCGCGGGCCACGAGCAGGCGGCGCCGCTTGGCGTCCCACAGCGCGAAGGCGAACATGCCCCGCAGCTCGTGGACCAGGTCGTCCCCGAGGTCCTCGTACAGGTGGACCAGCACCTCGGTGTCGCTCGTCGTGGCGATGCGATGGCCCCGACGACGCAGCCGCTCGGCCAGCTCGCGGTAGTTGTAGATCTCGCCGTTGCAGACGGCCACGACCGAGCCATCCTCGTTGGCCATCGGTTGATGGCCTCCGGCGATGTCGATGATCGCCAAGCGCCGGCTGCCCAGCGCCACTTCCCGGTCGACGTGCAGCCCGCGGTCGTCGGGGCCACGGTGCACGATCGACGCCAGCATGGCGCCGACGACGGACGCGTCCGCGGCCCGGCCGCTCGCATATTCGAAGACTCCGGCGATGCCGCACATGGATTACGCCCCTCCTGAAGGTGTCGGTGCTCGCCGCGTGGTGGTGACCGCCTCGTAGACCTCGAGGACCCTCGCCGCCACCGCGTCGCACCCGAGGTGACTGACGCGCGATCGCCCTTCGGTCCGGTGGGGGTCGGCGAGGATGTCCCGCAAGGCTCCCGCGATGGCGACCTCGTCGCCCGCCACCACGGCACAACCGGGGGTGTGGCCCACGACCTCGGCCACGTCGCCGACGTTGGTCGCCACGACTGGGAGGTTGCAGGCCATGGCCTGCTTCACCACGTTGGGGGACCCCTCCTGGTACGACGAGAGGACCAGCGCGTCGCACGCGTTCAGGTACAGCGGAACCCGCGCTTGCGGCTCGTTGTGGACGACGAGCAGCTCCACGTCCGGCCACTCCCGATGGATGCGGGCGACGGCGTTCGATGCCAGCTGGAACCGCTTCACGGCGATGTCGGGCGATGCCGCGAACAGGACGTACCGGCGGTCGTCGCGCAGGCCCAGCTCGGCCCGGGCCTCGGCGTGGTCGAGGGGCCGGAACAGGTCGAGATCGACCTCGTGGGGGATGACGTGCACACCGTCCACCCCGTCGAGTCGCTCGGCCATCTGGCGGCTCTGCACGATCACCGCGTCCACGTGACGGGCCAAGCGCGCGCTGCCGGCACGGACGAGTCGACTCATCCCGGTCGTCCTGCCGCTCCGGTCGACCGACCCGAGCAGGTCGTCGCCGTGGAAGGTGACGACCACCGGCACGCGCCACTGGGTTCTGGCCACGGCACCGACGAAGCCGTAGTGGGCGTGGACGATCTGGATGTCGGGTTCGTCACGGAGTCGGCGCCGCAGCCCGCCAACCGCTTGGGCGTACATCAGCTTGCGCGACTGCCCCTCCAGCACGAACGGCTGGGCGTCGACCCCGATGCGCCGCAGCGACTCGACCTGCGTACGGACGAAGGTGCCGAATGCCGGACGCTCGGCCGACGGATACATAGCGGTCGCGACGAGCGTCTTCACCGGCCAGGCTCCTGCGGCACCCCGGTGTCCGTCGCCGGCTGCCGATCGACCAGCAGCCCGTGCGTGAGGATCATGGCCAGGTTGCGCGGGTAGCTGCGCTGATCGCTCAGGATGCGGTGGTCGCCCAGCGAGTGCGGGAAGCTCCCGTCGTCCCGCTGGAGGGCGGCGACCTGCGCCCACACCCGCCGGGCCAGCTCTGCCCCGTCGGCGGAGAGTCCGGCGTCGTGGGCGGCGGCGAGGGCGGCGGCCGTCGCCGCGCCGTGGTAGACGACCGTCGGCCGAAGGTGCAGGCAATCGTGCGGCTGCTGCCCCTCGTTGTCGATCGAGGCGGCAAGGAAGCGGGCAATGCCGGTCGCCGTCGGTCGCAGCGACCCGTCGCCGGTGCAGGTGTCGTACCGCAGGAGGTCGAGGAGCTGGAAGGCGTTGTACTGGAGGCACTGGAAGTGCTCGAGGCGGCGCGGGACCGGTCCCACCGCGTACGGCAGCTCGCCGCTGGGCCGCTGGGCCTCCGCGAGGAAGATCGCCATCCGGTTGGTGTCGGCCAGGACGGCGTGGTCTCCCGTGGCCAGCGCCAGCTCGCCCAGGAGGCGCAGGACGAACGCCGTGTTGTTCGGGACGGGCGGACCGTCGCGGTTGGCGAAGTAGTTCACGGCCAGGCCCTCGCCGATGGTTCGCCACGAGATCTCGTTCTGCAGGTAGTCGAGCCAGCGACGGGCACCGTCGAGATGCTTCGCGTCGCGCGTGTGGGCGTAGGTCTCGAGGAGACCGAGCGCCGCCCACGTCCCCTCCGCCGTGGCGATGCGGCCCTTCCACGCCGGGTTCGGATAGTCCCAGGCGCCGTCCGGCCGCTGCCTGCGCACCATCTCGTCGGAGCACCGCGTCGCGATCTCCGCGAAATGAGCACCGCCTTCGTCGGCCAACCGCCAGTTGGCGATCACCCAGTACGCCTGACCCTGGAGGTAATAGCGGACATCGCCCCAGGGGAAGGTCCGCAACGCGCTCTTGACGAACCGTCCGGCGCGGTAGTTGAACCGGACGCCGACGTCGGGGCCGAGCAGAGCGTCGCCGCGCCAATGCGCCGACTCCAGGTAGCCATGCAGCCGAAGGAGGGCGTCGCTCGTCACCGGGCCCACGACCTCTGGCGCCCCAGGAGCAGGTCATAGGTCGCGGCGGTCGAGCGGGCGACCCGTGCCGGCGAGCACGCGTCGAGCGAGCGACGGGCGTTGTCCCCGAGGCGACGGCGGAGGTCGTCGTCGGAAAGGACGCGGACGATGGCGTCGGCGAGCGCCGTCTCATCGCCCGGAGCGACGACGAAGCCCGTGACCCCGTCTTCGACGACTTCGGGCAGACCCCCGACGTCGGTGACCACGACGGGCTTGCCGAAGGCACAGGCGATTGGAACGACACCGCTCTGCGACGCCTCCAGGTACGGCAGCACGACGACCGCCGACTCGCGGAACAGTGCCGCCTGTTCGTCGGCGGGCACGTAGCGATTGATCACGGTGAATCGCTCCGGGTTCGCCATCAGCGCCCGGTAGCGGTCGAACGGCTCGCCCTCGCCGGCGACGACGAACCGGTGCCCGGGCACCCGGGCCGAGACGAGCGGCTCGGCGCCGATGAGGACGTCGAGCCCCTTGTACGGCCAGATGCGGCCGAAGAAGAGGACGGTGCCGGGATCATCGGTGTGGTCGTGGTCGTCGCCAGCGCTGGTCTCGACGAGCGGGACGACGAGCGGTATCACGTCGATGCGATCGGGCGAGATCCCGGTCGTCCGCATGACGAGCGCCCGCGCTCGTTCGGAATGAACGATCAGCCGGTCGGCACGACGGAAGGCGAGCTGCATGAGGCGGGGCGGGGTCTTGCTGGCGCCCCGGTCGCCCAGGTGTGGCTCGGCGTCATGGACCGTGACCACCAGCGGGACCCGGCCGAGGAACGGCAGCGCCAGGTTGAACCAGAAGTGGCCCTGTTGGAGATGCACCACGTCGGGTCGTACGCGGCGGACGAGGCCGATCAGTCGAATGCACAGGCCGAGTTGGCGCAGTGGTTGCCGGAGGCGCGGCTTGTCGTAGGTGTGGAGGGCGACTCGGTCATCGAGGGCGCCGTGACGATCGGCCACCTCCGGCTCGGGGAGGACGAGCGTCACCCGGGCGTGGTCCGCCAGCGCATTCGCGAGGGGGATGCAGAAGGCGCCGAAGTCGAACGCGAGGAGCACCACGCGCGCGGGCTCACCGGCCTCCGCCTCCGGTGCGCCGCTCACGCAGCCACCTCCGCATCCTCACGCTCCATGGCGTGCATCCCTGTCAGCAGCGCGGCGATCAGCCACAGGAGCTGCACCTGCGGTCGGCTCTGGAAGATCTCCACCGTCATGTGGAACACCTCGCCGAGCACGGCTGCGGTCAGGGCCACCGCGGTCGCGGCCAGGACGGGATCGACGGACCGGGCGGCCGCCGCGCCGCGCCGGATGGTCCTGGCCAGGAACCACAGGAAGGCGAGCAGCGCGGCGGGGCCCGCCCCCGCCAAGACGAGCAGGTACTTGTTGTGGACGGTGTAGAGCCAATGCGTGCTGAACTCAGGTCCGGCCGCGTCCCGCATGGCCGGGCCGACGTTGTTGGCGCCGACCCCGAACACGGGATGGTCGGCGATCAGGCCCCGGGCCAATGCGACCAGCGGGCCCCGTGACGCCGCCGAGCCCTGGTCGCCTTTGACGATGCGAGCGAAGATCGTGGGCAGGAGTGGGATGGCCAGCGCGGCCGGGGCTCCCAGGAGCACCGGCCACGATGTCGGCAGCCAGTCCCGCCGGACGGCGACCGCCGCGACCACTCCCAGCCCGATGGCCGCGCTGATCCACGCCCCGCGGGAGAACGTCAGCAGCAGGGCGAAGCACGCCACGGGGAACGTCACCATCGCGAGGCGGCGCACCCGTCGGGGTGCCGGCGCCAGCGCCATGACGGCGGCCAGGGGAAGGAGGCCCGCGAAGAAGGTCCCTGCCGTGTTCGGCGAGCCAACGGTCCCGCCGAAGCGAGGGGTCGTCCCGAGGACGCTCGCGTCCAGGCGGGTCCTGACCGGCAACGGAAGCCCGCCCCAGCTGGCGATCACGATGAGTGCTTCCATCAGCAGCCCGGCGAGGAGGACGGTGACGACGAAGACGACATCCTCCCGACTCCGGATGTGGCTGGCGACGTACACGAACAGCAGCAGCGTTTGGAGGAGAAGGACGACCTCGAAGGCAGCCAGCTGCTTGTCGGCCGCCCCCAGCACCGACACTGCCGTCGCCGCGATGTAGACGTAGAGCGGTATCGCCGCGGCGAGCCGGGGGCGGGGCACGTCGGCGCCCATGAGGGCGCCGACCACCCACGATCCGTACAGGCCCACGAGCGCGAAGGTCGTCAGGGAGATGTCGAACCCGCCGAGCGCGCCGACCAGCTCAGCATCCGGTTTGTGGGAGAGGAGCATTCCCAGCTGCAGCGGGATGTCGATGATGGCGATGGCGAGGAGCAAGCGTCGAATGTCGACCGCGCAGAGGATCGCGGGAATGGCGGCGGCGACGAGGACCAGGGCGACAGCGGGGGATCGTGACGTGACCAGCACCGCCGCGGCGCCGACGACGACCGCCCCGCCGACGGCAGCCGTGGTCTCGGCGGCAAATCCGACGCTGGTCGTGGTCGTCACGTCAACGCTCCACTCGTCGGTCGGGCCGATGCGAGCAGGGCGTCGACCACGACAGGAATGAGGTCCAGAGGGAGCTGGGGGTACATCGGCAGCGAGAGCAGTCGCTGGGCGGCTCGCTCGGTGATGGGGTAGCCGCCGGCAGCCACTCGCAGATCGGCGTACGCCCCCTGGCGGTGGATCGGAATGGGGTAGTGGACGCCGGTATCGATGCCGGCCTCGAGCATGCGTTGTCGTCGGGCGTCGCGCTCGTCGACCTCGATGACGAAGAGGTGCCAGACCGGTTCCACATCGTCGACGACGTGCGGTGGCTCGATGCCGATTGCTCGGAGCGCCTGCCCGTAGGCCGCCGCTCGCTCGCGCCGCGCCTGGTTCCAGCCGTCGAGGCGACAGAGCTTCACGCGCAGCGCCGCCGCTTGGAGCGTGTCGAGTCGGTGGTTGAAGCCGCGCACCTCATGCCGGTACTTCTCGCGCTGGCCGTAGTTCCGCAGCAGCCGGACCTCGTCGAGGAGCGCGCCGTCGTTCGACACGATGGCCCCACCGTCGCCGTAGGCGCCCAGGTTCTTGCTCGGGTAGAAGCTGAACGCGGCGGCGTCGCCCAGTGACCCCGCCCGGCGCCCCCGGTAGCGGGCGCCGTGCGCTTGGCAGGCGTCCTCGACCACGACCAGCCCATGGCGACGGGCGATGGCCCGGATCGAGTCCATCTCGGCAGGCTGACCGTAGAGATGCACCGGGACGACAGCCTTCGTCCGCTCGGTGATCGCCGCCTCGAACAGCAGGGGGTCGATGGTGTAGGTGCGTGGATCGACGTCGACCAGCACCGGGCTCGCCCCGGTGGCGCTGATGGCGAGGGCCGTGGCGATGAACGTGTTGGCGGCCGTGATCACCTCGTCCTCCGGGCCCACGCCGTAGGCCCGGAGGATGAGTTCAAGTGCGGACAGGCCCGAGTCGGTGCCGACGGCACCCGCCACCTCGCAGTAGTCGGCCAGCTCCTCCTCGAAGCGCTCGACGTCGTGGCCGAGCACCAGGTCGGTTCGTCGCAGGGTGTGCACGACCGCGGCCTCGACCTCGTCCCCGACATCGGCCCACTGGGCCATCAGGTCGACGAACCGGACGGTCATGTCGTCGTCCCCCCTGCTACCTGTACCGGGGCACCACCGAGCGCCAGCGAGCGGTCGACGGCTTCCATCGTGCGCACGACGGACACGCCCCGGGCTCCATCGCTGCTGGGCCGTCCGCCCCGGCGCACGCAGTGAAGGAACTCGCCGCACTGGTTGCGCAGCGGCTCGCTGGCGCGGATCGCAGGGCTGATGATGTCGCCGTCGCGCAGCAGGAGCTGGTGGTCGCCGAAGGCTCGTTCGATGGGATCCACATCGGCGATTGGCACCCGCTTGACCCCCTTCTCGAAGATGCGGACGCGCTCGAGCGGGTCCAGGTCGTTGAAGACGATCCGCTGCTCACTGCTGACGACCACGACCTGGCGGACCTTGTTGGGATCGGCCCAGCTCACGTGGATGTGGCCGAGCACACCGCCCGGGAAGCCGAGCGTGATGAACACCACGTCCTCTCGGTCCTTGCTCAAGAGCCGCCCACCGACCGCGCTGGCCCACTCCGCCTGTGCATCGAGCAAGTAGCCGAAGATCGACACGTCGTGAGGCGCGAGGTCCCACGCGGCGTTGACGTCGTGGCGGATCGGGCCGAGGCTCGTTCGCTGGGCGTACAGGTAGTAGACGTCGTCGCGCTTGATGCGCTCCTTCACGGCCCGGACGCCGGCGTTGTAGAGGAAGGTGTGGCCGACGAGGAGCACCAGATCGTGCTCGGTGCTGATGGCCACCAGCGCCTCCGCGCTCGCCGTGTCGGTCGTGAGCGGCTTCTCCACGAGCACGTGCTTGCCGGCCTCGAGCGCCCGCCTTGCCACGTCGTAGTGCCGGGTGGCCGTGGTCACGACGATGACCGCATCGACGCCGGGGACTTGCAGGACCTCGTCGACGTCGGTCGTGGCGATGACGTCGGGGAGATGTCGAACGACGGCAGCCAGCTGCTCGGGCTGTTCGTCGCAGACCGCGAGAACCCGGGAGTCAGCGAGCTCGTTGAAGAGCCGGACGTAGTTGGCACCCCAATAGCCACAACCGATGACAGCGATGCCCGTCGGCGGACTCGGCCAGGCGCTGATCGTTGGCGTGGGCTGCGGGCTGACGATGGTCACGCCGCACCCCGTCGGGAGAGGACGGCAGGAACTGTCCGGAGGAGGAGGGCCAGGTCGTACACCAGCGAGCGTCGGTGCACATAGGCGCGATCCATCTGCATCATCTCCTCGAAGCCGACGTCGCAACGACCGGCGATCTGCCAAGGCCCGCTGATCCCGGGCTTGCTCTGGAACCGGGGGAGGTGCTCCTCGCCGTAGTGGGCCGCCTCGTACAGCGGTACGGGGCGAGGGCCGATGAGGCTCATCTCGCCGGACAACACGTTCAGCAGCTGCGGGAGCTCATCCAGGCTGGTACGTCGCAAGAACCCGCCCACCCGGGTGACCCGCCGATCGCCGGAGGGCTTGAACCTGCTCCCCGCCTCGACCGAGGGCAGGTTGGCGACGAAGGCCCGCACCTGTTCGACGTGCACGTTCTGGTCGGCGCCTTCGACCATCGTTCGGAACTTCCAGATCCGGAACTCCTTCGTCTCCCAGACCCGCGTCCCGTCGACCGAACGTCGACGGGAGCCGAGACGTGTCTGGCGGTAGAAGGAGGGACCGGGCGAGTCCAGCCGCACGGCGAGGGCGATGACGAGCATCGGGACCGTCAGCAACAAGAGCAGCACGACCGTCACCACCAGGTCGACCGCCCGCTTGGCCACGTCGTAGCCCCGGCGCTGATCCGCCGGCGTCCGCAGTCCGGCGACGATCGGATGACCCAGCGCACTCGCCCCGGCCGCCGCGTCGGCGATTGTCGTCAGCGGGGGGTTCACGAGAACACCCTGCGCGACGAATGCCTGCGCGAGGCCGGGGCCACCGCGATGGTCGCGCGCACATTCGCTCCCACCACGGACGCCTCGACGGCGGCGTCCCGGATGTCCTCCGCCTTCGTAGAACCGAGCGTCGCCGCCACGATGACGTCGCCGACCTCACCGGCCACGGCCAGCGCGTCGGATGAGGACTGGAGCGGTGGGGCGACGACGATGACGACGTCGACGATGCAGAGGAGGTCGGTGAGCAGCTTGCCGAACCGGCTCGGTGCCACGGGCCCGTTGAGCGTGCCGTTCAACAGGCGCACCCCGGGGATCGCCGTCGGGACCAGGGCATCTTCGAGGGTGGCCTGCCCCTTCAGGACGGCACCGAGCACGGGGGCCTTCCCGTCGGACGCGAGCTTGGTCGGCCCGGCGTCCGCCCCCCCGAGCTGGACCACGGCGACCGAGTGGTCGATCTCGGCGATCGCCGCGGCGAGCCCGAAGCCCAGCGCGGGAGCGGCGTCGAGGTGCCCTGCGTCAACGATGACGATGGAGTGGGAGGCGCTATCGCTTATGCCCATCACCGAGGCCCGCAGATGTCGGAACTCCTTGCCCAACCGGTCCGACGGCACTGCCATGGCGGAACGAGACACCACACCGGCGGACGGCGCGCCGGCGGCAGCCGCCGTCTCCTCGGCCGTGTCCACGGTCCGGCGGAGACGCTCGCCCACGAGCACCACGGAGGCCAGCACGGCCAGGGCCCCGGCGACGGCGAGGGCGACGGCGCCGGCCAGCGGCACACCCTGCCGCGACGCCGGCGGCTCTGCCCGCTGGACCACAGCCAGCAGGTTGGAACGATCGAGCAGCTGGGCCCGCCAGTCCTGATAGGCGAGCTCGGCGCGGCTGATGAGGTCCGCCTGCGACGTGACCTGGTCCCTCACCACTCCGAGGCGCGCCGCGGCCGCCGGCTGGGGGAGCTGGGCCGTGAGCTGTGTCACCTCCGAGCGCGAGGCGGCGAGCTGCGCCCTCAGCGCGGCCAGCCTGTCCTCGAAGGAGGCGTTGATGCGCGTGAGTGTCTGATCGTCCTGGCGCGCGAGGGTCGCGAGAAGGACCGATGCGGCGGTGTTCGCGGCTCGGGCTGCCGTCGTCCGTGACGAGGAAGTGGCACGGATGTCGAGGAGCTCGCTGTTCGGCCGGAGGTGGACCGAGATGTCGGGTCGAGCGTCGAGCTTGAGCCGAGCCGCCACCTCGTCGCGAGCCGCCCCCGAGGTGGCGAGCCGGGCGTAGGTGGTCTCCAGCCGATCGAGGTAGGCGAGCCCGTCCGAACGAACGACGTCGGAGAGGGATCCGGGCGTTACGAGGCGCAAGGTGGTGGAGCCTTCGTAGCGCTGCGTGCTGGACACGAGGATGAGGCTCATCGCCACTGCTCCCATGACCAGCACGACGCCGAACCACCACCGGCGACGCACGGCGCGAGCGAGCGACGAAGCAGTCATTTCGACGCGGCCCCCCGGCTTGGTGTGAGTCGGTTGCGAGTGCATGGTTCCTCCTCGATTGCCGCTAGGTGCCTGTGATCGGTCCTCGACGTGGCGGAGTCGGTGCGACCTCCGGCCGTCGCAGCGGCCGACCACCTCGAAGACGGATCACTAGGTGGAGTGAACCGGTCACCTCGTCAGTACGAAAGCCCCCAAGGGCGTGCGCACAGGCCCCCTTATCGGTGGGTGGCGACGGGCGCCTGGGGCCGCACCCTCAGATGCGCCTGCCGCGGTCGGGCGACCAGCCGTACGGTCCGAACGACGGGTGCACAACGCCTCCAAGAAGGACCGGATGCTGACGATGACACTGGATCCCGCGCATCCCACTGGGCGGCGCATCCACATCCTCGAACGGCTGGCGGCCACGGCCATAGCCATCCACGCCGTGGAGCTGGAGATGAGCGACGCCTCTCGGCCCCTGCTGCACGACGCGCTCGACGAGCTGCGGTCCACGATCATCGAGCTCCGAGGATTTCTGACCGAGGACGAGCCCCAAGAGTCCGAGCCCCTCCAGCCCCTCGAGTCGCCGAAGCAGCGTCAGTAGCTGTAGCTGGAGGTCCCCGTTCGCAGTACCTCGTCGAGCGCCCCCGGCTCGGCGAAGAGGCCACCCTGGCCGAAGGTGCATCCGAGCAGGCGCAGGCGGTCCCGCTGCGCGATGGTCGTCACTCCGCTGGCGATCGTGTCCATGCCGAGTCCCTGGGCAAGCCCGATCAATGCGGCCACGACGGCGTCGTCCTCGACGTTGGTGGACATCCCGGCGATGAAGCTGCGATCGATCTTCAGCACGTCGACAGGGAGATCACGAAGATCCCGGAGCCAGGCGTGGCCCGTGCCGAAGTCGTCGATGGCGAGGGAGACCCCGGCGTCCTTGAACCGCTCGAGCATCCGGCGGGCCGCCCGGGTGGCCTCGACGACGGGGGTCCCCGTGAGTCCGAGTGAGAGGCGTTGCGGGGCCATGCCCGTCTCGCCCACCAGGTGGAGGAGCGTGTCGGCCATGTCGGGCACCAGCAGGTGGGGCGCGGACAGGTTGACGTAGAGCTGAAGGTCACCTCGCCCGGCCAGCGCCCGGCACGCTTCCTGAACGGACCACTCGCCGAGGCGACGAGCGAGGTCGGGGCTCCCTTCGGCCGCCTCGACGAACTCGGCCGGACTGACCTCGCCGAGCTCCGGATGCGCCCACTTGGCCACGGCCTCGAGGCCGTGCAGCGCCCCGGTGCGGAGGTCGACGAGGGGCTGGTACGCCATTTGGAGTCGGTCGTGGCGGATGGCATCACGCTGGCTCTGGGCCAGGCTGGAACGGCGGTGGGTGACATCACGGAGGTCGGGTGTGAACACCTGGGATCGTCCGCCCCCCTGGTGCTTGGCTTCGTACATGGCGGAGTCGGCGTCCTGGAGCACCTGGTCGACGCCCTTCGAGCGGGACGCCACGACGATCCCGATGCTCGCCGAGGGCTCGATCACGGCGCCGGCGATGGGCAAGGGCTTTCCGAGAGAGGTGTGGATGCGGTCGGCGAGGAGCTCGGCGGCCGCTGGATCGGGCACGGACTCGGAGATGACGAGGAACTCGTCGCCACCGAAGCGGGCCACCGTGTCGCCCGTCCGCAACGCGGCGTGGATGCGGTCGGCGACGGTTTGGAGGACCACATCACCGGCCGCGTGGCCGATCGTGTCGTTGACCTTCTTGAAGCCATCCAGGTCGAGGAAGAGCACGGCCGTCAGGCTGAAGTCGCGGGCGCCCCGTTCCAAGGCGTGATGCACGCGGTCGAGCGCGAGCGTGCGGTTCGGCAGGCCGGTCAGCGGGTCGTGCAGGGCCTGATGGGTCAGGGCGGTCTCCGCCTGGCGCTGTTCGGTCACGTCGTAGCAGACGACGACGGCGCCCAGCTTCTCCCCGCCCGAGCTCGACAGCGGCTCGCCCCGGACGACGCAGATTCGCAGCTCCCCGGAGTCGTCCGGCACTGCGAACTCCATCTCGGGCACGGTCTCACCGCCGAGGGCACGACGAAGGGCGCCGTCGCCGGCGACCGCCTCCCCCGAGCGGAGGTCGACCATGTCCCGTGCCAGGGCGGCGAAGGGACCAGCGCCTCGGGCGTCCGTGCTCGAAGCCTCGAAGAAGTTCGCCGCTCGGTTGCGGATCCTCATCCTCCCCTCGACATCGCAGGCCATGATCCCGGCGTCGATGTTGTCGAGGACGGAGTCGAAGAAGCGACGCTGCTCCTCCAGCGCGCGCCCGAGGGCTGCTCGCTCGACCGCGAACCGGACGGTGCGCCGGAGCACCTCGCGGGTTGCCTCCTCGACGGGCACCACGTCGGCGGCGCCAGACGCGAGCGACACCAACTCGGCCGCCTCCGTGCTGGAACCGATGATGGCCACCACGGGAATGGGTGGACACGCGGCCACGGCGGAGCGAAGCGCCTCGTGCCGACGGATCCCCGGCCCGTCGAGCTCGACGATCACGCAGTCGACAGCGGACAGGTCGGCCGAAATGAGGTCGTCGACCGTCGCGACGACGGAGACCTCCAGACCGGCATCGGCAAGCCGGACGACGACGTCGGAATCGCCCCCGCTCACGAGCACCACTCGCACGTTCGCGGCCGACTGCGTCGCCGGCACCGCAACCGCGGGCTGGTCGACCGGTCGAGGCCGTGACGGGCGGTGCTCAGAGTCGAGGTCGTCCAGCGCACCGGTGACGACGGCCTTTGCCAGGTGGCACAGCGCGGCGAAGGTGGTCGGCTTGTTGGCGTAGGCGGCTCCCAGGTCCACGGCGAGGGCGCGGTCGCTGGCGGAGACGGACGCGGAGAGCACGACGATCTCCAGATCGGCGACATTCGGCAAGGAGCGGATCGCTCGCATCACTTCCCGGCCATCGGTCCCCGGCATGTTGAGATCGAGGAGCACCAGGTCAGGGTGGTCGCCATCCTCCAGCCGGGCGAGTGCCTCGTCCCCATCGGTGAGTATCTCGAGACGGGTCCCGGGTGCAGCCTCGATGAACGCCTCCCTCGTGAGGCTCGCCCATGCGGCGTCATCCTCGATGAGAAGCACCCGGGTGGCGGTCATGCGTTGGCCACTTCCTGCTCGGCGGCGACTGGCTCGACGCCCCCGGCTGCCTCCAGCGTGAAGATGAAGGTCGAACCGTTGCCGACGCTCGACTCCACTCGCAGCTCACCGCCGTGGAGATCGACGACTCGGCGGCACACGGCCAGACCGATCCCCATGCCGGTGAACTGATCGGACCGGTGGAGCCGGCGGAACATGGCGAAGATCTGGTCCTGGTGTTGCGGTGGGATGCCGATGCCGTTGTCCTTCACCGACACCGTCCAGTGGCTCTGTGTCTGGTTGGGCTCGGCGGTGATGAGGATCTCCGGCGGCCGCGACGCGTCGCGGAAGCGGATGGCGTTGGCGACCAGGTTCTGCACGAGCTGCAACAACTGGGCCTGGTCGCCGAGGACCGTCGGTAGTGGGCCGACGTCGATGGTGGCGTGCGCCTCCTCGATCGCGGTGGTGAGGTTGGCCAGCGCGGCGTCGGTGACCACCGCCAGGTTGACCGGACCGAGCTCCTGCACATCCTCCCGCAGTCGCGAGAACTCGAGGAGCCCCTCGATGAGCTGGCGCATCCGTTCCACCCCGGCGGCCACCGCTCCCAGGTAGCCGATGGCCCGTCCGTCGAGCGGCTGACCGAGCGTGTAGCGATGGGTGAGCAGCCCGACGTAGCCGCCCACGACGCGCAGCGGCTCGGAGAGGTCGTGGGACACGATGGACGCGAACTCCTCGAGGTCGCGATTCGAGCGCTCCAGATCGGCCGCGTACGACGCCAGCGCTGCCCGGTCAAGCATCTCGGACGTCATGTCATGGGTGATCAGCGATGCCCCATCCGGCTCACCCGGCAATCCGCGGAGCGGCGACAAGGCCACGACGACGTCGACCACCGAGCCGTCGCGTCGACGGTGCCGCGTGAGGCGCTCGTTGACCGACTCGCCCAAGGCCACCTGGTGCAGCGCGTCGGTCATCTCGGCCTGGTGCTCCTCGGGCACCAGCAAGGCGATCGGCTGCCCGACCGCCTCTTCTGCCCGCCAGCCGTAGAGCCGTTCGGCGCCCGGGTTCCACGAGGTGATCGTTCCGTCCAGTGACAGAGCGAGGATCGGGTCCTGGGTCGACGAGACGATCGACGACAGGAGGGCGCGGTCCGCTTCGACGCGTCGGCGCAGGGAAACGTCGCGGATGATGGCGATCAACTGGCTGCGGTCGTCGTCGGGTCGAAGTGGGCTGATGTCGACCTCGACCGGCACGACCATGCCGTCGGCGCGGATCGCCGAGAGCGCGTCATCGGGCCAGACCGGTGGCTGTGCCCTTCTCGGGGTCAGGGACCACCCGGGGATCAGTTCGTCGACCTTCCGCCCGACGAGGTACTCGGGCACGACACCGAGCAGGTCGACCGCACGCTGCGAGGCGGAGGAGATGGTGCCCTCCCGGTCGATGACGAGGATGAGATCCGGAGCACTGGCGATGGTGGCCCGGAGGCGCTCCTCGGACGCGACGAGCGATCGCAGGGCGCGCTTGGCCGCAGCCGTCCACTGGCGATTCCCGCTGGCAAGGGACGCCACTAGACACGCCAACACCATGGTGAGCGCGAGCCCGATGCCGAGGACCGCGCTGGTCCGATCGGCGAGCCCCGCGGCCAGGTGGTGCGTTGGCGTCACGACAAGCTTCCAGCTCCGGTCGGCGACCGTGATGGCGAGCGTTCGAGGCGGTCGAAGGACGCGACCTGGCTGGCCGGCCCTAGCCACGGGCCCGTTCCTGCTGTCGTCATGGATGGCGACGTTGATCCCTTTGGGGAGTCGCAGTTGCTCGACGAGCTCCTGGGCGCCAAACGGCAGACTCGACCAGCCCACGACCGCGGCCCGCCGCTGCGTGGGAGACGCGATCGGCGCTCCCGCCGCGAAGACCGGCGCATAGATGATGTACGACCCGGACCGCGACGCGCGGGGAAGCAACCGGTCGACGATCGGCGCCGGTGACGAGCTCACGACCGCGGCGCCGCGCTCCGTGGCGGCAGTGAGCGCCTCGGCGGCGGGCGTGCCCAGCAGGTCGACGCCCCCCGCGGACCGGAAGGGCGCAGCCGGCTCCTCGTAGCGGACCACGGCCAGGTCGTGAGGCACGCCCGAGCCGGCCGTTGCGAGGCCGGCGCGGATCTGACGGATGTAACCCATTCCGGACACGTCGGGGAAGCGCGCACGGGCCTGAGCGGCGAAACGGACGAACTCGTCCCTGGTCAGCTCCGGGGCGAGCGACAGGACGGCGGCCGTCGCCTCGGCCGCGCCGACCCGTGCATCGAGTCGAGATCGCAGCTGGTCCCGTACGTCGGCGACGGCGGGGTCGATTCGCTCTTTGATCTCGTCGGAGTGACGCTCGCGCTCGACGTCGGCCGCCGCGAAGGTTGCCACCGTCCCCACGAGCAGCGCGACGAACGGTGCGACGATGCCGACGATGCGGGCCCAGTGAGGGCCTCCTCGCAGAACCGTCGTAGTCGAGGTCGCGTGGTCCATGGGTACGAACGTGCTAGTAGCCGGACGCCTTGGACGGGCCCGTCGGGCGCAACCGTTCGTCACTCGACCCGAGCAGGCCGTAGTGCCGGGCCACGGCAACGGCCTCGAGCTGTGAGTGGGCGCCGAGCTTGACCAGCACGTTGCGCACGTAGCCGCGGCAGGTGTGGACGCGGATGCCGAGTTGGCGGGCGATCGTCTGCGGGTCGATCCCAGCGGCGAGGAGCGCGAGCACCTCTCGTTCCCGTTCCGTGAGGTCGGGCGCCCAGGCCCAGTGCCCGGGGCCTCCCCGCGGCGCCAGCCCGTCGCGGAGTGAACGGAGGGTCTCGTCGTCCAGCAGGAGCCCGGGCTCGGCGCGCGAGCGCAGCGCGCCGAGCACGACCTCGAGCGGACTGTCCTTGGCCACGAAGCCGTCAGCACCGGCGGCCATCGTCCGCACGAACGTCTCGATGTCGGCCATCGCCGTCAGGACGACGATGCGTACACCGGGGTACTCCGCCTTGATGCGGCGGGTGCCCTCGATGCCGTCCATCTCTGGCATGTCGAGATCCATCAGCACGACGTCGATCTCGGTGCCGGCCAGGACCTTGAGTCCTTCCTCGACGGTCGAGGCGGTGGCCTCGCACGTCATGTCGGGCTCCGTGCCTATGGCCAGGCGGAGGGCGTCCTTGAACGCCCGTTGATCGTCAACACACATGACCCGCAAGATCGGATCGCTCATGGTCAGCCTCCAGGAAGCGTCAGGACGAAGCGCGTGCCCTTGGGAGCACGCGGCTCATGGACGAGGTCTCCGCCGCACGCCCGCGCCAGCTGCCGGCTGAGCGTCAAGCTGAGCCCGAAGCCGGCGCGGTCGGCGTCTCGACCACGTGAGAAGGGTTGGAAGAGCGTGCCGAGGACCTCCGGGGGGAGGCCCGGTCCATCGTCTTCCACGACGATGCGTACGACACCCGGGCGTTCCGTCGTGGTCACCGAGACGTGGGGACCGCCGTGGCACAGCGCGTTGCCGAGCAGCGTGGAGAGGATCTGATCGACGGCCAGGGCGTCGGCCTGTACCACCGAGTCGCCGACTTCGAGCCGGACGGACGTCGTCTGCGGCGTCGATGCCGACCGCGCAGCAACGGTCGCCTCGGCGAGAGGTGCGACAGCGACGCGTTCGATGGCCAAGGGGCGCTGTCGGCTCTCCAGTTCGTTCAGCTCGAAGAGGTGAACGAACACATCGCGCAAGCGAGCAGTGTTTCGCTCGACCTCGTTGAGGAGCTGGTCCTGCTGGGCCGTCGTGAGGCGGTCGCGCCGTTCGACGAGCGTCGTGGCGGCCACCCCGAGCGTGGCGAGCGGACCGCGCAGCTCGTGGGCTGCTCGGGAGATGAAGAGCGCCTGCGCGGCATCCAGCTCCTCGCTGCGGTGCAGGAGACGCTCTCGTTCGACGGACTGGCCCAGGAGGAGGCCGACGTCGTTGAGCACAGTGAGGAGCTGCACCGGCACGGCGATCGCGCCGTTCGCTGCGAGGGTCACGACGCCGACGATGTCGCTCCCCGTGCGGATCGGGAAGCCGATCCATCGCCGGACGCCCGTCCCATCGCCCCATTCGGCCGCGAACCGTCCGTCGTCGGCGACCTCGGGGAGGTAGATGATCGTGCGCTCGGCGACCGGGGTGCCGATGAGCGACCGAGCAGGCTCGCCCCGCACTTCCTCGCAGGCCCGCCTGAACCGTCGAGCGTCGTCGTCGTCGTTCTGCTGCCACGACGACCTCGCCACGAGCTGGCCGTCCTCGAGAACGTGCACCACGGCGACGGACCACCCGAGTCGACCGCAGATGCTTTCGATCGTCTGGTCGAACACATCATCGACGTCGCGGGCCGCGTCGCAGATCCTCGTGATCCGGTGCAAGAGATCAAGGAGACGCTCGTCGCTCGTCATCCGCACGGAGGACGACATGAGACGGTCGTCGCCAAGCGCGTTCCCACCTTCGGTCGAACCGAGTTGGTTCCGTCGAGTCGCCGAACTGAGCATCAGACGGGTTCCTTGACATTGGGACGGCTTGAGCACCGCCGGATCATTCCCGGATCCGTCGACCCCACACCCACATGCTGCCCGGCAGGGCCGATTCGCATGGCTGAGACCGTACGGGCCTAGATGAGAGAATGGCATCCCACATCTGAGGGGTCTCGCAAGGTAGACGCGCCCGACTCATAGGAGAGGACTCGCTACTCGGCGGAGGGGGCGGGATTCGAACCCGCGGGGGCTTGCGCCCCGCCGCTTTTCAAGAGCGGTGCGATCGTCCACTCCGCCACCCCTCCAAGTGTCCTGACGTTACCGCTCGATGCTCGACCGGAGGAGCTGCACCCACTCGTCGGCCTGGCGCCAGGCCACCTCGGCATCGCGGCGCCGGCTCTCGCCGTGCTCCCCCGCCGCCGGGTACGACCCCAGGAACTTCACGTCGGCGATCTTGGCCTTGATGTCGCGCAGGCAATCGGCCACCAGTTCCTCCGCAATGTGGCCTTCGAGGTCGATGGCAAAGCAGTACTGGCCCAGGCTCGTCTTCGTCGGGCGGGATTCGAGCTTGGTGAGGTTGATGGCGCGGGCCGCGAACTCCTGAAGGATGGCGAGCAGGCTGCCGGGCCGATCGAAGCTCTGGAAGCAGACGATCGTCGTCTTGTCGTGGCCGGTGGGCGCCGGGATTCCCTCTTTGGCCACCACCACGAAGCGGGTCTTGTTCTCCGGGTGGTCCTCGATCTCGGTGGCCAAGAGATCGAGCCCATAGAGCTCGGCGGCCACCGCCGGGGCGATGGCTGCGGTGCCCGGGTGGCCGCCGTCGCCGACCAAGCGGGCGGCCTCGGCCGTCGAGTTGGCGGCGATCTCCTCCACGCCGGGCAGGTTGGCGGCCAGCCAGCCCCGTACCTGGGCGGTTGCCACGGGGATCGACATGACCGCCCGGATGTCGGCCAGCGTGCTGCCGGGCGGGGCCAGCAGGTTCTGGTGGATGGGGATCACGATCTCGCGCTGGATGAGGAGATCGTGCTCGAAGGCCAGGGCATCGATCGACGCGTTGACGGTGCCCTCGATGGCGTTCTCGATGGCCACGAAGCCCAGATCGACCTCGCCCCGCTCGGTCACGGCCAGCACCTCGGGGATGGAGCCGACGGGTACCAGCTCCCCTTGGGCCAGGTCGTCCTGGCTCAGGAGGGCTTCTTCGGTGAACGTCCCGAGTGGGCCCAGGAAGGCGATCCGCGGCATGGCGCAGCACAATACGGCGGTGGACGAGAACGCCCTGAGGCGATTGCTGGACGGGGTGCGCTCCGGAGCGGTGCCGGCCGACGACGCGGTGGCCCTCCTGCGCCGCCTTCCGTGGGCCGATCTCGGCTTCGCCCGGGTCGACCACCACCGGGCGCTACGGCAGGGCGCGGCCGAAGCGGTGTACGCCCCGGGCAAGACGGCCGAGCAGTGCGCGGCGATCGTGGCCGAGCTGCTGAGTACGCCCGGTTCGCCGGTTGTGCTGACCCGTGCGGAAAAGGACCAGGTCGACGCGGTCACCGCGATTGCCGCCGACGCCACGGTCACCGGCACCACCGTCACCTGGCGCCACGCGGCGCCGAGGGATGCCGATGTCGTGGTGCTGACCGCGGGCACTGCTGACCAGCCGGTCGCCGACGAGTGCGCCGCCACGCTCACCGCCATGGGTGCGGCGCCCACCCGCATCGCTGATGTGGGCGTCGCCGGCCTGCACCGCCTGTTGGCCGAGATCGACCGCATCGCCGCCGCCGACGTCGTGGTGGTCATCGCCGGGATGGAGGGGGCGTTGGCGAGCGTGGTGGGCGGGATCGCCAGCGGCCCGGTGGTCGCCGTCCCCACGAGCACCGGCTACGGCGCCGCCTTCGAGGGGGTCACCGCCCTCCTCGGCATGCTGGCCTCCTGTGCCGCCGGCATCACCGTGGTCGGCATCGACAACGGGTTCGGCGCGGCCCTGGCCGTGCACCGGATGCTTACGGTAGGCACCCGTGGCTGAGCCGCTCCGCACCATCGCCTGGTTCCACTGCTTCTCCGGCATCGCCGGCGACATGGCGCTCGGCGCGCTGGTCGACGCCGGTGCCGACCTCGACGCCGTCCTCGAGATCGTGCGCCGCCTGCCCGTGTCGGGCTGGTCGGTGCACGCCGAGCCCACACTCCGGGGTGGGATCGCCGCCACCCACATGGTCGTCGACGCCCACGAGACCACCGTGATCCGCACCTACGCCCACATCACCGGCCTCATCGAGGAGGCCCGGCTCCCCGACCGCGTCCGCGAGCGGGCGGCCGCCATCTTCTTCGCCATCGCCACCGTTGAGGCCCGCCTCCACCGGCGGAGCATCGAGCAGGTCCACTTCCACGAGGTGGGCAGCCTCGATGCCATCGTCGACGTGGTCGGCGTGGCCGCCGCCCTGGAGGTGCTCGGGGTCGACGAGGTGGCATCCAGCCCGGTGGCGACCGGCACCGGCATGATCCGGGCCGCCCACGGCCTCTTGCCCAACCCCGCCCCGGCGGTGGTCGAGCTGTTGGCTGGCGCGCCCACCCACGGTGTCGACCTCCCCGTTGAGCTCACCACGCCCACCGGTGCGGGCATCCTCGCCGCCCTGTGCCGCACGTGGGGTCCGATGCCGGCGATGACGATCACCCGCAGCGGCTTCGGCGCCGGCACCCGCGACCTCGACGCTCTGCCCAACATGACCCAGGTCGTGCTGGGCACGGCCGGCGGCACGGCCACCACCGGCCAGCCGGTGGTGCTGCTGGAGGCCAACGTCGACGACGCCACCGGCGAGACACTGGCCCACGCCCTGGCCATGCTCCTGGAGGCGGGGGCCCACGACGCGTGGGTCACGCCCATCGTCATGAAGAAGGGCCGCCCCGCCCACACCGTCCACGTGCTCGCCGACCCCGCCCTCGCCGGCCAGCTCGCCGGCGTGCTGCGGGACGAGACCGGCACCCTCGGCGTGCGCGGGACGTCGCTCGAGCGGTGGCCGTCGCCCCGCACGTTCGAAGAGGTCGAAGTGCACGGTCTGCCGGTACGGGTCAAGGTCGGGGCCGGCCGGGTGAAGGTCGAGCACGACGACGCCGCCCTGGCCGCCCGCCGCATCGGCCTCCCGCTGCGCGAGGTGGTGTCGCTGGCCGAGGAGGCCTGGCGCCGCGGCCGGGGCGCCGGCACGGTCGTCGAGCTGCCCACGACCCCCGACGACGCCGGATGAGGCGCATCCTCGCCGCACTCCTCGCCGCCGTCGCCCTCGCCGGCTGTTCGTCGTCGGCGGCCGCACCGAAGGACCAGCTCACCCTGGAGCCGTCGACCACCACGACGACCACGCCTGCCATCGCCGCCCTCGCCGCCCGCCTCCCCGCGCAGGTGCTCGATGGCTTCACCCGGGCCGACGCTGCGCTCGGCGGCGGGCCGCTCGATCTGGCGGCCGCGGGCGACGCCAGCACCGACCCCGACGCCGAGCGGGCCCGGCTCCAGCGTCGCAACTTCCGGGAAGGCGTGTCGCGCTCGTGGGTGGCACCCAATGCCGACACCATCTACATCGCCGTGTACGAGTTCGCCGATACCGCCGGTGCCGCCGGCTATGCCGCCGATCAAGCGGCGCTGCTCACCGAGCACGGGGCCACCCCGTTTCCCGGCGGCTTCACGACCGTCGAGAAGAGCGGGCAGATCACCCTGACCACCCACGCTGCCATCCGCCAGGTGGGCAACCGGTGGGCCCTGGTGCTGGTCGCCTCGGAGCAGAACGACCGCACGCCGGCCGATGCCACGGCGATCGCGGCCAGCATCGTCCTCTAGGCAGCACGGTTGCCAAAGGCTCGGACGCCTTCGGCGGGCCTTCGGAACAGCTACGGCTTCCTACTTCTGAGGGCAGCCCAGAGCGCCCGGTAGCTCGGGTACTCCAGGCCCGGCACGACCCACCCGGCCGACTCGAGCTCGCGGTGGAGCTCGGGGAGGTGCCGCCACGGGACGCCGATGTCGACGTGGTGGGCCAGGTGCCACCCAGTGTTGTACGGCACGATCCAGAACCGGGACGCCGCCGACTGGCGCACGTGGTGCGTGGTGAGGCGCCGGTCGGTCGAGCGGCTCATGCCCCCGTGCTCGGCGATCGAGCGCAGCCGGTTGAGGACCCGCCACACCGTGAGCCACGGGGCCAGCCACAGGAAGAGATAGAGCTCGGGTCGGCCCACGGCCGTGCACAGGGCGAGCAGCACCAGCTGGACACCGATGATCCGCAGGGCGACCGGGCGGGCGGACGGCGATCGCACGGCCTGCAGGAGGGGCCTGAGGTTCTTCCACCCCGAGATGCCGACGGCGTCGCGAGTGAGCTTGCGCCGGAACGAGTCGCGGGACACCGGGTAGCCCACGTAGAGGCCCATGTCGGGCTCGTCGGGGCCGAGCTCGTCGCCGTGATGGGCCAGGTGACCTCGGCGATAGACGTCGAGGGGCACGAACGCCGGGTAGGCGAGCAGCCATCGGCCCACGGTGTCGTTGCTCCGCCGGTTGGAGAACAACAACCGGTGCGCCGCCTCGTGGGCGAGGATCGAGAGGCGGGCGAAGTTGCGGCCGGCCACGAGGAACGCCGCGACCCACACCACCGGGTGGTCGAGCCACACCGCCGCGGCCACCGACAGGACGATCTGGGCCCAGCAGCCGAAGACGGTGCCGACGTTGGGCAGGTCGTCGATGCGGCGCAGGCTGGCCCGGACCTCGGGCACGGGACGACCCGAGCTGGTGAGGCGGCCGGTGGGGAGCACCTCGGGCAGGAGCTCCGGCGGCGGGAGCATGGTCGCAGCCACGGCTCGATGTTACGGTCTCTGATCACGTGAGTACAAGGCGTAACGCCCCGTCGCTGGACCTGCCGCCGCTGACGGCTCGGTCGGTGCTGCTCTCCACCCTCCTCGGGCTCGACCCGCCGGCCCTGCCCACCGCCCGGCTGGTGGCCACCGCCCGCTTGTTCGGCATCGAGGAGGGCACCGCGCGCGTCGCCCTGTCCCGCATGGTCGCGGCCGGCGAGGTGGAGCCGGACGACGGGCGCTACCGCCTGGCCGGCCGTCTGCTCGAGCGCCAGCGCCGGCAGGCCGCCGGGCGCAGGGCGCCTGAGGGGCGCTGGGACGGTGGCTGGCACCTGATCGTGATCATTGCCGCCCGCCGCCCGGCCCACGACCGGACCGACCTCCGCAACCTGCTCGCCGGCGGCCGGCTGGCCGAGTGGCGGGAAGGGGTGTGGACGCGACCCGACAACCTCCCTAGACCGACGCTGCCCGAGCACCTCGCGGACCACGGCAGGTGGCTGACGGCGGCGCCCGACACCGACGCAGTGGCCCTGGCCGCCGGGCTCTGGGATCTCGACGCCTGGGCGGCAAGGGCCCGAACGCTGCTCGTCCACCTCGGCAACGGGCGCGCGCCCCTGGACGCCGGCGACGTCTCCGCCCTCGCGCCCGGCTTCGTCCTGTCGGCAGCCGTGCTCCGCCACCTCGCGGCCGACCCCCTCCTGCCCACCGGCCTGCTGCCCGACGGGTGGCCGGGACCCGAGTTGCGGGCTGTGTACGACGCCTGGGACGGCGCCTACCGAAGGCTCCTCGCCTCCTGGCACCGCGCCCATCCCTGACGGAGGGCCACTTTTCGCTTCATGATGGTCGACACCTGTCCGATACCTCGTCAGGCGGTGCTCTTTGGGGTGCCGCGAACCGAACGCCACGAACGGGACGAACTGCACGTGCTGGTACCGGAAGGGTTCTCGATGCAGCAGCGCCTCGCGAGCGTGCTGGACGAGCTGGACGAGACGGTGTTCCTCGTCGAAGTCGAACCCGGTCCCTCCCTGCGCTTCCTCACGCTGAGCGGACGATCCATGCTCCAATCCGACGGTACGCGGGCGAACTACGACGGCTGGCTGGTCGAGGACGTGCTCCCCGTCGAGAGCGCCGAGCGGGCGTACCACTGGTGGGTCAAGGCCTTCGAGACGAGGACGACCCAGCACTACCAGGCCGAAGCGCCGTTCCCGGACGGGCGCATCCGAATCTTCGACGTCACCGTCTTCCCCTGGAGCGGGGGCGAGCAGCTCGCCGGTGTGATCCGCGACATCACCAACGAGGCCCGCTCCCGCGAGCACGTCCAGGCGCGCGACGAGCTCAACCGCGCCGTGCTCGACGCCATCCCCACCGCCACCGCGGTGGTCGACGCCGACGGCGAGATCCGCATGGTGAACGCCGCCTGGGTCGTCGATGCCACCGACCTCGAGCTGGCGGTCGCCCTGCCAGGGGACGACTTCCTCGCCAGCGTCGAGCACGTGCCGGGCGCCGCCATGGCGACCCGACTGGTGCTGGATGGCGACCGGGCGTCGTTTCACACCGACTACCTCGACCGGGGCCGCTGGTTCAGCCTGCGGGTGACGCCGTTCGAAGTCGACGGGACCCGAGGCGCCATCCTCACCCGGAGCGATGTCACCGCCCGCGTCAACGAGCAACACGCCGTCGAACAGCTCCACGCCCGCTGGCAGGCCGCCTTCGCCAGCGCGTCCATCGGGATGGGGTTGGTCAACGGCGAGGGCCGTTTCGTGCAGGTGAACCCCAAGCTGTGTGAGCTCTTCGCCCGCGGCGAGGAGCAGATGCTCGCCGTCACGGCGCAGGACGTCACCCCGGCCGACGACGT
Organism: Acidimicrobiales bacterium; assembly: GCA_025463335.1. Lineage (GTDB taxonomy): Bacteria > Actinomycetota > Acidimicrobiia > Acidimicrobiales > CADCSY01 > RYN-34. Next base: position 39,514 of record JAOBWJ010000163.1, read on the forward strand.
GAGCCTCCGCGAACGGATCACCCACCTCCCGTCGAGCACGAGCGGCATGGACGGTTTCGAGAAGCGCTACCTCCGGCCCGACGGCTCGATCATCTGGGTCTGGGTCAACTGGTCGACCGTGCACGACGACGCCGGTGACCTCTACTTCATGCAGTTCCAGGACATCGGCTCCCGCAAGCGGGCCGAGGCGCGCCTGGCCGACCACCACGCTGTGCTCGAGCTGGTGGCCACCGGCGCCGACCTGGAGACCGTCCTCCAGAAGGTCGCCGACGTCGGCGAGGCCCACCTCCCCGGCAGCCACTGGGTCCTCATGGCCACCGGGAGCATGGGGTGGTCCGAGCACGTGACCTCCGTGGGCGTCGATGCGGCCCATGCCCTCGAGCTCGACGAGGCGTACCGCACCTTCGCCCCGACCCGGTGGCGGCAATCGCCCGGCGTGATCGTGATCCCATCCGACGGCGGCACGCCGGTCGGCGCCGCCCTGCGCCTGGGTGGCGCCTGGACCCTCCCGGTCGTCGAGGACGGCGGCCAGGTCGCCGGTTTCGTCGTGGTCCACGACCCACCCGAGCACGCCGACCCGGAGGACCTCGCCCTCGTCGAGCAGCTCGGCTCGGTCGTGCGCATCGTCCTCCAGCGCGACGCCGCCACCCGGCGCCTGGCCGAACGCATGCTCGAGGACAGCCTGACCGGCCTGCCCACCCGCACCCTGTTCCACCGCCGAGCCGAGCAGGCCCTCGCCCGCATCGGTCACGGCTCGCTCGGCGTCGCCGTCCTGAGCGCCGATCTCGACCGCTTCGGGCGCATCAACGAGAGCCTCGGTCACCTGGCCGGCGACGAAGTGCTGACGGAGGTGGCCCGCCGTCTCCGCAGCGCGGTGCCGTCGCCCGACACGGTGGCCCGGGGCGGGGGCGACGAGTTCCTGGTCCTCGTGGAGGACATCGCCGACGAGGCCGCCGCCATGGCGCTTGCCGACCGGCTCCTGGCCGAGCTGCGCCGACCCCTCGTCATGGACGACATCGAGTTCACGTGCCCGGCCAGCATCGGCGTGGTGTTCCGCGACACCGAGGGCAGCAGCGTCGAGATGCTCGAGGGCGACGCCGCCCTGGCCATGGCCGCGGCCAAGGCCAAGGGACGCGACCGCGCCGAACTGTTCACCGACGACCTCCGGGTGGCCATGCCACGGCTGAGCCTCGAACGCGAGCTGGCCCAGGCCGTCACCAAGCAGCAGTTCGTCGTCCACTTCCAGCCCGAGGTGGAGCTGGCCACCAACCGCGTCGTCGGCGTGGAGGCGCTGGTCCGCTGGGACCACCCTGAGCGGGGCCTGCTGCCGCCGGCCGATTTCGTGGGCGCGGCCGAGGAATCCGGTGTCATCATCGACATCGGGCGCCAGGTCCTCGAGGAGTCGTGCGCCCGGCTGGCCGAATGGTCGGCCGACGACCACCCGCAACTCGCCATCGCCGTCAACCTCTCGGCCCGCCAGCTGGCCGACCCCGGACTGGTCGAGTTCGTCCGCGCCGTCCTCGAGCGCCATGGCATCGAGCCATCGCGGCTGGTGCTGGAGATGACCGAGAGCACGCTCGTCGACGACGCCGACCGGGCCAGCGCGGCGTTTGCCGCCCTGCGGGACCTCGGCGTCAGCGTGGCCATCGACGACTTCGGCACGGGCTACTCGTCGCTGCGCTACCTCAAGCGCTTCCCCGCCGACGTGCTGAAGATCGACCGCTCGTTCGTCGACGGCCTCGGGCTCGACGCCGGCGACTCGGCCATCGTCGCCGCCGTGATCCGGCTGGCCCACCGGCTCGACCTCACGGTGATCGCCGAAGGCGTGGAGACGCCCGAGCAGCTGGCCCACCTGAAGCGGCTCGGCTGCGAACAGGCCCAGGGCTACCTCTGGAGCCGGCCCATGACGGCCGAGGAGATGGGCGCCTTCCTGCAGCGGCCGCTCCCCGAGATCCCCGATGTCTTGGTGTCCCAGCTCGAGCCGGGTGACGACCGCAGCGAGCTGGATGAGCTGCTCGCGGTGCTGACGCACGAGCTGAGCACGCCGCTGACCGTGATCGGCGGGTACGCCGAGATGCTCGCCGACCGCCTCGACCTCGACGACGCCGACGCCGGCGCCCGGACCGGCGTGGCCGCCATCGAGCGCAACGTCCACAACCTGGGCCGGCTGGTGGCCGCCCTCGCCGACGCCCGGGGTCTCGGGAGTGGTGGCGATTCCGTCCGCTTCGATGCCCGCAGGTTCGTCGAGCAGACGATGGCCGACCTGGCGCCGATCCTCACCGGTCATGAGCTCGAGGTGCGGGCTGCCGAGGGGAACGTCGAGGCCAGCATCACCGCAGACCCGGTGGGCCTCAGCCAGATCCTCACCAACCTGATCGGCAACGCCACCAAGTTCAGCGAGCCCGGCAACCGGATCGAGGTCAGCGTCGAGACCGACGGCCGCCACGTCCGCATCGCCGTGGTCGACCACGGCGCCGGCGTCCCGCCGGAGCGGGTGGACGAGCTGTTCGGCCGCTTCGCCAGGCTGGGCTCGACCCGACGTGGCCTCGGACTCGGCCTCTACCTGTCCCGATCCATCGCCCGCCGCCACGATGGTGACGTGACGTATGAGGCCACCCCGGGCGGTGGCGCTACCTTCGTCGTCACTCTGCCGGCGAGCACGGAGGAACGATGAGCCCGACGGTGATGGTGCACCCGTGAGCGGGCCCATCCGCGTCCTGGTCGCCGAGGACGACGTCGATCTGCAGGGCTTCCTGCGCGAGACCCTCGAAGCCGAGGGCATGCAGGTCCAGACTGCGGCCGACGGCGCCGGCACGCTGCTGGCCGTGGGTGCCGACCCGCCGGACATCGTGCTGCTCGACCTCGACCTGCCCGACCTCGACGGGCTCGACGTCCTGAGCGCGGTGCGCCGCCGGGGCGAGCTCCCCGTCATCGTGCTCACCGGCCGGCGCCTCGAACAGGACCGCGTCGCCGGCCTCGAGCGAGGCGCTGACGACTACGTGCTCAAGCCGTTCTCGTCCCGCGAGCTCATCGCCCGCATCCGCACCGTGCTGCGCCGCGCCGACCACGGCGTGGACGCGACCGAAGCCGATGTGCTCACCCACGAGGGCCTGGTGATCGACCGCACGGCTCGGGAGGTCCTGGTCGAGGGCAGGAAGGTCGAGCTCACCAAGCGGGAGTTCGACCTCCTCGCGTTCCTGGCCGCCCACCCCCGCCGTGTGTTCTCCCGCCAGGAGCTGTTGAGCGAGGTGTGGGGCTCGTCCGAGGACTGGCAGGTGCCCGCCACCGTGACGGAGCACGTGCGCCGAGTCCGCCTCAAGCTGGAGACCGACCCCACCAACCCGAAGTGGATCCACAACGTGCGAGGCGTCGGCTACCGCTTCGCGAGCTAGCGAGTCAGGGGCTGGTTCGGCGCGGGAGCGTGAGCACCAGCTCCGAGCCTTGGGGCCGGCGGCGCCGGTAGTGCAGGTCCCCGCCGTGCGCCCGGGCGAGGCGGCGGGAGATGAACAGGCCGAGGCCCACGCCCTTCTTGTTCCGCTCCAAGCGGGCGAACTTCCGGAAGATGTCGCCCGCCCGCTCGGGGGCCACACCCGGTCCCTCGTCAGCCACGATCACGGTGACCTCGTCCTCGTCGGCCTCGAACCACACCACGATCGGGGTCCCGGGCGGGCTGAACTTGTGGGCGTTGGTCAGCAGGTTGACGATGATTTGCTCGACCCGGCGTCCGTCGGCCTCCACGTGCACGGCCGCCGCGCCCGCCAATTCGACGACGCGGTCCTCGGGCACCGCAAGGTGCACCACGTCCTCCACCAGCTCGACCAGGTCGAACGGCGTGACGCGAAGGCTGACGGTGCCGGCATCGAGCTGCTGGGCGTCGGCCAGGGTGGCGACCAGGTGCTCGATGCGCTCCGCGTTCCGGGCCACGGCCGCCACCACCTCGGCGGCCTTGGGGATGTCGGCCACCAGCGTGGCCAGGCGTTCACACTGGCCCTTGACGACGGTGAGGGGCGTGACCAGCTCGTGGGTCAACACCGAGAGCACCTCGCCCGTGGACAGGACGGCCGGCTCCTCGGCCTGGGCCAGGGCCGCCGCAACCGGATGGGTGGCGGTGGTTGGCGCCCAGCCCGACGCCAGCTGCACGGCGTCGCCGGGCGGGCACGGCATCGACCACCGATAGCCCTGGGCCAGCTCGCAGCCGATGCGCTCGAGCTCGGCCAACTGTCCATCGGTCTCCACGCCCTCCGCAACCACGACCAACCCGAGGGCCCGGCCCAGGTCGACGACGGCTTTCACGATGACCGCGTCCTCACTCTCGCGGTCGAGACCGGCAACGAACGAGCGGTCGATCTTCAGGAAGTCGACCGGGAACCGCTTCAGGTAGGCCAGCGACGAATGGCCGGTGCCGAAGTCGTCGATCGCGAGCTGCACGCCGAGGGCCTTGAGCTCTCGCAGGGTGGCCAGCGAGACCTCGGCGTCCTCCATGAGTGTGGACTCGGTGATCTCGAGCGAGAGCCGGGACGGCTCCAGCTGGTGGCGGGCCAACGTCTCGCCCACGGTGGCGACGAGGTGGGGGTCGGCGATCTGGCGAGCCGACAGGTTGACACTGATCGTGATGGGGTGCTCGGGCAGCTCGTCGCGCCACGCCGCCAGCTGCCGTCCGGCTTCGTCCAGCACCCACGCCCCGATGGGGACGATGAGAAAGGTGTCTTCGGCCACGTCCATGAACGAGCTCGGCAACAGCATGCCGAGCTCGGGGTGGTCCCATCGCAGGAGGGCCTCGAAACCGGTGAGGGCACCGTCGCTGAGTCGCACGATCGGCTGGTAGTGGAGGACGAGCTCGCCGCGATCGAGCGCGTGTCGCAGCTCGCTGGCCACCTGGGCCTTGCGCAGCGCCTCGGAGCGCATGCCGTGATCGAACAGTTCGATGCGGCCCCGGCCTCGATCCTTGGCGTGGTACATGGCCGCGTCGGCGTCACGTAGCAGCGTCGACGCGGTCTCCCCCGGCACCCCGGTGCCGAGCACGATCCCGACGCTGGGCGTGACGTAGAACGCGCGGCCCGCGACCAGGAAGGGATGGGACACGGAGGCGGTGAGGCGCTCGGCCAGGGCCACGGCCTCGGCCGGGCCGGTCAGCTGCTCGCAGCACACGGCGAACTCGTCGCCGCCCATGCGAGCCACCGTGTCCTCGGAGCGGAGCACGCCTTCGAACAACGAGCCCACCGCCTGGAGGATCTCGTCGCCGGCGTGGTGCCCGTACGTGTCGTTGACGATCTTGAACCGGTCGAGGTCGACGAAGAGCACGGCGATGGTCCCCGGATGCCGGCGCAGACGGGTCAGCGCCCGGTCGAGCCGGTCGAGGAACAGTGCGCGGTTCGGGAGACCGGTCAGGGGGTCGTGCAGGGCCTGGTGCGCGAGTGTCACCTGAAGGGCACGACGCTCGGAGTTGTCCATCGACGCCCCGACCAAGCCGTGGAAGCCGATCTCCGGCGCATCGAGCTTCTCGAGGGTAGCGAGGATGGGGATGGCCGTCCCGTCCTTGCGGCTGGTGACGAACTCGCCACTCCACCTGCCGTCCTCGGCGACGGTGGCGAGGATCGAGGTGCGGAGCTCGGACGGCGCCGCGATCGTCAGCTCGTTGATGTCGTGGCCGAGCGCTTCTTCCGGCTGGTAGCCGTACAGCTCGGTGGCCCGTCGGTTCCACAGCACGACGACGCTTGCGTCGTCTGTGACCACCACCGCCGTTGGGAGGGAGTCGAGCAGCCGGGTCTCGAGGGACCCGGCCACCGCGGCCCGCCGCTGGGCGGTGACGTCATCGCCCGAGATGACGATCGCCCGGACCGCGGGATCGTGGAGCAGGTTGACCACGGTCAGGTCGAGCTCCCGCCAGGCGCCCACGAGGGGGCGGGCCCGAACCCGCAGCTCGACGCGCTCGTCCGGGGCGGCCGTGGCGGCGGCGAAGGCATCCATGGCCCGGTCGAGGTCGGCTGGGTGGATGTTGCGGAAACCCGACTCGCCCATCACGGCGTCATCGGTCGTGCCCAGCAGCAGCTTGGTCTGTTCCGACACGTGCAGGACCCGCGCGTCGGCATCGAGGAGGCAGAAGATCTCCGACCCCGCGTCCGGGACGTCACGCGCCACCGCGCCCTCGTCCGTCGTCGTCATCCCACCTTCTTCTCGTCACGATCGGGCTCGACGTTGAGCAATCGACGCAGGTTTCCCCCATGAAGCGGCGACCGACCTTCAGCCACCACACTGGAGCGATCGACGCCCGACCCGCCCCCCGTACGCCGACCCCGGCCGCCCGCCTGCGCACGGTCCTCGTCGACGACGTCGAGGACATCCGGGCCCTCCTGCGCCTCGTGATGGAGCAGGACGGCCGGTTCGAGGTGGTGGGCGAGGCGGCGGATGGCAGGGAGGCCATCGCCCTCGTCACCGAGCACCAGCCCGACGTCGTCGTACTCGACCTGACGATGCCGATCATGGACGGCCTCACGGCGCTGCCGACGCTGCGTCAGGCCGCTCCCGGGGTGCGGGTCGTGATCCTCTCCAGCTTCCCGGTCGACCAGATGGGCCCGGTCGCCGAGCAGGCCGGCGCCGTCGGCTATCTGGAGAAGGGCCGCAACGTGCCGACGCTGGCCGCCGACATCCACCGGCTGGCCACGGTGCTCGAGGCGGTGGAGGCGGTGCTCGAGAAGGAGCTGCCGGCCGAGCCCCGCAGCGCCGGCCGGGCGCGGGAGGCGGTGACCTCCGCCCTCGTGACCGAGGTGCCCGACGCCGCCCTCGACACGCTCGTGCTGCTCACCAGCGAGCTGGTCACCAACGTGGTGGCCCACGCCCGCACGTCGTGCCACCTCGGCGTCGAGCTGTTCCCCGACGTGGTCCGGGTCAGCGTCTCCGACGAGGACGACCGGCCGCTCCGGCCCCGGCACGCCAGCGCTGACGCCGAGTCCGGCCGGGGCCTGGGGCTGGTGGCGATGCTGAGCTCGAACTGGGGGATCATCACCCACGAACGGGGCAAGACGGTCTGGTTCGAGGTCCCCCGGGGCGCCTAGCTCGCCGGCTCGAGGACGACGACCGGGATCTGGCGGGCGCCGGCGGTCTTCTCGTACTCGGCAAAGCCGGGCATCTCCTGCTTCTGGCGCTCCCACAGGCGATCGCGCTCGTCGCCCTCGGCGACCCGGGCTACGACGTCACGCGTCTCGGTGCCGATCTCGAGGCGAACCGACGGGTTGGCCACCAGGTTGTGGAACCAGTCGGGGTGGGTCGGCGCCCCGGCCTTCGAGGCGAAGATGATCACGTCGTCGCCATCGACGCGTGCCACCAGGGGCGTCTGCCGCGCCACGCCGCTCTTTGCCCCGGTGTGGTGGACGATCACCATGTCGGCATCGCCGAACTGGGCCACCTTCCCGGCGTTGGCCCGGAACTCGTCGATCACCTGCTGGTTCCAATCACTCATTCCGTCGACCGTAGCCTCCACGTCATGCGGTGCTTCGGCGACGGTGATCCGATCTACGAGCGGTACCACGACGAGGAGTGGGGCGTGGCCGTGCGCGACGAGCGGGGGCTGTACGAGCGCATCTCGCTCGAGGCGTTCCAGTCCGGCCTGTCGTGGATCACCATCCTCCGCAAGCGAGAGGGCTTCCGGGCCGCGTTCGCCGGCTTCGATCCCGAGGTGGTGGCCGAGTACGGGCCGGCCGACGTCGAGCGGTTGCTGGGAGACGCCGCCATCGTGCGCAACCGGGCCAAGATCGGGGCGACCATCGCCAACGCCCGGGCCGTGCTCGACCTCCGCGATGCCGGCACGTCGCTGCCCGACCTGCTCTGGTCGTTCGCCCCCACGACGCCCAACGCTCCTGCCGAGCGGCTCCACGACGTGCCGTCGACGACGCCCGAGTCCAAGGCCCTGGCCAAGGCGCTCAAGGCCCGCGGCTTCCGCTTCGTGGGCCCGACCACGGCCTACGCCGCCATGCAGGCGTGCGGGCTCGTCGACGACCACCTCGCAACCTGCCAAGTGCGGCGCCTGTAGGCGTCGCGCGAGGTCCCGGCGCAAGGAGGCAGCACGTTTTTCAGTCGACCGGTTCGAGCATGACCTCGTCGACGTAGCACCACAGCCACCGCTCCCCGGGCTGGAACGAGCGGATGATCGGGTGCTGGGTGCCACCGAAGTGCTTGGTGGCGTGCTTGCCGGGCGACTGGTCGCAGCAGCCGACGTGACCACACGACATGCACATCCGAAGGTGGACCCAGTCACGCCGGCCGGCAGCCAGGCAGTCCTCACAGCCGGGCGCCGAGGGCGTCACGTCACGCATCTGGCCGAGGTGGGAGCAGACCTCCATCACGGCAACCTAGGTTCCCGCCGGCGCCTTGGCCAGCGCCCCCTCGAGCCATTGGCGCAGGGCCGCGGCCGGGGCGGCGCCGGTCTGGCGGGCCACCACCTCGCCGTGGTCGAGGACCACGAGGGTGGGGATGCCCTGGACCTCGAAGCGCCGGGCCACCGAGGGCGACTGGTCGACGTCGACCTTCACCAGCTTGACCTTGCCGGCGAACTCCCGGGCCAGCTCCTCGAGCGCTGGGCTCACCGCCCGGCACGGCCCGCACCACGGCGCCCACAGGTCGAGCAGCACCGGCAGACCGGACTTCACGGCCACGTCGGTGAAGGTGGCGTCGTCGGCTTCGGCCAGCCACGGGAGCGGGTTGTGGCAGTTGCCGCAGCGCGGGATGCCCTCGCTCGCCGCCGGCACCCGGTTCTTGGTGCCGCAGTGCGGGCACACCACTACGTCGGTCATCGAAGCCTCCTCACGGCAGCGGCACCAGCAGCACGGGCGAGACCGACCGCCGGACCACGACGGCCGGCTCGCTGTTGTCGAGCAGGTGGTGGATGCCCGCGCGGGCGTGGGCGCCAACGACGACCAGCGACGCCGGGTTGAACCGCAGGTACGTCACCACCCCGTCGGCCGGGCGGATCGGATCCCACACGGTCACGGGCTCGACCTCGACCGGGCTGCTCGACGCGTAGGGCTCGACCACCTGGCGCAGACGGTCCTCCACGTCGCCCGACGGGCCGAACCGGCGGCGGACCGGCCCGGCGCCCACCGGCTCCGGCACCGGCTCGGCCACGGTGACGGCCCGGACCGGCTCCCGAAGCAGTCGGCCCCAGCCCAGGGCCGCCGGGAGCACGGTGACGACCGAGGCCGACGTGGGGTCGACCGCTGCCACCACGCCCTCCCCCGGCCACGCCTGGTCGACCTCGGGCCCGACGACGACGATCGGGTCGTGGCCCCGGGCCACCACGTCGACTGCCACCGAGCCCAACAGGGCGGCAGATCGGCCCCGGCCGTGACTGGCCATGCAGGCCACCGCCGAGCCCAGCCGCCGGAGCGTCTCGTGGATCTCGCCGGCCGGGTCGCGGTCGACCACGACCGCGCGACGGACCCGCCGGCCCGGCAGCTCGACATCGGCGAGCGCTCGCTCCCGCTCGGGGATCTCCTCGACCGTGTCGACGGTGCTGAGCAGGTGGATCTCGGCATCGAGCGCCCCCGCCAACCAGTCGGCGATCGGCAGGGCGAGCAGCGAGAAGCTCGAGCCGTCGAGGGGCACCACGACTGCGGTGATGGACTCGGGCACGTTCATGTCCGCTTGATCTCCTGGTCGCTGAGGTGGTGCTCGGGGGTGGCGAAGGTCATGGCATGACCGTCCGAGTGAACGGGCGACGACCCGTGCGGGGATCGAGCTGGCGCAGCCGCCATGCCAGCGCGAGGCGCACGACGCCGGCGAAGATCGCGTACCAGCCGATCAGCCACGTGATCACCAGGGCGCCGGCGCCCGGGGTGATCACGAGGAGGACGGCGAACAGCACCGACAGCACGCCGGCCACGGCCAGGAGCCACTCGCCGCGAAGCTCACGCCGCAGCCGCACCGCGGCCACGATCTCGAGCACGCCGGTGACGAACGCCCACCCGGCGACGACGAAGAGCAGAGCCAGGGCGGTGATGCCGGGCCAAACGAACGTGATGATGCCGGCGGCCACGCCGGCCAGGCCGATGAGGACGACGAGGGCCTTGGATGTCCCGTCGTGCGACCCGCTGGTGAAGGCGGCGACCAGCATCGACACGCCGTCGATCAGGGCCAAGGCGCCGAACAGCAGGATCAGCGCGGTGAGCGTGAGTCCCGGCCAGATCAGGGTGACCAGACCGAACAGCACGGCGGCGGCGCCTCGAATGGCGAAGCTCCGGCGGTCACCGACGTCGTACAGGATCATCGCGGCAACCTCCACGTTTGGCCGCACGGGTTGGGATCGCCGAACCCCTCCATCAGACGCCGACCAGCTCCTGCTCGGGCGCCGCGGTCGGGGCGTCTCCCCAGGTGATGACCAGCTCGCCGTCCCGGACCTCGACCCGGATCACGGCGCCCTCCTGGATGGCACCCCCGAGCAGGGCCCGGCCGATCCGGGTCTCCACCTCGTGGGCGATGAAGCGCTTGAGCGGGCGGGCGCCGTACACCGGGTCGTAGCCCTCGTGGGCGATGAGGCGCAGCGCGTCCTCCGTCACCTCCATCGACATCCGCTGGTCGGCCAGGCGGCTGCGCACGTCATCGAGCTGGAGGTCGACGATGCGCTCGATCTCCTGTTCGGTGAGCGGCTTGAACAGCACGATGTCGTCGATGCGGTTGAGGAACTCGGGGCGGAAGTGGCCCCGCAACTCGGCCATGACGCGGGCCTCGGCGTCGGCTGCGATCTGGCCGTCGGGGGTGAGCCCGTCGAGCAGGTAGATCGAGCCGATGTTCGACGTCATGATGATCACGGTGTTGCGGAAGTCGACCGTCCGGCCCTGGGCGTCGGTCAGCCGGCCGTCGTCGAGGACCTGCAGCAGCGTGTTGAACACGTCGGCGTGGGCCTTCTCGATCTCGTCGAACAACAGCACCGAGTAGGGCTTGCGCCGCACGGCCTCGGTGAGCTGGCCACCCTCCTCGTAGCCCACGTAGCCCGGAGGGGCACCGACCAGGCGGCTCACCGTGTGCCGCTCCTGGTACTCGCTCATGTCGATGCGGACGATGTTCTCCTCGGTGTCGAACAGCGCCTCGGCCAGGGCCTTGGCCAGCTCGGTCTTCCCGACGCCGGTCGGGCCGAGGAAGACGAACGAACCGATCGGGCGGCGGGGGTCCTTGATGCCCGATCGGGCCCGGATGATGGCGTCGGTCACCAGCTGCACGGCCTGGTCCTGGCCGATGATCCGCTCGTGGAGGATCTCGTCGAGCCGGAGCAACTTCTGCCGCTCCCCCTCCTGGAGGCGGCTCACCGGGATGCCGGTCCACCGGGAGACGATGTTGGCGATCTCGGCCTCGGTCACCTCCTCGCGGAGCAGCCGGTGGGTCCCTTGCTTGGCGGCCAACCGCTCCTCCTCGGCCTTGAGCTGGCGCTCGAGCTCGGGCAGCTTCCCGTGGCGCAACTCGGCGGCCGTGTTGAGGTCGTAGGCCCGCTCGGCGGCGTCGGCCTGCTGGCGGATGCGCTCGATCTCCTCGCGCAGCGACTGCACCTTCTTGAGGGCGTGGCGCTCGGCCTCCCACTGGGCTCGCATGGCGTCGGCCTCCGAGCGCAGGTCGGCCAGCTCCCTGCGCAGTTCCTCCAGCCGGTCCTTGCTGGCCCTGTCCTTCTCCTTGGCGAGCGCCGCCTCCTCGATCTCGAGGCGGGTCACGCGCCGCGTCAGCTCGTCGAGCTCGGCCGGCATCGAGTCGATCTCGGTGCGCAGCATGGCGCACGCCTCGTCGACCAGGTCGATGGCCTTGTCCGGGAGGAACCGGTCGGAGATGTAACGATGGGACAGGACCACGGCGGCGACCAGGGCGGTGTCCTGGATCCCGACGCCGTGGAAGACCTCGAAGCGCTCACGCAGGCCGCGGAGGATGGAGATGGCGTCCTCCTCGCTCGGCTCGTCGACCAGTACGGGCTGGAACCGGCGCTCGAGGGCCGCGTCCTTCTCGATGTGCTTGCGGTACTCGTCGAGCGTGGTCGCGCCGATGAGGTGCAGCTCGCCGCGGGCCAGCATGGGCTTGAGCATGTTGCCGGCGTCCATGGCTCCCTCGGCGGCGCCGGCGCCCACCACGTTGTGGACCTCGTCGATGAACAGAAGGATCCGACCCTCGGCCGCCGTGACCTCGGTGAGCACGGCCTTCAGGCGCTCTTCGAACTCGCCGCGGTACTTGGCCCCGGCCACCAGGGAGCCCATGTCGAGCGCGAACACCGTCTTGTCCCTGAGCCCCTCGGGCACGTCGCCGCGCATGATCCGTTGGGCCAAGCCCTCGACGATGGCCGTCTTGCCCACGCCCGGATCACCGATCAGCACCGGGTTGTTCTTGGTCTTGCGGGAGAGGATCTGGACGGTGCGACGGATCTCGGCATCGCGGCCGATGACCGGGTCGAGCCGGCCGGAACGGGCGTCGGCCACCAGATCCCGCCCGTACTTCTCGAGCGCCTCGTACGCCACCTCGGGCATGGCCGACGTCACCCGCTGGTTGCCTCGTATCGACGTCAACGCCTGGAGGAAGGCGTCCCGCGTGATCCCGTGCTGGGCCAGCAGCCGGCCGGCAGCGGTGGACGAGCCCTCGTCGAGGAGGGCCACGACGAGGTGCTCGACGGAGACGTAGTCGTCCTTCAGCCGCTTGGCCTGCTGCTCGGCGCTGTCCAGCAGGCGGGACAGGCGTTGGGTGATGAACACCTGACCGGGCGAAGCGCCCGGGCCCGTGACCTTCGGCCGTCGGGCCAGCTCGGCCTCCAGGTCGGCCTTCAGCCGGTCGGGGTCGGCGCCGGCCGCGGCGAGCAGCCGGGGCGTCAGGCCCTCCGGTTGGTCGAGCAGGGCGAGGAGGAGGTGCTCCCCATCCACCTCGGTGTGCCCGAAGCGCAGGGCCTTGGTCTGGGCGTCCTGCAGCGCCTCTTGCGACTTCTGGGTCAGGCGCTCGAGATCCACGGCGATCCTCCGGTTCGTGGTCGGGTGCGAAGGGCGGCTTCCAGCACTTCGATGCGGTCGAGCAGATCCACCACCACACCGAGGGCGGCGTAGTTGAGCGACAGGCCGGCGCGGAGCCGCTCCAGGCGGGCGGCGGCCGCGAGCTGGGCGGGGGGGAACCGCAGCTCGCCGGCCGGGCCCCGCGTCGCCTCCAACAAGCCCAGGGCGACGAGGCGTCGTACGAGCTCGGGATGCAGCCCGCTCGCTCGGGCGAAGGTCTCGAGGTCGAGGCGGGTGCGGCGCACCAGCACCGTTGTCGTCATCGTGATCTCCGGGGGTCGAAGCTGGATACGCGGGCCAGCTCCTCGAACAGGCGTTGCTCGTCGTCCGACAGCTTCCTCGGCACCACCATGCGGACCTCTGCGTAGAGGTCGCCGGGCGTGCCCTTCGGGTCGGGGATGCCCCTTCCCTTGAGTCGCAGACGCCGACCCGATGAGGTGCCGGCCGGCACCTTCACGGTGGCCGTCCCGCCCGGGTAGTGCACCGGCGCCGAGGTGCCGAGCGCCCCCTCCCACGGCGCGATCGGGAGCTCGACGTAGACGTCGCGACCCTCCACCCGGTAGCGCTTGCTCGGCGCCAGGTCGACGATGAGATAGAGGTCGCCGGGCGGTCCGCCGCCCGGGCCTCTCGAACCCTGGCCGCGAAGCCGGATGCGCTGGCCGTCGACCACGCCGGCGGGGATGTTCACGTCGAGGCGACGGGGACCGTCGGGGCCCGTGAGGGTGATCGTCCGCGTGGCGCCGCGGTAGGCGTCCTCGAGGGGCAGCTCGACCTCGACCTCCTGGTTGGCACCGCGTACCGGGGCACGGGGCCGGCGCCGGCCGCCGCCGAACATCTCGCCGAACAAGTCAGACAGGTCGATGTCGTCGAAGTCGGTCGACGACCACTGGACCCGCTGACCGCCCGCCGGCGCCCGGCCCCGCTGGGCCCATTGCGCGGCGTCGACGCCCTCGGGCACCTGGCGGAAGTCGTGGCCGAAGGCGTCGTATCGCTTGCGCGTGTCGGGGTCGGACAGGACGTCGTAGGCCTCGGCCACCTCGGCGAACCTCGCCTCGGCCGTCGGGTCCTTGTTCACGTCGGGGTGGTAGGTCCGGGCCAACTTGCGGTAGGCGCGCTGGATCTCCTCGGAGCTGGCGCCTCGGCCGACGCCGAGCACGTCGTAGAAGTCGGCCCGGTCGGCCACCTAGCGCCCCTGGGCGACGATCACGCCGGCCGGACGCAACACCGACCCGGCTCTGCCGTAGCCGGGGTGAACGGCGGTCACGATGGAGTTGGCCGGCGCCTCGCTGGCGACCGAACCGACGGCCTCGTGGCGTTCGGGGTCGAAGGCCTCACCGATGTCGTCGTAACGGGGGTAGCCGAGCTGGGCCAGGACCCCCAGCGCCTGGTCGAGCACGGCGCTGACGCCTTCGAGCACGGCATCGGCGGCCCGCTCCTCGTCCGCGTACTGCAGCGAGCGCTCGAGGTTGTCGACGACCGGCAACCACTGGGCAGCCACCCGCTCGCGCTCAGCGGCGCGCTCTCGGGCGACCTCCCGTTGGAACCGCTTGCGGAGGTTGTCCAGGTCGGCCAGCGCCCGCACCAGCGCTTCGTCCGGCGGTGGCCCGGCATCGTCCGGCGGTCGGCTCGCCTCGTCGGGCGGGCGAGCCTGTTCCTCCACGACCTCGGGCGAATCCTCCCGGGCCTCGGTCTCCGGCTCGGCCATGGCTAGCTCACGGTGAAGTCGGCGTCGATGACGTCGTCATCGGACGAGGACTGGGGCTGGTCGGTGAGGTCGACGTCGGGCCCGGCACCACCGCCGGTCGCGGCACCCAGGGAGTGGAACACCTGCTGGAGCTCGCCGATCAGCGGCCGGACAGTGTCGAGCGGCGCAGCTTCCTTCACGGCGTTGCGGGCCTGCTCCACGAGCTGCTCGGCCCGGGCCTTCTCGTGCATCGGCGCCTGGTCGCCCAGCTCGGACAGCCGACGCTCGACCTGGTACGCGATGGCGTCGAGCTCGTTGCGAGCGTCGATCTCCTCACGGATCCGTGCGTCCTCCGCCCGATGCTCCTCGGCCTCCTTCACCATGCGGTCGATGTCGGCGGAGTCGAGGTTCGAGCTCTCGGTGATGGTCACCCCCTGCTCGGCCCCGGTGTCCTTGTCCCGCGCCGTCACGTGGAGGATCCCGTTGGCGTCGATCTCGGACGTCACGTCGATCTGGGTCTCGCCCCGGCGCGACGGCCGGAGGCCTTCAAGGCGGAACCGCCCGAGGACCCGGTTGTCGGCGGCCCGTTCCCGCTCACCCTGGAGCACGACGACGTCGACGGCCTGCTGGTTGTCCTCGGCCGTGCTGAACGTCTCCGTGCGCCGGGCCGGGATCGTCGTGTTGCGGTCGATGAGCTTGGTCATGACCCCGCCCATGGTTTCCACGCCGAGCGACAGCGGCGTGACGTCGAGCAGCAGGACGTCCTTGACCTCGCCCTTGATGATCGCCGCCTGGATGGCCGCTCCGACTGCCACGACCTCGTCGGGGTTCACCGTCATGTTCGGGTCCTTGCCACCCGTGAGGCGGCGGACCAGGTTCTGCACGGCGGGCATACGGGTCGACCCGCCGACGAGAATGACCTCGTCGATGTCGTTGGCCGTGACCTTGGCATCGGCCATGGCCTGCTGCACCGGTCCCATGCACCGATCGAGCAGATCAGCGGTGATCTCCTCGAACGTCGAGCGCATGATCGTCATCACCAGGTGCTTGGGCCCAGAGGCGTCGGCGGTGATGAACGGCAGGTTCACCTGCGTCTGGGTCACCTGCGACAGCTCGACCTTGGCCTTCTCGGCCGCCTCGAACAGGCGTTGCAGGGCCTGCGGGTCCTGGCGCAGGTCGATGCCGTTGTCGCGCTGGAACTCGTCGGCCATGAGGTCGACGAGCCGGCGGTCGAAGTCGTCACCGCCGAGATGAGTGTCGCCGGAGGTGGCCCGCACCTCGACCACGCCCTCGCCCACGTCGAGGATGCTGACGTCGAACGTGCCGCCGCCGAGGTCGAACACCAGCACGGTCTCGTCCGACCGCTGGTCCAGTCCGTACGCCAGGGCCGCCGCGGTGGGCTCGTTTATGATGCGGAGCACCTCGAGACCGGCGATCTTGCCGGCATCGCGCGTGGCCTGGCGCTGGGCGTCGTTGAAGTAGGCGGGAACGGTGATGACCGCCTCGGTCACCCGCTCACCGAGGAACTTCGAGGCGTCCTCCGCCAGCTTGCGCAGGATCATCGCCGAGATCTCCTCGGGGGCGTAGAGCTTGTCGCGCACCTTGACGCGGACGGCTCCGTCGGGTCCGTCCACCACGTCGAAGGGCACGGTCTCGATCTCGCTCTGGACCTCGTCGATCTTGCGGCCGATGAACCGCTTGATCGACGAGATCGTCCCCTTCGGGTTCAGGATCGCCTGGCGGCGGGCCACCTGGCCGACGAGACGCTCACCGTTGTCGGTGAACGCCACGACCGACGGGGTGGTGCGCTGTCCCTCGGCGTTGGGGATGACGGTGGGCTGGCCGCCCTCGACGGTCGCGATGACCGAGTTGGTCGTGCCCAGGTCGATGCCGACTGCCTTGGCCATGTGTCCTCCTCAGGTCCCGCTGGAGGCGGGCTGTTGGGACTGTGCTTGGGCGGTCACCTGCTGCTGCTGTTGCTCACGGGACTGGGCCGTCACCTCTTGCTGCTCGTGTTCGTGACCAGCCACCATCACCTTCCGGGGCCTCGATTGCTCGGCCACGGGGATCATGAGCGTCAGCACGCCGTTGTCGTAGGAGGCCTCGACGTTCTCGGGGTCGAGGTTGTCCCCCAGCAAGAGCTCACGGGTGAACGTGCCCTGCGGTCGCTCGTTGATCAGGACCTCCTGGCCCTCGGCCGGTTGCCACCGGCGCTCGACGCGCAGGGTGACCACGTTGCGCTCGACCGTGAGGTCGATGGCCTCGGGGTCGACGCCCGGGATGTCGAACTGGACGACGAGCTGGTCGCCCTCGCGGTAGGCGTCCATCGGGATCGTGTGGGCGCGGGGCTCACCCGGCTGGCCGAGCAGCTGGCCCACGCGGTCGAGTTCACGGAACGGATCGAAGCGCATCAACATGGAGATCTCCTCGTCAGGGGTTCGGCTGGGAAGCAGGGCGCCGGCGCACGGCCAGCACGGTCCGGTCGTCGGCCGGGTCGCCCAGAGCGACGAGGCGGCGGCACAGGTGGTCGAGGGGGGCGTGGCGCGACCGGAGGGCCGTGGCGGCGAGACGGGCCAGCCCCCGGTCCAACTGGTTGTCGTGATGGTCGACGACGCCATCGGTGTAGAGGACGAGCGTGTCGCCCGGCTGGAGGCACACCGTCTGCACCACCGGCTCGGCCCGCTCGTACGGCGCGCCCAGCGGCGGCTGCAGGTTCTCGGTCAGGAACCGCACCGAGCCGTCAGCGCGCAGGACCAGCGGGGGCGGGTGGCCGGCATTGGCCACGACGATCCGCCCATCCGACGTCACCGCCGTGCATACGACTGTCGCGAAGATGCCGTCGAGCAGCTCCAGCACCGGGCGGAGGTTGGCCAGCAGGTCGGCGGGTGCTGCGCCGCTCCGGGCCAGGCGGCGCAGGGCTGGGCGCAGGGCGTCCTTCACGGGGCGGGCCTGTGGTCCGTGACCGGCGGCGTCGCCGACGACCACGGCCATCGCGCCGTCCGGCAAGGTCAGCAGGTCACTCCAGTCACCGGACACGCCCGACAGGTCGGCCGGGAGCTCGCGGACGGCAGCGGCGAAACCGCCTCGCCCGACCTCGAGCTCGACCGCCCCGACTGCGCTCACGCCGGACCCAGCTGTGACGTCAGCCGCAGCAGCTCGTCCTCGTCGGCTTCCAGCCGGGCCAGCGTCAGGCCGAGGAACCCTGCGTCCACGCCGATGTCGGCCGCCGCCCGGCCGAGCCCCTCGAGGGCCTGCAGCAGGCCGGCCATCCGCGTGTGGTGCTCCCGAACAGCATGAAGCACAGGTTCAACTGCATCCGCTCCGGCCATCGAAGGCAGGTTCGCGCCGGCCGTGAGGGGCGCACATCCCGCGAACGCGTGGTCCCGAACCCCCGGTGCGGTCAGTCGGCCAGCGTCAGGGCCCTCAGCGTCTGCCAGGAACGGGTGGCCAGCTGGAGGTTGAACGCCGTCTCCGGCACCCCGAGGTCGTGCCCGCTGACCTCGCGGATTCGTCTGAGGCGGTACTTCAGCGTGCTGCGGTGGACGTTGAGGGCCCGGGCCGCGGTCTCGTGGTGCCGACCGCTGTCGAGGAACCGGCACAAGGTCAACACCAGCTCACCTCCTCGGTGGGCGTCGTAGTCCAGCAGAGCGCCCAACCACTCCCGGACGAAGCGATCGATGCCGGCCGTGTCCTGCACGTTGGCGAGGATGCGGTAGACGCCAAGGTCGTCGAACGAGGTGGCCTGCTCGCTGTTACCGGCGATGTCCTGCACCTTCATGGCCAGCACGGCCTCCCCGTAGGACCGCGGGAAGTCGGCCGGCCGCCCACAACTCCCTCCGACGCCCACTTGGCACATCGTGCGACCCAGCTCGCCGGCTACCGCCAGCCGGAACTGCTCCCAGTCGGTATCGGTGTGGGCCAGGACGACGACGGCGCGACCACGACTCACCAGGAGCTCGCCGATGCCGGCGTCACGCGACACCCGTCGCACGGCATGGAAGAAGACGTCGCTGCTCTTCTCCGGAGGTTGGCACCGCACGACGGCGACCCGGTGAGGCCGTCCGAGGTCATAGCCAAGGGCCTGGGCCCGCTCCTGGGCCCGCTCCTCGTCCATGCCGGTGAGCAGCTCCTCCACGAGATCGCGGCCGACCCGCACCTCGGTCTCGGCCATGCTCTGCAGGCGGGCCAGCTCCACGGCCAGGACAACCGCGCCGTGCTCGAGCGCGACGTGGGCCACCTCCCCGGCCGTACCGGTGGGATCGATCAGCACGAGCACGCCGAGCACGTCGATGGCCGGGCGCGCCAACGCCAGCAAGCGGCCGCCGTGGCGCAGCGATGGGCCCTCTTCGGCCAGGCGGCCGAGGAGCTGCTCCCGGCTGGACGGATCGTCCTTCGGGTACGGGTCGGGCCGGGCGGGCCCGGCCCACGCCCGGAGGTTGCCGTACCGGTCCTCAACGGCGACCGAGTATCCGGTGAGTTCGTGCAGCGCCCTGGCGATGCCCTCCTGACCCTCGCCGGTCATGGCCACGCGCGTGAGGCGATCGTGGATGGCCGTGGTCTGCTCGAGGGTGGCGACGGCGTGGGCCAACACCGCGTTGGCGCCGCGCAGCTCGGCGGCCGTGGCCCGTTCGCGAGCGTGGGCGCGTGTGTTCGCCAGGGCAATGCCCATCTGCTGAGCCAGCACCCGGAGCAGGAACTGCTCTGCCGCGCTCGGTGCGACATCCGCCCCCGCCACCAGATAGCCGAACGGGCCCTCCAGGCTGCGCAAGGGATACGCCCACGCCCAGCCGTCAGGGGGGACGGTGATCTGGCCCCCGCCGGCCCCCAGCGCCACGAGCTGCGCCTCCACCTCTCGCCGCCCCGGATCGGTGCTGCACGGCCCGGCCGGCAAGCACCACTCGCCTTCATCTGACAGGTACACGCCGTCCATTCGCCCCGGCACGAGCGACCGCACCGACGTGGCCGCCAGCTCCAGGAGCTGGGGCACGTCACCGCTCTCCACCATCAACATGGAGAGCACGAGCAGGCTCTGGAGGTTGGAGAGCTGCTCACGAACGGCCGGGTCATCAGCCAATGCCGACCCCGCTCCCACCGCGCGATCGAGGGGGAGTCCGACGTTCGTCGTGTTACCCACGCCGCCTCCTCTCGTGTGCTTCGGAGCGTAGCCATCTGTCCTTCAGGGACGCACGGGCCTCCCCCCAAAGAGCCACTCGACCACAGACCGCGCGGCACTCGTCGGTCTGGCGGAAACCAGCGGGCTCGGTTTCGTCCCAGCGGGACATGGCCGCCGGGATGCGCCCGAAGGAGGCTGGACGCTGTGTCCACCTGCATCGACAGTGCTGCCCCAATCGAACCCGACGCGATCGATGATGCCGTCGCCGTCGTGGAGACCTTGGTGTTGGACGGCCGCTACGGCGATGCCGCCGAGGTCGCTCAGTCCGCCCTCCGGCATGACCGCGTTCTGGCCGAGGAGGGGGCCCGGCTCCGACTCGCCCTCTCGACCCTGCTCTTCGTGAGCGGCCAGCCCGGCGCCGTCGATGAGGCTGACATCGTCCTCGCGCAGCCCGATCTGCCCGACGAGCTCCACGTGCGAGCCGAGCTGGCCCGGCTGCTGGGCCTCCTCGCGGCCGACGAGCTGGACGCTGCCCGGGGCCAGGCCCAGATCATGCTCGCTGAGAGCAACCCCGCGGCCATCGCCGGCGCCCTGCTCGCCTTCGGCTTGCTGGCGTGGGACGACGGGCGGGTCAACGACAGCATCAGCTTCGTCAAGGCCGCGGTGCAGCGGGCCGACGGCGGGGCCGAGGAAGCGCGCCGCATCCATCCCCGCGTTGCCCTGACGGCGATGCTCATCGCGGTCGGCGAGCTCCGCGAGGCGGCCGACTGCCTGACCGCCGCCCGGGACGAGATCGACGAGGTCGGCGACGTCCTCTGGAACGACGCCCCACACGTCTTCCTGGCCTGCCTCCACGTGGCCGAGGGCCACCTCGACCAGGCCGTGGCCGAGGTGGAGCAGGCGCTGGCCGAGTCGGAGTCGCTGGGCACCACGCTCCTGGTCCCCCTGGCCCATTTCACCTGCGCCCACGTGGCCTTGCTGCGGGGCGACCTCGATGAGGCGGCCCGCCAGCTCCGGGCCGTGCCGCCAGGCGCGGGACCCCGGATCGGGTACGGCCGGGCCCTGCGGGTGTGGGTGGAGGCGCGTCTCGAGGCCGGCCGCCACGGGCTTCGAACGGTCGTCGTCGACGATGCCGCCGACCTCTATGCCGCGCCGGTCGCCCATTGGCGCCTGTTCGTCGAGGAGCCGGCGTCCGCCGCCTGGTTCGTCCGGGCCGCGCTCGCTGCGGGCCGGACGAAGGAAGCGGCCACGGTCGCCAGCTGTGCCGAGCTGGTCGCCGCCATGAACCCCGGGGTCGGGACCGTGGCCGCCAGCGCCGACCACGCCCGCGGGGTGCTCGACCGCGATGCCGACGTGCTGGACCGCGCCGCCGCCGGCCACACACGGGCGTGGGCCAAGGCGTCGGCCATGGAGGAGGCAGCCGTCGTGTTGCTCGACCGCGGCGACGAGGCGGGCGCCCGGGAGCGGTTGGCCGCCGCCGTCACCCACTACGAGGCGGCAGGCGCCACGCACGACGCTGCCCGGGTGCGGGGTCGGCTGCGCCATGTCGCCACTCGGCCGACAGGGCGAGACGGGCGCCCGGTGCGGGGCTGGGCCAGCCTCACCGACACCGAGGGACACGTGGCCGATCTCGTGGCCTCGGGTCTCACCAACCCCGAGGTGGGCGAGCGGGTCTACCTCTCGCGCCACACCATCGACTTCCACCTGCGCCAGATCTACCGCAAGCTCGAGATCCATTCCCGGGTCGAGCTCGCCCGCCTGGTCACTCGGCGCGACCTGCGCCCGTAGGCCCTACCGCTGCACGTCGTCGAGCGCACCTAACGTCGCCCCATGGGCATCACCGTGCACGACGCCAAGCGAGCTCGCACCAACCTCGAGGAGGCGCTGGAGTCGGCAGTCACGTTCCTCTCCCGGCATCCCGAGCACGCCGCGCTGGCGGCCAGCGCCGGGTCGATCGCACAGCGACTGGCCGCCACCACGGTCGGAGGCCGGGAGGCCGACCCGGCCGATCCCGGCGCCGTCGCCCTGCTCAACGATGCGGTGGCCGTGGGCAACGACGTGCTGGCCCAGACCGACGCGGGCCGCAAGGTCCCCCGGCTCACCAGCCGCATCGAGGACGCCGGCAAGCTGCTCGCCGGCTGACGGCGGGTCAGACTCGTTCGTGTTGATGAGTGGCGCGTCGTGATCGCCGACGGCGCCACCAGTACACCCCTCCGATCACGAGAAGCACGCCCAGGAACGCCCACGTGCCGATTCCCAGGTAGTGATCCACGACGCGATAGCTCTCACCGGCGAGGTAGCCGAGCCCCACGTGCAGCACGCCGACCACGACCGCCCCGGCGACGTTCCACTTGAGGAAGCGGCGGTAGGGCATCCGGGCCTCCCCGGCCAGGGCCGGGACGATGGCTCGAACCACCGCCACCCAGCGCCCGAAGAAGATGGCCCTCCCACCGCGGTCTCGCAGGTAGTGGTCGGCTCGCTCCCATCGCTGGTCGCCCACGGCTCGACCGATGAAGCCGCTGCGCAACCGCGGGCCAAGATGACGCCCGAGCTCATAGCCGATCGAGTCACCCACGATGGCGCCGACGACGGCGACGAGCATGTAGATGCCGACGCTGCCTTCCCCTCGCGATGCGAGCACGCCGGCGAACAGCAGCATGGTCTCGCCGGGGACCACCAACCCGACGAGCAGGGCCGATTCCGCCGCCGACGCGAGGAACACGATGAGGTAGATCCAGCCACCGATGTTCGACGGAATGGCATTGAGCAGGAACTGCAACATCCGATCGGAGTATCGCAGCGACGACGACGACTGCGGCACGGACGTCTGAGCAAAGCCGGTCCGAGAGCCAGGACCTGGTCGGGCCGGTCAGCGCCTGCGGTACGAGATGGGGAGGTCACCTCTCCACCTTCAACGACGGATCGGGCAGGCCGGGCAGCAGGGTGGCAACGAGACCGTCTGCGTGCGCCTCGACCCAGGCGAGGTCGGTGGGCTCAGCGCCGGTGAGCAGCCGGGCCTCGGGTGCGTTGACGAACGGCAGCGAGGCAGCGCCGACGATCACGTAGTGGACCATGGCGGGATCGATCGGCGCGGCGATGCCGGCGTCGCGCAGCCGCTGCCACACGTCCCGTATGGCGTCGTACATCGGGCGGACGTGGCGCTCGACCATCCAGCGGAGGCGGTCGCTGTCCTCGGTGGCCTCGTGCACCATGATCCGGTTGAGCTCGGGGTGGGCGGCGGCGAAGCGGACGAACCGTCGGACCGCCTCGGCGAACGTCGCGGCCAGCCGGGCGGGGTCGTCGGTGCCGTCGGGCCGCGGCAGGTCGGCCAGCTCCTCGCCGAGCCTGCCGAAGAGGTGGTCGACGGCAGCGGCCCACAGCGCCTCCTTCGAGTCGAAGTGGTAGTTGATCTGGGGCTGGTGGGCGTCGACCCGCTGCGCGATCGACCGGGTCGACGCGCCGTCGAACCCCTTGGCACCGAACTCCACCAGCGCGGAATCGAGCAGTCGCTGGCGGATGTCCTCTCGTGTTCGGCGCACCAGCCCATGTTATCATCCGATAACATGCAGATCCTGCCACTGGAGACGGAGCCGTTCACGCCGTCCACGGACCGCGACATGCTCCCGTCGGAGCGGCGGACGTTCGTCCGAACCCACCGCACCTGCATCTTCGGAACCGCTCGGCGGGCCGACGGCCCGGCGATGTCGGTCGTGTACTACGTGCCGACCGACGGCGACGAGCTGCTGGTGTCGACCATGCGTGACCGCGGCAAGGCCAAGGCGGTCGACCGACTCGGCAAGGTCAGCCTGTGCGTGCTCGACGAGCGCTGGCCCTTCACCTACCTGCAGGTCTACTGCGATGCCTCGGTCGACGACGACCCGGACGTCGTGGTCGACGTGATGATGGCGGTGGCCGGCCGCATGTCGGGCGAACCGCTGGCCGAGGACGCTCGGCCGTTCGTCGCCGCCATGGCCGCCGAAGAGCGCCGGGTGGTCCTGCGCTGCCGGCCCTACGCCACCTTCGCCCAGCCGCCCCGGCACCTCCATCGCAACGACCAGGCCGAGCCGATCACCCACTGGGTCTCGGCCTCGGTGCCCTGGGACGCCCCCGACCCCACCGAGGTGCCGACATGAGGCTGGCCAACCTTGGTGGGCGCGCGACGCTCGTTGTGCCCGGGCGCGACGATCGGGGCGTCGACATCGCCGAGGTCTCCGGCGGCAAGTTCGGACCTGACGTGCAGGGCCTCTACGACCAGTGGGACGCCTTCCGGGCCTTCGCCTCCGCCCTCGACCTGAGCGCCGCGGCGTCGGTGAAGCTGGACGAGGCCGACCTGCGAGCGCCGGTGCCGGCGCCCCGGCAGGTGTTCGGCATTGGGCTCAACTACCGGTCCCACGCCGCCGAGTCCGGCATGGACCTGCCCACCGTGCCTGCCACGTTCACCAAGTTCCCGGCGAGCATCACCGGCCCCTTCGCTGACGTCGAGCTGCCCAACGGCACCGTCGACTGGGAGGTGGAACTGGTCGTCGTCGTCGGGCGCCGAGCCGACCGGGTGGCCGCCACCGACGGCTGGTCGCACGTCGCCGGGCTCACGGTCGGCCAGGACCTGTCCGACCGGACCCTGCAGTTCGCCGCCGGCGGCCAGTTCAGCCTGGGCAAGTCACACCGGGGCTTCGCCCCGCTCGGCCCCTGGGTGATCACGCCCGACGAGCTCGACGACCCCGACGACCTGGCGCTCGGCTGCAGCATCGACGGCGAGACCATGCAGGACGCCCGCACCAGCGACCTGCTCTTCGCGGTGTCGGACCTGGTCGCCGAGCTGTCGGCCGTCGTTCCGCTGCTGCCCGGCGACATCATCTTCACCGGCACACCGGCCGGCGTCGGCTTCACCCGCCAACCGCCCCGCTTCCTCCAGCCCGGCGAGACCCTCACGAGCTGGGTCGAGGGCATCGGCACCATCCGCACCCGCTTCACCGCCCCGACCGGGGGTCGCGTTGCTGGGTGACCTGGAGCTGGGGTACCTCGGCGTCGAAGTACCGGACGTGGCGGCCTTCGGCGGGTTCCTGGCCGACGTCGTGGGTCTCGTGCCGGGCGACGATCCCGCCACCTGGCGCAACGACAGCAAGACACGGCGGATCGTCGTGACCAAGGGCCCGAGGGCCGACGCCAGCTTCCTCGGGTTCGAGGCCGCCGGCCCCGACGAATGGGCAGCGACGGTGGCCAGGTTGGAGCACGTCGGCTACCGCGTGGTGCACGCCACCACCGAGGAGGCCGACCTCCGCCGGGTCGACCGGCTGGCGTCCGTCGAGTCCCCCTGGGGTGTCCCGGTCGAGGTGGCCCTCGGCCTCGCCGAGGCCGAGCAGCCGTTCGCCTCACCGCTGGTCGCCGGCGGGTTCGTGACCGAGGGCGAGGGGTTCGGCCACGTCGTGTTCGCCACCACCGAGTTCGAGGCGTCACACCGCTTCGTGACCGAGGGGCTCGGACTGCGCCAGACCGACTGGGTCGAGACCGAGATCGCCGCCGGGATCGAGCTGGAGATCCGCTTCTACCACTGCAACCCCCGGCACCATTCGCTGGGGCTGGCCCGGGCACCGTTCGACCTGCCGCAGCGGCTGCACCACCTGATGGTCGAGGTCGCCGACCGCAACGACGTCGGCTACGCCTTCGACCGAGCTTGGAACGCCGGTTGTGTCGTCGCCAGCGGCCTCGGTCATCACCCCAACGACGAGATGTTCAGCTTCTACGTCGCGTCGCCGGCCGGCTTCCAGGTCGAGGTCGGCCACGGCGCCCGACTGGTCACCGAGGGCTGGAACCAGAACCGCCGCTACGACCGCATCAGCACCTGGGGCCACCAACCGATCCAACCGCCCCACGAAGCACCGAAGGTCAGCTGATCCGAGAACCCAGGGCCGTCGGACACCAGCCGCCACGTCGGGCGACTACCGCGCCCGCTCACGATGAGGTTGAAATCTCAAGGGCTTGTAGGTGAAAACAAGCCGTGATGGTGGGCGAGGGGGGACTTGAACCCCCACGTCCTTACGGACACTGGCACCTGAAGCCAGCGCGTCTGCCATTCCGCCACTCGCCCGAGAAGCTCGGACAGGCTAGCTCACCCGGCGGGGGTCCCTGCAGGGGGTTGCTGGGTAGTGTCTGCCTTCGATGGGCCTGAAGGGGTTCGAACGGCGCCTGGAGCGCCTGGTAGAGGGCGTCTTCACGCGCGCCTTCAAGTCGTCGCTGCGTCCGGTGGAGCTGGGACGGCGCCTGATCCGGGAGATGGACGACCAGCGCACGGTGAACGTGCAGGGCAACGTGGCCGCGCCCAACCACTTCACGATCACCCTCGGACCCGACGACTACGCGCAGTTCGCCGAGATCGAGGAGAGCCTGCTGCGGGCGCTGGCCGACGAGGCCCGCACCCACGCCCGCGAGGAGAACTACGTCTTCATGGGCCCCGTCGAGGTCCATCTGAACAAGGACGCCGACCTCGGCGTGGGCTCGTTCGGGCTGTCGGCCCGGTTCAAGGAGGGTGCTGGCGGCACGGCCGGCGGTTCGGTCGTGCTCGGCGACGGCCGCCGATTCCCGCTCAGCGACGTGCCCCTCACCATCGGCCGGGCCACCGACGCCACCGTCCGGGTGAGCGACACCAGCGTGAGCCGGCGCCACGCCGAGATCCGCCCCTCCGGCGGGGGCTGGACGGTCGTCGACCTGGGCTCCACCAACGGCACCCGCGTCAACGGTGCCCCGATCACCGAGCACCGCCTGCAGGATGGCGACACCGTCACCGTCGGGGACGCCACGATGCGGTTCGAGGCCGGGTAGTGCCCGAACCGCTCCTCGCGATCCTCAAGCTCTGTGCCCTGGCGCTGCTCTACCTCTTCTTCCTCCGGGTGATCCGGGCCGTCTGGGCTGAGGTCGCGCCCGCTCGGGCCGGCGCCGCCCCGGCGCCGGTGCCCAAGCCCAAGGCCGCCCGGCGGACGAGCAGCCGGCGAGGCAAGGGGGGCGACGCACTCGTGGTGGTCGAGCCCAAGGAGCAGAAGGGCCAGCGCTACGCCCTCGAGGACGAGGTCACCATGGGCCGGGCGGCGGGCTGCACGGTCACCCTCGACGACAGCTACGCCTCGCAGCTCCACGCCCGGGTGTTCCGCCGCGACGACGGTCTCCACGTGGAGGACCTGGGGTCGACCAACGGGACCTACGTCAACGGCAAGAAGGTCACCGCTCCCCTACCGATCAACCGGGGTGACCGGGTGAAGGTCGGCGCCACCGTGTTCGAGGTTCAAGCATGAAGCTCGACTGGGCAGCGGCCAGCGATACCGGCCAGGTGCGGGCCAACAACCAGGACTCCGCCGTGGCCGAGGATGGCCTGTTCGCGGTGGCCGACGGCATGGGCGGCCACGCCGCGGGCGAGGTGGCCAGCCGGGTCGCGGTCGAGGCCCTGCGGGTCAGCGCCGAAGGCAACGGGCTGGTCGAGGCCGTGCGCGCCGCCAACCAAGCCGTGATCGACCGGGCCGACACCGATCCTGCGCTCCGGGGCATGGGCACGACGATGGTGGCCATCGCCCGCGAGGGCGAGCAGGTCGTGATGGTCAACGTCGGGGACTCCCGCGGTTACCTGTTCCGCGACGGCCAGCTCCAGCAGATCACCGAGGACCACAACCTGGTGGCCCAGCTCTTGCGGGAGGGTCGACTCACGCGCGAGGAGGCGCGGGTCCACCCCCAGCGCAACATCATCACCCGCGTCCTCGGCAACGACCCCGACGTCGAGATCGACGTGTTCACCGTCGACGCCTTCCGCGGCGACCGCTTCCTGCTGTGCTCCGACGGCCTGTTCAACGAGGTCGACGACGACGCCGTGGCCGACGTGCTGCGCAACCACCGAGACCCCCAAGCAGTGGCCGACGAGCTCGTGCGGCGGGCCAATGCCGGCGGTGGCCGCGACAACATCACGGTGGTCGTGGTCGACGTGCTCGACGACAACGACCGGTCACGGGCCGCCTCGGTCGCCCTCGCCGGAGCGGCCGCCACCTCGGTGGCCGAGCCCATCCCCGCCGCACCGACCGAGTCGGCCCGGCGCGCCAGGCGCGCCGACGATTCCATCTCCGTCGAGCCACCCCGGCCCCGCTGGGTCACCTGGCGGTCGGTCCTGTTCGCTCTGGCCATGCTGCTGGTGATCGGATCCATCGCCGGCTCGTTCTGGTGGTTCGGGCGCAACACGTTCTACGTCGGCGTCGATGGCGACCAGGTGGCGATCTTTCGTGGCCGCCCCAGCGGGTTGCTGTGGCTCGACCCGACCGTCGAGCAGCGCACCACGCTGACCCTGTCCGATGTGCCCGCCGCCCGTCGTGACGACGTCGAGAAGGGCAAGGACCAGGCCGACCTCGCCACCGCCCGCCGCTATGTCGTCAACCTGCGCCAGCAGGCGGCCGAGGAGCGGGCCGCCACGACACCCACCTCCTCGTCGACCACGACGACCACTGCCCCGTCCCCCGGCACGCCAACGACCACCACCAGCACGCCGTGACGTCGTGGGTGCGTCGCAACACCGAGCTCGGTCTCATCGTGCTCGGTGCCGTGATCACCGCCGGGCTCTACGTCCTGGCCAGCATCGGGCGCACCGCCAGCCTCCCGGCCAACATCATTCCGTTCCTGCTCATCGTGCTGGCCCTGCTGGCCGCCGGCCACCTCGCCATGCGCCGCCTGGCGCCCGGTGCCGACGGCGTGCTCCTCCCCATCGCCGGCCTGCTCAACGGCATCGGCTACGTGATGATCGCCCGGCTCGACCAGCGCCTGGCTGGGCTCCAGGCCACCTGGACCCTCATCGGTGTGGCCGCCTTCATCGGCACCCTGATCGTGGTCCGACGGGTGCGTGATCTCGAGCGCTACCGCTACACGTTCATGCTGCTCGGCGTCGGCCTGCTGCTCCTGCCCCTGTTGCCGGGCATCGGCCGCAACATCAACGGCGCCCGCATCTGGGTCAGCCTCGGGCCCCTCAACTTCCAGCCCGGAGAGTTCGCCAAGATCGCCCTGGCCATCTTCTTCGCGTCCTACCTGGTGGAGAAGCGCGAGGTGCTCGGCATCGCCGCACGCCGGGTCGGGCCCCTCGCCCTCCCCGAGATCCGCCACTTCGGGCCGGTGCTCTTGGCGTGGGCCGCCTCGCTGTTGGTGATGGTGGCCGAGAAGGACCTCGGCTCGTCGCTGCTGTTCTTCGCCCTGTTCATCACCCTGCTGTGGGTGGCCACCGAGCGGGCGTCGTACCTGGCCGTGGGCCTGGTCATGTTCTCGGCCGGCGCCGTCATCGCCTGGCGGGTCTTCGCCCACGTGCAGGAGCGCGTCGACATCTGGCTGCACCCCTTCGCCGACCCGTCGGGCAGCGGCTACCAGGTGGTGCAGGCCACCTTCGCCCTGGCCTGGGGCGGCATCGCCGGTACCGGTCTTGGTCTCGGCAACCCCGGACGCATCCCCGCCGCCGCGACCGACTTCATCTTCGCCGCCATCGGCGAGGAGCTCGGCCTGCTCGGCTCGGCCGCCATCGTCGTCGCCTTCCTTCTGATGGTCGGCGCCGGTCTGCGCATCGCTCTCCGGGCCGACAGCCCGTTCGAGACGCTGCTGGCCACCGGCCTCACCACCATCCTGGGCGTGCAGGCGTTCATCATCATGGGCGGCGTCATCCGCCTGGTCCCCCTCACCGGCATCACGCTGCCGTTCGTCTCCTACGGCGGCTCGTCGCTGGTGGCCAACTACATCCTGCTGGCCCTGCTCCTGCGGATCTCGGCCGGGGACGCCGCCGCCGCGCCGGCCCCCGGGGCCGACGACGAGACCACGTTCGGAACGTTGCGCCGATGAAGCGCCAGGTACGCCGGTTGGGCGTGGCCATGCTCGTGCTCTACGCCGTCTTGTTCATCCAGCTCAACGTCGTCCAGGTCGTGCGGGCCAACGACTACAACAGCAACCCGGCCAACATCCGGGCCGTCACCCGCGACTACGGCCGCCCGCGGGGTCAGATCCTCGCCGCCGACGGCACCTTGTTGGCCCGCTCGGTGGCCGACAACAGCCACTTCAAGCGTCGCCGGGAGTACCCGGAGCACGGCCTGTTCGCCGCCATCACCGGCTCCTTCTCCTTCACCTTCGGCAGCGACGGCGTCGAGAAGACCTACAACGACGAGCTGTCCGGCCGCTCGACCAACGGCTCGGTCAAGAACTTCGTCGACCTCCTCACCGACCAGCAGCACACGAACGACGTCGTCGTCACGGTCAACAAGGCCGTGCAGCAGGCGGCCAAGGACGCCCTCGGCGACCGGGCCGGCTCGGTGGTGGCCATCGACCCCCGCGACGGCTCGATCCTCGCCCTCTGGAGCTTCCCCACCTACGACCCCGAGCCCATCTCCCAGACCGACCAGGCCGCCGCCCGTCAGGCCCGCACCCTGCTCCTGCTCGACCCGAACAAGCCCCTCCTGCCCCGCAGCTTCCGCGAGACGTTCTTCCCTGGCTCCACCTTCAAGGTGGTGACGGCGTCGGCCGGGCTGTCCTCCGGCAAGGTCACGCCCGAGCAACCGGTGTACCCGACCGAGACGCAGTTCGTCCCGCCCAACACCACCCGCCCCATCCGCAACTTCGGCGGCGAACGCTGCGGCGGCAACCTCTTCGACATCCTCCGGGTGTCGTGCAACACCTCCTTCGCCCGCATGGGGGTCGACCTCGGGGCCGAGACGCTGGTCGGCCAGGCCCAGGCCTTCGGCTTCGGGGAGACCCCACCGCTCGACCTGCCCAACCCGGCGGCGGCGTCGATCTCGGGCGTCGACTTCTTCAAGCAGAACGTCGCGCTGCTGGCCCAGACGGCGATCGGGCAGAACACGGTCCGGGCCACGCCGCTCCAGATGGCCATGGTCGCTGCCGGCATCGCCAACAACGGCGTGGTCATGACGCCGCACGTGCTCAAGGAGGTGCGCGACGACCAGGGCAACGTCGTGCGCCGCTACAACCCGAGCCCCTGGAAGACGGCGGTCACGCCCCAGGTGGCCGCCACCGTGCGCGACGCCATGGTCCAAGTGGCCCAACGAGGCACGGCGACGCGCCTCCAGGTTCCGGGCGTGCCCACGGCCGGCAAGACCGGCACGGCCCAGATCGGCAACGGCAAGTCGCACGCCTGGATCATCGGCTTCGCCCCCGCCACCGCTCCCCGGGTGGCCATCGCCGTCATCGTGGAGTCCCAATCGGGCGCCAGCGAGGCAACCGGCGGGCGGGTCGCCGCCCCCATCGGGCAGAAGGTCCTCCAGGCTGCCCTCAATGCCGTACCTGCCGCACCCTAAGGTTCACCCCGCATGGCCGACCAGGAGACACGCGTCTACAACGGGCGGTACGAGCTCCATCGGCGCATCGCCCGGGGCGGGATGGCCGACGTCTACCTGGCCCGTGACCTGCTCCTCGATCGTCCGGTGGCGCTGAAGATCCTCTTCCCGGAGTTCTCCACCGACGAGGCCTTCGTCGAGCGCTTCCGCCGCGAGGCGCAGTCGGCCGCCAACCTGAGCCACCCGAACATCGTCTCGGTCTACGACTGGGGCGAGGAGGACGGCACGTACTTCATCGTCATGGAGTACGTGGAGGGCCGCAGCCTGGCCCAGATCCTCCGCGACGAGGGGGCGCTGCTCCCCGACCGAGCGGCCGACATCACGACCGACATCGCCGCCGCCCTGGGGTTCGCTCATCGCAACGGCGTCATCCACCGGGACGTGAAGCCGGGCAACGTGCTCATGTCGCCGCTGGGCCAGGTCAAGGTCACCGACTTCGGCATCGCCCGGGCCGTCAGCACCCAGGACAACCTCACGCAGACCGGCACGGTCATGGGCACCGCGACCTACTTCTCCCCCGAGCAGGCGCGGGGCGAGTCGGTCGACCCCCGCAGCGACGTGTACTCGCTGGGCGTGGTCCTCTACGAGCTGCTCACCGGCGAACCGCCGTTCACCGGAGACAACCCGGTCTCGGTGGCCTACAAGCACGTGCAGGAGCAGGCCGAGCGGCCAACCCATCGCAACCCGCGAATCCCCGTGGCCCTCGAGGCCGTGGTCATGAAGGCGCTGGCCAAGAACCCGGCCAACCGCTACGCCTCGGCCGACGACCTGGCTGCCGACCTTCGGCGCTACCGCGATGGGCGTCCCGTGCTGGCCGAAGGCATCCTCCCCGACGAGGAGCTGACCTCGGCCGTGTCTGCGGCCACCGTGGCCAGCGCCTACGCCGGCGGTGCCACCATGGCGGTGCCGAGGACCGACGGCACCCGGGCCGTGCCGGTCGGCGCCCAGGAGGAGTGGCACGAGGAGCCGCCCAAGCGCTCGCCCACGTTCCTCATCGTGTTGGGCGTGCTGCTCGTGCTGCTGGTGGCCCTGCTGGTGCTGTTCGCCCGCAACCTCGGCGTCGGCAACAGCACCGCCCAGGTGGCCGTGCCCACGGTGGTCGGGCTGACCCAAGACCAAGCCACGACCAAGCTCCAGGACGCCGGCTTCACCGTCGACCCCAAGTCCGAGTCCCAGCCCGACAAAGCCCCCGACATCGTCCTGCGCCAGGACCCCGAGGCCGGCACCAAGATCAAGAAGGGCGACAAGGTCACGATCGTCGTGAACTCCGGTCAGCCCTCGGTGTCGGTGCCCGACCTGGTCGGCAAGACCCGGCCCGAGGCGGACAAGCTCCTGAGCGACGCCGGCCTGGTCGGCGACTTCCAACCACAAGCCGACGACACCGTTCCCGAGGGGGGGGTCATCTCCCAGAACCCGTCCAGCGGCGACCTGCCCAAGGGCTCGACGGTCACCGTCACCTACTCGAGCGGGGCCGGTGAGACCCAGGTCCCAGACGTCACCGGGCTGACCGCGACCGATGCCGCCAACCAACTGGGCCGGGCCGGGTTCCAGGTCGTGACCGCGGATGAAGCCAGCTCGACGGTCGAGAAGGGTCTGGTCATCCGCACCAACCCGGCGGCCGACGCCACCCTGCAGAAGGGCGAGAAGGTCACGGTCTTCGTGTCGTCGGGTCCGTCGACCTCGACCGTGCCGAGCGTGATCGACCTGAGCCCTGAGCAAGCCGTGGCCACGCTGCGGGCCGATGGCTTCGTCGTGCAGCAGCAGACGCGCACCACGCTCGACCCGAACGAGGACGGCTTGGTGATCGGCCAGTCGCCCGAGGGGGACAGTCAAGCCTCGGCCGGCTCGACGGTGACGATCTACATCGGCCGCTTCGTCGGCAGTTCGTCGACGACCTCGTCGACGACTCCCACCAGCACGCCCTAACGGGCCGGAGTGGCTGCCCGGGCCAGGAAGTTCCGGAGCATGTCGTGGCCGGCCACGGTCAGGATCGACTCCGGGTGGAACTGCACACCCTCGACGTCGAGCTCGCGGTGCCGTAGCCCCATGACGATGCCATCGTCGGTGCGGGCCGTGATCTCGAGCACCTCGGGGATGTTCTCGACCACCAACGAGTGGTAGCGGGTGGCTTCGAGCGGGTCGGGCAGGCCGGCGAACACCCCGGCCCCTTCGTGGCGGATCAGCGAGGTCTTCCCGTGCATGATCTCGGGCGCCCGCACGACATCACCCCCGAACACCTGGCCGATGCACTGGTGGCCGAGGCACACGCCGAAGATCGGCAGCCGGCCGGCGTAGGTGCGGATCACCTCGTTGGAGAGGCCGGCGTCCTCGGGCCGACCCGGTCCGGGGGAGATCAGGATGGCGTCGGGCGCCAGGGTCTCGACGTCGTCGAGCGTGAACTGATCGGCCCGGTGCACGACCGGATCAGCGCCCAGCTCACCCAGGTACTGGACCAGGTTGTAGACGAACGAGTCGTAGTTGTCGACGACGAGAACGCGGGGCCCGGTGCTCACGCGGCGAGGGTACCGCCGGGCCGACGTAGTCTCTGCGGGTATGGCAGAGCGCAAGCCGGGAGCGGCCTCCCGTCGCACCACACCCAAGGGCGGGCGAACCACCCCCAAAGGTGGGCAGCACACCCCCGTCGGGCGCCCGTCCTCCGCCACCGAGTCGGGGCGCTACACCCCGCCGATTCCCCGCGACCAGAAGGTCAGCCCCATGTGGGTGCCGGTCCTGATGTTCACCCTGCTGGGTCTTGGCGTGCTGGTGATCATCCTCAACTACGTGAACCTGCTGCCGGGCGATGCCAGCAACGGCTACCTGCTCCTCGGGCTGCTGCTGATCACCGGCGGCTTCGTCACCGCGACCAGCTACCACTAGCTGCGCCCAGCCCCATTTGAGGGTTGATGTTCGGCCGATCTGCGGCTGAACGCCGGGTTACGAGTGAGTTACACGCGTGTGAGTCTCCCCAGGGTTGTCCACAACCTGGGGACAACGCTCACTCCTCGGCCGAGGCGACCAGATCCATCTCGTCCATGCAGTGCCGGGGCGGGCTCGGGTCCTCGTTGGCGGCCGTGGTGACCCGTAGCTCGAGGCCACAGATCGGGCACCGGTACCGCAACTTCACCCGCCGCAGCTCGCCCGCGGGCGGGGGCTCGGGCATGGGGCGGACCATGCCCTTCAGCACGGCGATGCCAGCTCGGAAGATCAGGTAGCCAGCGGCGACGGCCACGAGCACGGAGACCAGTTGGCCCATGGCGCCACGCTACGCCTGCTCGAGCAGAACCGCCGCTCCCAAGCCACCGAGGCCGGCCGTGGCGGCTACGCCCCACCGGTCGACGAGGCCGTGGGCCAGGGTGGCGACCAGTCGCGCCCCCACCGCACCGGTCGGCTCGCCGAGGGCGATGCCACCGCCCGACGGGTTGGCCTCCACGCCGAGCGCCCGCTCGAAGGCGACCAGCGCGGCGGCGAAGGGCTCTCCCACCTCGAACCTCGCGACATCCCCTGAAGCGATGCCGGCCGCCGCCAGGACCCGGGACGCGGCGGCCGCGGCGCCGCCGAGCATGGCCAGCGGATCGGTGCCGACCACGACCGCCGCCCGCACCCAGGCCAGCGGGGTGTGGCCGAGGGCGGCGGCGGCCGTTTCCGACATGACCAGCACCGCCGCCGCCCCGTCACCGATGGCCGCGCTGTTGGCGGCCGTGACCATGCCGTCCAGGGCGAACGAGGCCTTGGCCTGGGCCAACTCCTCGATGGCCAGGGCCGGCCGCGGAAGTTCGTCGGTGGTCACCGTGGTCCCCGGTCGGACGACCTCACCCCTGTCCCGGTCGAGCACCCGCGACGCCACCGGTACCACCTCGGGCCCGGTGCCGGCACCGGCGCGGACGTGGGAGCGGAGGGCCACCTCGTCGAGCGCGGCCCGGTCGAGCCCGAGCTTCACGGCCAGGGCTTCGGCGGCCACGCCGGCCGGCACCAGCCCGCCCGCGTCGCGGTAGCGCTCGACGACCCCAGGGCCGAACGGCATCGAACCGGGGACGAGCGTGGCCCCGAGGGGCGTGGTCGACATGACCTCGACGCCGCCGGCCACCACCACCTCGCACGCGCCAGACGCCACCGCCCGGACAGCATCCGCCACGGCGGCCAGCGACGACACCGCCTGGCGGTCGACCGTTCCGGCCGGAACGGTGTCGGGCCAGCCGGCCGCCAGCACCGCGCTGCGAGCCACGTTGAAGCCCTGGTTCCCGACCGGCATGGCACAGCCGAGCACCACGTCGTCGACCAGGGCCGGGTCCAGCCCGGTGCGCTCGGCCAGCATCCGGAGCACTTCGGCGGCGAGGTCGGCCGGGTGCCAGCCCGAGAGTCGCCCACCCCGGCCGCCGATCGGTGTGCGCACGGCATCGACGACGAGCACGGGACGCACGGTCGGCGAGGGTAGTTCTCGATGACGGTGACACGAACGGCCCGGGGGGAGGATGGCGGCTGACTCCGGTGTCATCGAGAATGAGTGTCCCGGTATGTCCACTTCCTCCACCGATCGCGACGTCGCGCGCTCCGCCGAGCGGTACGAGCGCCTGCTCGAGGTGCAGTCGCTGTTGGCCCGGGTGAGCCGGGAGGTCGGCCCGGGCCTGAACCTCGACCAGGTGCTGGACACGGTCCTGACGGCCACGCGCTCCCTCGTGGAGTTCGACGGCGGCGTCATCTCGCTGATCGAGGGCGATGAGCTGGTGATGGTCGCCCACGACCCGGCGCCGAGCGGCAACGGGACCCTCCGGACGCCGACCACGACAGGCATCGCCGGCCGGGTGCTGGCCAGCGGGACGAGCGCCGTGTCGGAGGACCTCCGCACGGACGACCGCGTGTCCCCCGAGCTCCGCGAGGTCGTGCTCCGTCGCGGCATCGCGTCGTACCTGTGCGTGCCGCTCGTCAACATGGGCGCAGTCATCGGCACTCTTCAGCTCCACGCGTCGCGCCCGGCGGCGTTCGACGACGAACACCGGGTCCTGCTCGAGGGCCTGGCCATCCAGGTCGCCGGGGCCATCGAGAGCGCCCGGCGTTACGAGATGATCACCCAGCTCGAGGTGCTCAAGAGCGACTTCATCGCCCGCGTCTCCCATGAGCTGCGCACCCCGATCACGATCATGTCCGGCTTCGTGAGCACGCTCCTGACCAACAACGAGCGTCTCGACGGCGACTCCCGTCAGCGCATGCTCGAACGGGTCGACGTGGCCACCGCCCGCTTGTCGGGGCTCATCGACCAGTTGCTCATGCTCTCCCGCCTCGAAGCCGGGGTCATCGCCACCACCATGGAGACCGTCGAGGCGGCCCGGGTGCTGGAGGAGGTGCGCCGCCAGGCCGAGCAGCCCGAGGCCGTCGAGGTGGCCTGTGCCGACGGTCTGCTCCTGACCACCGACCCAAGCCTCCTGCTGCGGGCCCTCGGCTTCCTGGTCGACAACTCGCTGAAGTACGCCGGCTCGTGCCGCATCGAGGCCAGCAACGACGTCATCGAGGTGACCGACCACGGACCGGGCATCCCGCCCGATCAGCGATCCCGTGTGTTCGAGCAGTTCACCCGGGCCAACGAGGACACCACGGTGCCGGGGATGGGCATCGGGCTTCCCATGGCTCGCACCCTGCTGCACGCGGCCGGTGCCGACCTGACCATCGCCGAACCGCCCGACGGCGTCGGCACTCGGATGGTTGTCCGCTTCACCTGAGCGCCGCACTGGTTCGCCGGATGTGTCCGCTGACACACTTCCGTGATGACCTCAGCCAGCGTGATCGATGCCCGCGCCGAGGGCCGAACCGTGGTCTCGATGTTCCTCGAGACGCTTGCCGCCAAGCCCGACCAGATCGCCCTCCGCTGGCGGACGGGTGACGCCTGGGGGGCGCTGACGTGGGCCGAGGTCGCCGACCGGGCGGCCCACGTGGCCGGGGGGCTGGCCGCCGCCGGCGTCGACAGCGGCGACCGGGTGCTGCTCATGATGCGCAACCGGCCCGAATTCCACGTGGCCGACCTCGGCGCCCTGCTCGCCGGGGCCACGCCGATCTCGATCTACAACTCATCGTCCGCCGAGCAGATCGCCTACCTCGCCGGCCACGCCAAGGCCCGGGTGGCCATCGTGGAGGACGAGGGGTTCCTCGCCCGCATCCAGCAGGCCCGGGCCCAGCTCCCGGCCCTCGAGCAGGTGTTCCTCATCGACGGCGAGGCCGGCGGCGACATCCGCCCGTGGCACGAGCTGTTCGCCACCGGGCCCGTCGGCCTCGACTCGGGGTCGGCGCGCAATCATCCCGACGGGCTGGCCACGGTGATCTACACCTCGGGCACGACCGGCCCGCCCAAGGGCGTGCAGATCACCCATCGCAACGTGGTGTGGACGGTCGAGAGCTACCGGCACTTGGTCGGCGACATCGAGGACCTCCGCACGGTGTCCTACCTGCCCATGGCCCACATCGCCGAGCGGGTCAGTTCGCACTACCTGGCGCTGGCGTGCGGGTTCGACGTGGCCACCTGCCCCGATGCCTCACAGCTCGGCGCCTACTGCCGCGAGGTCCGGCCCGAGACCATCTTCGGCGTGCCGCGCGTGTGGGAGAAGATGCACGCCTCCGTCCGGGCCGGCCTGGCCGCCGACCCGGCCAAGGCGGCGGGCTTCGAGCAGGCCCTCGGCGTGGCCCTCCCGCTGCAGCTGGCCCGCCGCACCCGGGAGCTCACGGCCGACGAGCAGGCCACCCTCGACGGGCTCGACGGCGCCGTCTTCCGTGCGGTTCGGGAGAGGCTCGGCCTCGACGCCGCCCGCTTCGCAGTGAGTGGTGCCGCCCCCATCTCGGTCGAGGTGCTCGAGTGGTTCGTCGCCATCGGCGTGCCGTTCTCGGAGATCTACGGCATGTCGGAGAACACCGGCCCGCTCACCTGGGAGCCGTGGCGGATCCGGCCCGGCACCGTGGGACGAGCCATGCCCGGCGTGGACGTGCGCCTGGCCGACGACGGCGAGGTGGTGGCCAGCGGCGGGCTCGTCTTCCCCGGCTACCTCGATGACCCGGCCAAGACGGCCGAGGCCCTCGACGTCGAGGGCTGGCTCCACACCGGCGACATCGGCGTGCTCGACGACGACGGCTACCTCCGTATCGTCGATCGCAAGAAGGAGCTGATCATCACCGCCGGCGGCAAGAACATCAGCCCGGCCAACCTCGAGTCCGCCCTGCGCACCATCCCCCTCGTCGGCCAGGCCGCCGCCATCGGGGACCAGCGCAGGTTCATCGCCGCCCTCCTGGTCCTCGACCCCGACGGCGCCCGGGCGTGGGCCGCCAACCACGGGAAGGACGACGCCTCGCTCGCCGAGCTGGCCGCCGACCCGGAGCTGATCGCCGAGGTGGCCAAGGGCGTGGAGGAGGCCATGGCCGACTTCAACCACGCCGAACAGGTCAAGCGCTTCACCGTGCTGGCCGAGGAGTGGCTGCCCGACTCCGAGGAGCTCACGCCCACCTCCAAGCTCAAGCGGCGCGGCATCCACGCCAAGTACGCCGCCCAGATCGAGGCGATGTACGAGTAGGAGGCTTCAGACCGTCAGCCCGAACTGGGGGAGGGCGGCGGTGCGGGTGCGCAGCAGGTCCTCCATCTCCGCCGACCGCAGAGGCCGGGAGAAGTGCCAGCCCTGGGCCAGCGTGCACTGGAGGTCGGCGAGGGCGGCCCGCTGGTCGGGGCGCTCGACGCCCTCGGCGATCGTCTCCAGGTTGAGGCTGCGGGCCAACCGCAGGATGGCCTGCACCAGCGCCGTGTCCTCCTCGCTCCGACCCAGGCCATCGATGAACGAGCGGTCGATCTTGAGCACGTCGATGGGCAGGTGACGCAGGTACGCCAGCGACGAGTAGCCGGTGCCGAAGTCGTCGATGGCCAGGCGCACGCCCAAGGCCCGCAGCGCCTCCAACGTCTTGATGCCGAGTGACTCGTTGCGGAGCAGGAACCGCTCGGTGATCTCGATGACCAGATGCTCGGGTGGCAGGCCGGAGACCTCGAGCGCCAGCTCCACCAGCTCCACGGCGTCGTCCTCCTCGAGCTGACGGGCCGAGAGGTTGACGCCCACGATCAGGGGTTCGTCCGCCGGATAGGCCCGCTGCCACGCCCGCCCCTGGCAACACGCCTTGAGCAGCACCCAGCGGTCGATGGCGACGACCAGCCCGGTCTCCTCGGCGATCGGCATGAAGGCTTCGGGCGGCAGCTCGCCGCGCTCGGGGTGGTTCCACCGCACGAGCGCCTCGAACCCGCTGACCCGGCCGGTGGCCAGCGACACGATCGGTTGGTACTGCAGGTCGAGCTGGGCCCGCTCGACGGCGACCTCGAGCTGGGCCTCGAGCTCCAGTCGTTCGAGCAGGGCGGTGTGCATCGCCGGCTCGAACAGCCGGGCACAGCCCTTGCCCTGACCCTTGGCGATGTACATGGCCACGTCGGCGTTGC
>JAOBWJ010000245.1 GCA_025463335.1 Acidimicrobiales bacterium
TCGGCCTCGGCCTCGTCGTTCTCGGCGAGGACGTCGTACATGCCGGTGGACTCCGTCGCCGGGAGAGGGACCGCGATCTCGCCCGACTCATCAGCGGCGTCGTACAACTGGGGCCCGGCAGCGGTCACCGGCTCGGGCGCCGGTGCCGGGTCAGGCGACCAGGGCGAAAGCTCCTCGGGGCGCACGTCGTCGCCGAGCAGCTCCTCGACGCCGGCCCGGCGGAGGGCTTCGACCAGGTCTTCCCGAGCCTGGGCCACCTCCTCGTCGGTCGGCGCCCGGGGAACGTAAGGCTCCACGGCCGGCACCTCGGCCACTGCCGGCTCGTGCTCGGGTTGCGACTCCGGCTCGGGCTCGGCCACCCGGTCGTCGACGTCGCTCACCGCCGGTGGGACGGGCATGGACAGGGCGGCGTTGGACGATTCCAGGTTGGCGAGCTGCCGC
The DNA here is from genome assembly GCA_025463335.1 of Acidimicrobiales bacterium. Classification (GTDB taxonomy): domain Bacteria; phylum Actinomycetota; class Acidimicrobiia; order Acidimicrobiales; family CADCSY01; genus RYN-34. The sequence goes on from JAOBWJ010000245.1 coordinate 442, forward strand.
TCGAGCTCGGCCCGTAGCCGGGCCCGGTGCTCGGTGAGGAACGAGGTCAGCGCGTCGACATCCGCCTGCAGGGCAGAGCGCCGCTCGACCAGCGCCCCGAGCTCTCGGTGGGTCCGCTCGGCGATGTCGGCGTCGACGGCTGCCATACGGGCTTCGGCGTCGGCCACCTGCTGGCGGGCCCGGTCGTTGGCGTCGCCCAGGATCCGTTCGGCCTCGGCCTGGGCCTCCTCGACGGCGGTCACCGCCGTGCGCTGGGCCAGCACGAGGGTGCGGCGGATCTCGTCGTCGTCGGCGCGCTCGAGGAGCCGCCGCTCGGCATGGGCGGCCCGCTCCGTGACCTCTCGCAGGTGCTCCTGCATCTCGCCGACGGCGGACGCCACTCGCTCCAGGAAATCGTCGACATCGTTCGGGCTGTAGCCCCGCCACTGCTCGCGGAACTCGACCTCGGTCAACAGCCGGGGGGTCAGGTCCATGGGTGGATCGTACCCGTGGACCCCTTCCGGAACGGTGGACCTCGGTGGTCGATCAGAGCCCGATGCGGCAACCCAACACGATGCTGCCCACGACCTGGATGCCGATGATGAGGATCAGGGGCGAGATGTCGATGCCCATGCCGATCGGCGGGATGGCCCGCCGCACCGGCCCGAGCACGGGCTCGGTGATGGTGTAGAGGACGGAGAAGACCTGGGCCATGACCGAGCCCGGGTTGATCGGAAACCAACTCAGGATGATCCGGACGAACAGGGCCAGCAGGTAGATGTTGAGTACCGCACAAACGATCTGCGTCACGGTCAGTCGGTCTCTCGGAGCCGGCGCTTCTCCTCGGCCGACACCTCCACGTTGGACGGCGTCAGCAGGTACACCTGGTTGGTGACCCGTTCCATCGAGCCGCGCATGCCGTAGCAGAGGCCGCTGGCGAAATCGACGAGCCGGCGGGACAGGTCCCGCTCGAGCCCTTGCAGGTTCATGATCACCGGGATGCCGGCCATGTACTTGTCGGCGACCGACTGCGCCTCGTTGAACGACGTGGGCGACATGGCGAACGGCTTGGCCGTGCCCTGAGGCGTCAGCGGCCGGACCACGCCGGTGGTGCGGACGGCCGGCACCTGGCCGGAAGCTTGCTCGGCGGTACGAGGCAGGGGGCGGACAGCGGCGTGGTGCGCGTCGGGCGGTTCCGGCGGCACGTAGGCGCCGCGCGCGGGCGCCTGGGCGGCCGGCGCCGGCTCGTCGTAGTAGTCCTCGTCGTACTCGTCGTCGGGTGCCAACCCGAGGTAGTGCATCGCTTTGCGCAGCATGGACATCCGTCCTCCTGAAGCCTGACCCTAGTTTGATGGATGCCCGGGGTCGGTTCGCGGACGCTCACCGAACAGCGCCCGACCGACTCGGACCATGGTCGCCCCCTCTTCCACGGCGACCTCGAGGTCCCCGCTCATCCCCATCGACCGCTCCGGCAGCCCGAGGTCGTCCGCCAGCCGGCGCAGCAGGCGGAAGCCGGGCCTGACCTCCTCCGGCGAGCCGGCCGCGCCGATGGCCATGAGGCCGACCACATCGAGCCCGCTCTTGCCGAGCCGCTTGACCAGCGCAGGCGCCTCGTGGGGCCGACAGCCGCCCTTCTGGGGCTCGTCGCTGACGTTCACTTGGAGAAGGACGGTGGCGCCTGCCGCCCGCTGGGCGACCTCGTCGCCGAGGGTGGCTCGATCGATGGTGTGCCACACGTCGACCAGCCCGGCAAGCGACCGCACCTTGTTCGTCTGGAGCCGGCCGATGAAGTGCCACCGAACGCCCGCCTCCGTGACCGCTGGCGCCTTGGCGACCAGCTCCTGGGCATAGCTCTCGCCGATGTCGGTCACCCCGGCCCGCACGGCGGCGTCCACCGCGTCCGCCCCGAAGCCCTTGGTGACGGCCAACAGTCTCACCCGGTCGGGGTCCCCAGCTGAGGCGATCCGGCGGCGGACGTCGGCCACCCGATAGGTCACATCCATGCCACCACCGCCTGCCGCTCGCCCTCGGCCCGGGCCCGGTGCGACCAGTGGTCGGCCGAGCAGGCGGTGCAGACGCCGAGGTCGACGAGGTCGGTGACGCCCACCCCGCCGAGCGACGCCCGCACCGCGGCCGGGACGTCGAGCGCCGGCGTGCCGACCGAGGTGGTGCCCCGAACGCCCTCGCCGAGGGTCGCGGCCACACGGTCGAGGTCGTCGACTCCGAACTCGTAGCACCCGGCCCGGATGCAGGGACCGAGGGTGGCGGTGATGGGACCCGCACCCAGCCGACGCATGGCGTCGACCGTGGCCGGCAGCACCCCCTCGGCCAGCCCCCGCCAGCCGGCGTGGGCCACGCCCACGACGCCGTCGGCCACCAGCGCGACCGGCGCGCAGTCGCCGACCTGCACGGCGAGCACACACCCGCCGGTGGCCGTCACCGCCGCATCTGCCTTCACCCCGGCGTGCTCGCCCGGCCGGGTCACGACCACCACCCGCGAGCCGTGGATCTGGTGGAGCCACGTCCACGGGGTCTCGGCCACCGCGCGCCGCCGGTCGTCGACGTCGACCGATCCCACGGCCAGGTTGCCGTGGGATCGGTCGGTGAAGACGACGGTTGGCGACGCCACCAGGGGCGCCCTACTTGAGGAAGGACGGGACGTCGAAGTCGTCGTCGCCGTCGAGGTCGAGATCGTCGTCACCGAAGTCGTCGTCGACGTCGAGGCCGAGCCCGGACGAGGCCGGGGCGGAAGCCGCTTGGGGGCGGCCCTTGGCCTCGTCCCAACGGTCGAAGCCGGCGGCGATGACCGTGACCCGCACCTCGTCGCCCATGGAGTCGTCGATGACGGTGCCGAAGATGATGTTGGCGTCGGGGTGGGCCACGCCGTGGATGACCTCGGCCGCCTCGTTGACCTCGAACAGGCCGAGGTCGCTGCCGCCGGCCACCGACAGGAGGATGCCGCGGGCACCCTCGATGGAGGCCTCGAGCAGCGGGCTGGAGATGGCCGCGTTGGCCGCGGCCAGAGCCCGGCCCTCGCCCGAGCCGTAGCCGA
>JAOBWJ010000167.1 GCA_025463335.1 Acidimicrobiales bacterium
GGATCACCGAGCCCACGTCGTCGAAGCCCTTGTAACAGGCCAGGTGGAGCGCCTTCTCCGACGACGGTGACCGCCCCTCCTTGGCCGTGAGCACCTGTCCGTCGAAGTCGACCACCACGAGGTCGTCGAGCGCCATGTCCTCGTAGTCGACCGACGAGGGCGTGATGACGATGCTGCCGTCCTCCCGCCGAGCCGAGATGTTGCCCGCGGTCCCCTCGACCAGCCCCTTGCGGAGCATGTCCTTGGCCGCCGCCAGCACCGCCTGCTCGGCATCCTCCACCCATCTCATTGGTGCTGCCCCTGGATCGGCGAATCAGTTCGAGCCATGCTGCCGAACCGAGCACCAATGAGGTGCTCGCCGCAGAGCGGCTCGCAAAGACCTGTGCTCATGATTCGCTCGCTTCGCTCGTTCATGCCAGCACCTCCGGGTTCACGATGTGGGCCGGTCGGCGGCCCTCGAGCAGAGCGGCCAAGCCGTCGGCGACCAGCACCGACTGGCGGCCCTCGGTGTCGTAGGTGGCCCCGCCGATGTGCGGCGTGAGCACCACGTTGCCCATGCCCACCAGCGGGTGGTCGACGGGCAGCGACTCCCCCACGAAGTGGTCGAGGCCGGCGCCCGACAGCTTCCCCGAGCGCAGCGCCTCGACCAGGGCGTCGGTGTCGTGGAGGTGGGCCCGGGCCGTGTTGAGGAACACGGCGCCGTCGCGCATGGCCGCGAACTGCTCGGCACCGATCATCCCGGTGGTCTCGGGCGTGACCGGCGCGTGCATCGACACCACGTCGGCCTCGGCCAGCAGGTCGGGCAGCGAGTGGGTGGAGTCGGGGTGGTAGGGATCGAAGGCGATCACCCGCATGCCGAGCCCCTGCAGGCGCCAGGCCAGGGCCCGGCCCACGGCGCCGTAGCCCACCAGGCCGGCCGTGCGGCCCTGCAGCTCCCAACTCCGGAACCGCTGGTACGGAATGGTGCCCTCGGCGTAGACGCGACCGGCGCGCACGTCGGCGTCGGCGGCCAGCACGTGGCGGTTCACGGCGAACAGGAGCGCCAGCGCCATCTCGGCCACGGCGTCGGCGTTGCGGCCCGGGGCGTGGAGCACGGGGATGCCGGCCGCCGTGGCCCCGGGTACGTCGACGTTGGTGGGGTCGCCCCGAGTGGAGGCCACGGCCACCAACGGCAGCTCCAGCACCGGCCCCTTCACGCTGTCGGCCTCGGTCACGAGGATCGTGGCCCCGACCTCGGCGGCCCGGGCGGCGAGGGCGTCGGCGTCGAGGATCCTCAGCGGCCGGTGGTCGATCCACGGTTCGTAGGTGACATCGACGAGCTTGCGGAGGTGATCGAGGCCGTCCCCGCGAAGGGGGGCTGTCACCAGGGCGCGGGGGCGTTCGGCGGGCACGGGTGCCTAAGGTAACGCTTGTGTCACCTCCTGGGCCGGTGACCGTGGGGGTCGACATCGGCACCACCTCGGTCAAGGCCGTCGCCGTCGACGCCAGCGGATCGATCATCGATCGCGTGCGGCTCCCCCACCCCCTGGTCGTCGACGCGCCCGACCACTTCGCCCACGACGCCGACCAGGCGTGGCGCCGGGGCCCGCGCCTCGCGCTGCGGCGCCTGGCCGGCACCGAACCGGCGGCCGTGGCCGTGGCCGCCATGGTCCCGTCACTCACCGCCGTCGACGGGCGGGGCCGCCCGGTGGCGCCCGGGCTCCTCTACGGCGACGCCCGCGGCCACGGCACCGACGGCGAGGCGGCCGGGTTCCTCGCCTGGCTGGCGAAGGAGGCGCCGGACGCCGCCGGCTACTGGCCGGCCCCAGCGGTGGCCAACCACGCCCTCGGGGGCGTCGCCGCCGTCGACGTGGGGACGGCCCACACGTCAGGCTCGCTCTTCGGCGCCGGCGGTTGGACCAGCGAGGCCGACCGGCTGCCGGCGGTCGCCATGTTCGGCGAGCCCATCGGCCGGCTCCCGTCCGGGGCCGTGCTGGCCGCCGGCGGCGTCGACGCCATGTGCGAGCAGCTGGTGGCCGGCGCCGACGAGGTCGACGATGTCCTCGTCATCTGCGGGACCACGCTGCTGGTGTGGGCGGTGACAGCGACCGAGCGCCAGGTCCCGGGGCTCTGGACCATCCCGCACCTCCACGGCGGGCGGTGGACGATCGGCGGGGCCAGCAACGCCGGGGGCCTCTTCGTCGGCTGGGCCGGCCGGCTGCACGGGCGGGCCCGGCCGGGCGACCACATCGAGCCCACGAACGTGCCGGTGTGGGTGCCCTACGTGCGGGGCGAGCGCACGCCGCTCCACGACCCCTCGCGGCGGGCGGCGCTCCACGACCTCGACCTCACTCACGGCCCGGCCGCCGTCGAGCGGGCGGCGTGGGAAGCCACCGCCTTCGTCGTGCGCCACCACCTCGACCTGGCGGGCGTGCGGCCCCGGCGGCTGGTGGCCACCGGCGGCGGCACACGGGTGCCGGGCTGGATGCAGGCCCTGGCCGACGTGACCGCCACGCCGGTGCACGTGGCCGCCGACGCCGAGGGCGCCGCTCGGGGCGCCGCCTTCCTCGCCCGCACGGCGCTCGGCGCCCAGCTCGACGAGGCGCGGGGCTGGGCCCGCACCGGTGCGGTGGTCGACCCCGACCCCGCGTGGGTCGCCTCAGCCGACGAGCGCTACCGACGCTTTCGGGAGCTGGTCGATCAGTGGGGTCCGAGCACGTAGGAACCGTTGCCCGGGTGGTGGTACCAGCCGCTCGACGCCTGGGTCCCGCCGTCGACGTGGATGGTCTGGCCGGTCACGTAGCTCGACAGGTCGGAGGCGAGGAACACGGCGGCGCCGGCCATCTCGTCGACGTGCCCGGCCCGGCCCATCGGCACCGTCAACCCGAACCGGGCCTCGGCACCGGGCGGTGCCACGGCCACCAGTCCCTCGGTGAGCGTGATATCGGGGGCGAGGGCGTTGACCCGGATGCCGTGCTCGGCCAGCTCGAGGGCGGCCGTCTTGGTGAAGCTGATGACGCCGGCCTTGGCCGCGGCGTAGGCGGCGTAGCCCGGTGCCGCCCGGACCCCCTCGATCGACGTGATGTTCACGATGCTGCCGCCGGTGCCGGCCGCCACCATCGTGCGGGCCACGCGCTGGGTGCACAGGAGGACGTGGCCGAGGTTCGACCGGTGGAGGGCGTCCCAGCCCTTCTCCGACGTCTCCAGGATCGGCGACGAGAACACGCCCCCGGCGTTGTTGACGAGGATGCTGACCGGCCCGAGCTCGGCGATCGTCCGCTCCAGCGCCTCGTCGACCTGGTCGGCCTCGCGCACGTCGACGGTCAGCCCGAGACCACCGGCCACGGCCGCGCTGCGGCCGGCGTCGCGCTCCCAGATGGCCACCTTGGCGCCGAAGGCGGCCAGACCCCGGGCGATGCCGGCGCCGATGCCCGATCCCCCACCGGTCACGACCGCAACCCGACCGGTGAGCAGCACCGACGACGGGCCGAGGATGGGTGCGTCGGCCATCAAGCCGATCATTGCATGGATGGCCGAACGCACGCGGTCCCGGCCACGGAACACGTACTACCGCCCCTTCCTCTGGGTGGTGAAAGACAAAGGACGCAACCAGGGGCGAGGGCCGCGGTGCTCACGTCGGTGCCGCCTGCCGATCCGTTCTGGGTCCCCCAGCGCGCCATTTTCGGTCGGCCCAGGGACCCAGAACGGTGGAGGACCCCACGCCGACGTGCGTGGCGCCCCGCCTCTTGGGAGCGTCTTTGATCCTTTGCAACCCCCGCAGTACGCCCGTTCCTGAGGGCTCAGATCACCAGGCTGTCGTGGCCGGCCCAGTACCGCTCCCGCAGGAGCCGCTTGTAGAGCTTGCCGCTGGGGTCGCGGGGCAGCTCGTCGACGAAATCGACCGTGCGGGGGCACTTGTAGGTGGCCAGCTCGGCCCGGCAGTGGGCCAGCAGCGCCTCGGCGAGCTCGGGCCCGGCGGCGGTCGGGTCGGTCGCCTGCACGACGGCCTTGACCGCCTCGCCCATCTCCTCGTCCGGCACGCCGATGACGGCCACGTCGGTGACGGCCGGGTGGCTGGCCAGGACGTTCTCCGCCTCCTGCGGGTAGATGTTCACGCCGCCCGAGATGATCATGTGGGCCTGGCGATCGGTGAGGTAGAGGTAGCCCTCGTCGTCGAGGCGACCGATGTCGCCGAGGGTGCGCCACCCCCGGGGGTCGGTGACCGAGGCCGTCTTCTCGGGGTCGTTGTGGTACTCGAACGGGCGCCCGCCGCCGAAGTACACGACGCCCGCCTCACCGACGGGCAGCTCCTCGCCGTCCTCGCCCACGATGTGCACCTCGCTCAGCGGCCGGCCCACCGAGCCGGGGTGGGCCAGCCACTCCTCGGCCGTGATGAACGTCGAGCCGATGTCTTCGGTGCCGGCGTAGTACTCGTGGATGATCGGGCCCCACCAGTCGAGCATCTGGCGCTTCACCGGGATCGGGCACGGGGCAGCGGCGTGGAGGACGACCTGCAGGCTGGAGGTGTCCCACTGGGCCCGCTCCTCCGGAGGGAGCCGCAGCAGCCGCACGAACATGGTCGGGACGAACTGGGCGTGGGTCACCCGGTACCGCTCGATCAGCTCGAGGCACGCCGCCGGATCGAAGTGCTCCATCACGACCACGGTGGCGCCCAGCCGCAGCAGCGAGGTGCTGTAGACGAGCGGGGCCGAGTGGTACAGCGGTGCCGGCGAGAGGTACACCGTGCCGGGCCCCGCGCCCTGGGCCACCAGGTTCTGGGCGATCTGCACCGTCGGCGCCGACGGGTCGCCCAGCGAGGTGGCGGCGAGCGTCTTGCAGACGCCCTTGGGCCGGCCGGTCGTTCCCGAGGAGTACAGCATCTCCCGGCCCTCGCACTCGTCGGGGTGCGGCGTGCCCGGCTGACCGGCGATGACGTCGTCGTAGCGCTCGAAGCCCGGCAGGTCGCCGGCACCCGACACGAGCAGCCGCAGCCCCGAGACGTCGAGGTCGGCGACCACGTCGGCCATCGACTCCGAGGCCACCAGCGCCACCGCCCCGCAGTCCTCGAGCACGTACTGGACCTCGCCGGGCCGGAGGTGGCGGTTGATCGCCGTGTAGTAGAGGCCCGAGCGCTGGGCGGCCCACACCACCTCGAGGTACGCCCGGTTGTTCTCCATGAGGATGGCGACGTGTTCGCCCTGGGCGATGCCCCGCGACCGCAGGAGGTGGGCGAAGCGGTTCGAGCGGTCCTCCAGCTCGGCGTAGGTGACCTCCTCGCCGGTGCCGGCCATCACCAAGGCGACGGTGTCGGGCCGGTGGACGGCGTGGTACGTCGGCGTCAGCTCGTTCGGCACGTCGGCCCCTCCCCGGTCGCGCTAAGGTCGCAAAGCTAACACCTACGTCAACAGCCCGCGGGTCGGGCAGAGGGGGAACCGTGGAGCTGCAGGGACGTTCGGCGATCGTCACGGGCGGGGCCGGCGGCCTCGGCGCCGCCACCGTGCGGCGCCTGGTCGACGTCGGTGTCGGCGTCGCCGTGTTCGACCGCGACGCCGACCGGGCTGCCGAGCTGGCCAAGGAGCTGGGCGACGGCGTGGTCGCCGTCGGCGGCGACGTGAACGACGACGACGACGTGGCCGCCGCCATCGAGGCGGCTCAGTCCGTCGGCACCTTCTCCCTGGTGGTCAACGTGGCCGGCGGCGGCATCGGCGGCGGCCGCACCGTCGGGCGCGACGGCACGCCCCATGACAAGCAGGCCTTCATCGGCACCATGGAGATGAACGCCTTCGGCACGTTCAACGTCACCCGGCTGGGCGCCGCCGCCATGGCCGGCAACGAGCCCGACGAACACGGCCAGCGGGGCGTGGTGGTCAACACCGCGTCCATCGCCGGCTACGAGGGCCAGGCCGGCCAGGTCGCCTACGGCGCAGCCAAGGCCGCCATCCTCGGCATGACGCTCCCGATCGCCCGCGACCTGGCCCCCATCGGCGTGCGGGTGTGCGGCATCGCTCCCGGGACCATGGGCACGCCGCTCATGCTCGGCGCCCCCGACGCCCTCAAGGACCGGCTGGTCGAGAGCATCGTGTTCCCCAAGCGCATGGGGCGGCCCGAGGAGTTCGCCCTCCTCGTGGAGTCGATCGCCCGCAACCCCTACCTGAACGGGGAGAACATCCGCCTCGACGGCGCACTGCGCTTCCCGCCGAAGTAGGCCCGGTGCCGTCGATCGAGTCGCTCCTCGGCGCCCTCACCCTCGAGCCCGACGGGCCCGACCGCTACCGCGCCCCCAACGCCGACACCGGCCCCGGCGTGGTGTTCGGTGGCCAGCTCCTGGCCCAGACGGTGGCCGCCGCCCTCGTCGGCCAGGAGGGGAAGGCGGTCAAGACCGTGCACACGATCTTCGCCCGGGGTGGGTCGATCGAGGCGCCGGTCGAGATCACCGTCGACCGCATGCACGCCGGCCGGGCGTTCGCCAGCAGCACGGTCACCATCAGCCAGGGCGACCGCCTCTGCACCCGCTCGCTGGTGCTGCTCACCGCCGAGGAGCCCGACCTCATCCGCCACGCCGACCCGGCGCCAGCCGGCCCCGGCCCCGACGACTGCCCGGGCATGGATCACCGCTCCAGCTCGTGGGAGATCCGCATCGTCGACGGGGTCGACATCAGTGACCCGGATGCGGTCGGCCCGGCCGACCTCGACGTGTGGACCCGCTTCGCCGGCGCCCCCGACGACCCCGGCACCAGTCAGGCCCTGCTCGCCTTCGCCAGCGACGGCTTCCTTATCGGCACGGCCATGCGACCCCACGCCGGGGTGGGCCAGGCCCAGGCCCACAAGACGCTGTCGACCGGCGTCGTGGGCCACACGCTCACGTTCCACGAGCCCTTCTGCGCCGCCGACTGGCTCCTGCTGTCCCACCACTCCCCCTTCGCCGGCCGGGGCCGCAGCTACGGTCGGGCCGATGTCTTCCGCACCGACGGCGCCCTCGTCGCCTCGTTCGTGCAGGACAACATGATCCGGCCCATGCCCGCCGGTGCCACGCTCTAGGTGCTGGAACGCACCCACATCATCGGTGAGCTCGGCCTCGAGACCGACCTCGCCGGTGACGGCCTCCGGGGGACGGCGGCGGTCACCCCGAACCTGTGGGTCCCTGGCACCCAGGTCCTCCGCACGTCGGTGCTCCTCACCTGGGCCGATGTCGTTGCCGGCGTCCTCTCGGCCCTGACGATCACCCCGCGGATCGCCGTCACCCTCGACCTCGACGTCCACGTGATCCGTCAGCCAGTGGGCACCGGCGAGGTCATCGCCGAGGCCACCGTGTTGAAGGCTGGCCGGACGGTGGTCGTTGCCGAGACCCGCTTCACCGACGGCGACGGCGCGCTCGTCGCCACCAGCCACGGGACGTTCGTGGCCTCGCCCGATCCGGCCCACGTCCACCCCGAGGGCTTCCTCCTGGCTCGCAGCCAGTCCCGTCAGCTGCTGCAGGAGCCGCTCGCCGACCGAGTCGGCCTCCAGCGCCTGGCGCCGGGGCAGGTCGAGATGCCCCGCCACGAGGAGGGGCTCAACCCGATCGGCGCCATCCAGGGCGGTCTGGTCGCCCTTGCCGCCGAGGAGGCGGCAGTCTCCGTGCACCCCGGAACGGTCCTGACCCACCTCGAGGTGCGCTACCTCCGGCCCTTCATGGTGGGGCCGGCGCTTGCGGTGGCCGAGGTCGACGAGGGCGTCGCCCGCGTGCGGCTCACCGACGAGGGGGCGGGCGCCAAGCTGGGTGCGGTGGCGACCGGGCGGGTCAGCCCGGCCGCCGGCTGACCTACTTCTTGCCCTTGTCCTTCATCGACGACAGGCCGGCCAGGGACGGCATGCCGCCGGTGACCAGGGCGGCACGGGTGTGGCCGAAGTGGTGCATGTCGAAGCAGGTGTCGATGGCTGTCGTATAGCCCTGCACGTCGAGGGTGTGGTTCACGGCCCGCTTGGCCATGCGTAGGGCGAACGAGTCCATCAGGGCGATGCGGTTGGCCATCTCCATCGTGGCCGGCACCAGCTCCTCGAGCGGCACGACCTTGTTGACCATGCCCAGCTCGCGAGCCTCCTCGGCGTTCACCGACCCGCCGGTGAACAGGAGCTCCTTGGCCTTGCGGGCACCGAACTCCCAGGTGTGGGCATGCAGCTCGACACCGAGGATGCCCATGTGCAGCACCGGGTCGGAGAACTCGGCGTTCTCGGCGGCGATGATGAGGTCGCACGGCCAGCACAGCATCAGGCCGGCGGCGATGCACTTGCCCTGCACGGCGGCGATCGACGGCTTGGGGATGTCGCGCCAGGCCTTGGCGTAGCGGAGGTAGTGCCGGGTCTCCCAGTCGTAGTGGGCGTCGGCCTTCCAGTCGCTGTAGTCGGAGCCGCCGTCCGTGGCGCTCATGTCGTGCCCGGCGGAGAAGTGCTTGCCGTTGGTCTTGAACACGATGACCTTGACCCGGCTGTCCTCGTCGGCGGCGTTCCATGCCTGGTCGAGCTCGACGAGCACCTTCGGGCTCTGGGCGTTGGCCGCTTCCGGCCGGTCGAGGGTGATGACGCCGACCGCGTCCTCCACCTCGAACTGCACGTGCTCCAGCTGCATGGCTTCCCCTCTCGTAGCTCTGTGGAGCGTAGCTCCTGACACCTGTGTCACACCGAGGCCTTGTCAGCCGAGCTTCGGCTCCCGAGGCAGCCCGAGGACCCGCTCACCGATGATGTTCTTGTTCACCTCGGTGGTGCCACCGGCGATGGTGAGCGAGCACGAGCCGAGCAGGCCGGCAGCCCACGGCCCGTCGAGGGCGGCCATGCCGAGCACGTCGACGGCGGTGCGTGACAGCGCCTGGTCGGTGGTCGACCACGCCAGCTTGATCACGCTGCCCTCGGCGCCCGGCATCCCACCCCGGAGCATGGCCCCGAGGGTTCGCTTGGCCAGCAGCTCGAGGTTCCGGACCTGGATCCACCGGGCCATGATCCGGTCGCGGTTGACCGGGTCGTCCCACGGGCACGTGCCATCGGCCCGGGGCGCCCGGGCGGCGGCCAGCAGCCGGTCGACCTTGCCCCGGAGCATGAGGTAGAGGCTGGCCACGCCGGCCCGCTCGTAGCTCAACGTGCTGGTGGCCACGGCCCACCCGCCGTTCACCTCGCCCAGCACGGCCGAGCGGGGGATGCGGGCCTCGTCGAAGAAGACCTCGCTGAAGTCGGTACCGCCGGCCATCGTGGTGATGGGCTCGGCCCGGATGCCGGGCGTGCGCATGTCGACCAGCAGGCAGGTCAGGCCTTGGTGGCGGGGGACGTCGGGATCCGTGCGCACGTAGAGCTGGCACCAGTCGGCCCGGTGGCCGAGCGAGTTCCACGTCTTCTGGCCGGTGACCACGAAGTCGTCGCCGTCGAGCACGGCTCGGGTCCGCAGCGACGCCAGGTCGGAGCCGGCGTCGGGCTCGGACATGCCCTGGCTCCAGATGTCGTCACCTCGGAGCAGGGGCCGAAGGAACCGCTCGCGCTGCTCGTCGGTGCCGAGGGCCAGGATGGCCGGGGCGATGTTGGCCACGCCGATGGCGTTCACCGGGCCGGGCGCGCCGGCGCGGTGCATCTCCTCGTTGTGGACCAGCTGCTCGAGCAGGTCGGCGTCGCGCCCGCCGTACTGGCGGGGGAAGCCGATGGCCACGTAGCCGGCGTCGTAGAGCTCGGCGTTCCACGCCCGGCGGGCGGCGAACGCCTCGTCGCTCTCGTGGTCGTGGCCCACGGCCCGGACCTCGTCGGTGACGTGC
>JAOBWJ010000172.1 GCA_025463335.1 Acidimicrobiales bacterium
CTACACCCGGGAGTACCCGGTCGAGCGCATGCACCGCGACGCCAAGATCTTCGACATCTTCGAGGGCACCGAGCAGATCCAGCAGCTCGTGATCAGCCGGGCCATCTCGGGCTTGCGCATCGAGTAGTTCCGCCTCTCGAAGTTGGGCCTGTCCGGAGTCTCATCCCTATTCATCCCTACTGGGCTACGCCTCCCGGCATGGCAACCGTGCGCCAGAAGCCCCTCGGGGTCTGGTCCGCGTCCTCACCGGATGCGACGCCAAGGCCGCCCGACGCAGGTCAGCAAGACAGTTCGGGGCAGCAAGCGCGAGGCCGAGCGCCTCGCCGCCGAACTGACCGCCCGAGGCCCGGTGAAGTCGGCGGGCTGGACGGTGGGGGAGCTGCTCGACCCGTGGCTCGAACGCCTCTGGCGTACGATGACGCGGTTCACGATCGGAGTTGCTACCGATGGCGATCGAGCACGCCGAGGCGGGCGAGGCACTCGAACGGGTCGTCGATGAGCAGGCGGCGCTCCGGCGCGTGGCGACCTTGGTGGCGCACGGCGGCCGATCCGACGAGATCTTCGCAGCCGTGAGCGACGAGGTCGGCCGTCTGTTCGGCACGGATTCAGCGACAGTCGTCAAATACGACGACGAGGGTGCGGGGATCATCTTCGTCGGCGTGGCGAGCAGGGTCAGCGATGCCTTCCCGCTTGGAGCGCACTGGCCGTTCCAGGAAGGGATGGCCTCCGCTGAGGTGCATCGCACCGGACGCTCTGCCCGCACCGGCACGCAGTTGTTGGCCGCGGAAGGGTCCATCGGTGACATCCAGCGTCGGCTTGGCATCACGTCGTCGGTTGCCAGCCCGATCATCGTCGATGGCCGCCTCTGGGGGGTCATGAGCATCCAGTCCCAGGCGCCGCTGGCGCCGGACACCGAGGAACGCCTGGAGAGGTTCACCGAGCTCATCGCGATCGCGATTGCGAATGCCGAGAGCCGGGCGGGGCTCACCAGGCTGGCCGAAGAGCAAGCAGCGCTGCGGCGTGTGGCGACGCTGGTGGCGCGGGGTGTCCGACCCGCCGAGATCTTCAGCGCCGTCAGCGACGAGGTCGGGCGCCTGGTCGGCACGGATTCGGCCACGGTCATCAGGTACGACGACGACGGTGAGGGGATCTGTTACGTCGGCTCCGCGAGCAAGGTCAGCGCAGCCTTCCCGGTCGGAGAGCACTGGAAGTTCCAGGAGGGGATGGCTTCCTTCGAGGTGTTCCGCACCGGACGCTCTGCTCGGAGCGGAGCGCACCTGATCGCGGTCGACGGGCCCATCGGCGACATCCACCGTCGCATGGGCATCATCTCTGCGGTTGCCAGCCCGATCGTCGTCGAGGGTCGCCTCTGGGGCGCCATGGCCGTCCACGGTCAAGAGTCGCTTCCGCCCGAAACCGAGGAACGCCTCGGAAGGTTCACCGAGCTCGTGGCTACCGCAATCGCCAATGCCGATGGCCGCACGGAGCTCATGGCATCTCGTGCGCGCATCATCACCGCCTCGGACGAGGCCCGTCGCCGTATCGAGCGCAACCTGCACGACGGCGCGCAGCAGCGGCTCCTCGCCATCGGCCTTGGGCTGCGCTTGGCCCAATCAACACTGCCGCCGGAGCTGAACGAGCACCGCCGGACGATCGAGCGCATTTCGAGCGAGCTCGCCGAAGTCGTCGACGACCTGCGAGAGCTGTCGCGCGGCATCCACCCCGCGATCCTCGCCCACCGAGGCCTCGGACCGGCGCTGCGCACGCTCGCCCGCCGTTCAGTGATCCCGATCGATCTTCAGACAGTCATCGACGAGCGCCTACCGGAGCCGATCGAGGTCGCCGCGTACTTCGTCACCTCCGAGGCCCTGGCGAACGCTACGAAGCATGCGCACGCGTCACGCATCGAGGTCTCGCTGACAACCAGCGACTCCCGCCTGCTCCTGTCGATTCGCGACGACGGCGCCGGAGGAGCCGATCCGACAGGCGGGTCGGGACTGGTGGGCCTGACCGACCGCGTCGAGGCCATCGGGGGCACGCTCGACATCCAGAGCGCGCCCGGCCAAGGAACGTCCCTTGTCGTCACCCTTCCGCTCGTCGGCGAGTTTCCGGACTCGCCGTCACGGCAGCTCCCGCCGCCGTAGCTGCGCCTCGGCCGTGCACGTCCAGCCACGAGCGGGCGATCTCCTCGCGCGTGGCGAACCAGACGCCGTCGAAGCCCTTCGCGTACTCGATGAACCGGTCGAGCGAGGGCGAGCGGCCCGGCCGTCCGATCACCCGACAGTGCAGCCCGATCGACATCATCCGTGGATGGCGCTCGGACTCGACGTACAGGACGTCGAACGAATCGCGCAGGTAGGTCTCGAACTGCTTGGCCGTGGCCATGCCGTTGCCCAGCCAGAACGCGATGTCGTTCGCATCGGGCGCGTAGGGCACGACCAGGTGCTGCTGGCCCTCGACCTCCGTGAAGTACGGGACCTCGTCGTTGTACGAGTCGGAGTCGTAGATGAACCCGCCTTCCTCGACGAGGAGCCTGCGTGTCCGCGTGCTCGGCCCATAGCGGCAGTACCAGCCCACGGGCCGCTTTCCGCACACCCGCTCGAACGACTCGACGGCGAGTCGGATGTGCTCGCGCTCCTCGTCCTCGCTCAGTCGGAAGACCTCCTCCCACCGGTAGCCGTGGCTGCAGATCTCGTGCCCTTGCGCCACCACTGCGCGCGCGACGTCCGGGGTCTGCTCGAACGCGACCGCGCACGCGTAGAACGTGCTCTTGACGTCGTGGCGCTCGAAGATGTCGAGGATGCGCCAGACGCCGACTCGGGAGCCGTACTCGTACATGGTCTCCATCGCCAGGTTCCGGATGTCGGGCGGGAATGGGTACTGCCCCCACTCCATGAGCGTCTCCTGGTCCGGATCGCCCATGGCGAACGACCGCTCCGAGCCTTCCTCGTAGTTGACGACGAGCGAGATCGCCAGCCGCTTGCCGTCGGGAAAGCCGGTCGTCGGCGGGTTCGACCCGTAACCGACGAGGTCGCGTGTGTGCTCGCTCACCTTCCTGTCACCTCCCTTCATCGCTTCGCTAGCCGGACAGCCCCCATGCCTCGAGGAAGCCGATACGCCACTGGTCGCCGTAGCCGACGCCGTACTTGGGCGGAACCCCCGTCTCGTCGACGTTCGAGTCGTCGAAGACGCGAAGTGGGATGCCGTAGTCGCCGTCGGCGATCGGGTCGACGCCGGTCATCAGTCGCATGGCCTGGTCCATCGCCGCGTAGCCGAGATGGGTCTCGTTCTCGCCGACGATCATCTCGACCGTGTCACCCGTCTGGATCATTCGCAGGATCCCCGGCGTGCCGTTGTACGTCGCGACCTTGACCCTCGTGATGCCGCCGCCGAGCTGGATTCCGGGGACGACGAACTGCGTCATCGGGTCGTACAACGGAAAGACGTAGTTGAGGTCCTGGTTCGAGGAGACTTCCGTCTGGACCGTCGTCCCCACCTTCGTCGCCCACTGGGAGAGGGGGACGTTCACGAACCTCGTCTTGCAACCGCCACTGCAGTGCTTCGCGAACTCATCCTGCGCTGCCTTGCTGTTGATGTCGCCCGCGATCACCTCGTTCGTCGTGATGACGAGCACGTTCGCGTCGCATGCTGTCTGCTTGATGATCCAGTCTGCGTCGAGCTGGGCGGCCTCGGCATACGGCTGACTCACGCGTACGGCGGTGTTCGGCTGCGCGCTCTGCGTCCGATCACGGTCGACGACGGTGATGATCGGGATGCCCGCTCGCTCGGCCGCGGCTGCCTGTTCCTTGAAGTAGATCGGGCCGATCGTGCCGCCCGAGAGGACGATCGCATCGACCTTCCGGGAGATCGCCTGCTCGATTCCCTGGATCCACTGCGTGTGTTGGCCTTGGTTCGGATAGTCCACGAGCGTGATCCCGATCTTGTCGGCCACGTCCTTCATCCCGGCGACGACTGTGTTGGTGAACGGGTTCGTAGAGTTTTCCTGGATGCTGAAGACCGTCTTCCCGGTCGCCTTCTTCGCATCGAAGGGATCTCCCGGATACGTCCAATCGGCGATCCCCCTGTGGTCGTCGATCTGCTTGGTCACATAGGCGAGATCGCAGGCGCCCTTGGCCGTGCTCCTGGCCGTTTCGTTCCGCCCGGCTCCTCCGCAGCTTGCAGCGAGCGCGGCCACCAGCAAGACGAAGGTGAACGCCCTGCGCCGGCGCGGTGCGCACGTTCCGGTCCTGCTCCTCATTCCGTCCCCCTCCGCTACGAATCGGGCACGCTGGTTTGGTGCTCCTCGCGATGGCGAGCGATCTGCGAGATCGTCACCGCGAACACGAGTGCGCCGCCGTAGAACATGTCGTGGACCCAGGACTCGATCCCGAAGAGGGTCAGCCCGGTGATTCCGGTCACAAGGAAGTAGACGGCGATGAAGGATCCCCAGGGGTTGAAGCGGCCGGGGACGATGCTGGTCGCGCCGAGGAACGCGGCCGCGAAGGCCGGCAGCAAGAACTCCGCGCCCGAGACCGGATCGGCGGCACCGGTGATGCCTGCGTACAGGACGCCGGCGGCGGCGGAGATGACGCCGGAGGCGACGAGCGCGCCCCAGCGGAGACGTCCCACGCGCAGGCCGGTGAGCCGCGCAACGCTTCGACTTCGCCCGACGAACAGCAGTTGTCGCCCGAGAGAGGTGTACTCGAGGAAGTACCAGACCGCGATGACGACGGCGAGGCCGTAGTAGAACGCGAGTGGGACTCCGAGGAACCGGTCGACGACGACCGGACGAGTGAGTTGCGAGGAGATCCCGGCGAACGTTTCGGAGTTGCTGATCCACAGCACGACGCCGCCAAGGAACGTTCCCGTACCGAGCGTCACGATGAACGAGTCGATGCCGAGGACGACCACGAACGCGCCGTTGATCAGGCCGACGAGGGCTCCCATCAGGAGCGCGAGCGCGACGCAGAGGTACACAGGGATGTCGTGCCTGGTGTTCAGGATTCCGATGATCATCTGGGAGAGCGTCAGCACGCCCGTGATCGAGAGGTCGTAGTCGCCCGCGGTCAAGGGGATCAGCAGCGCGCACGTGACCACGACCAGGACGGCCTGCGATCCGAGGATCGCGGCGAAGTTGGACGACGTGGCGAACGTGTCGGGCTTGAGCACGCTGAAGACCACGACCAGGGCGATCCACGCGCCGACGAGCGCGAATCGCTCGACGAACTGGGCAACGCTCGTTCCTCGCTGCCGTTGGCCGAGAGCAGCGGCCCCGGCGCTCATCGCCGAGCTCCGCTCGCGTCGAGATGGCTACCGGAGTGCTCTTCAGCGAAGCGATAGCACTGCTCCGCGATCCTTTCCTCGGTGATCTCACCGCCTGTCAACTCGCGTGCGACCCGTCCACGACCGAAGACAACGACCCGGTCGCAGACTGCTGCGAGTTGCTCGTAGTCGGTGCTCATGCAGACCACGGCCGTGCCGTTCGCTGCGGCCTCCCTCATCAGCTGAAAGATCTGCTGGCGCGCCCCGACATCGACGCCCTGCGTCGGCTCGTGGAGCAACAGCAGCGACGGCTTCGTCTGCAGCCACTTCGCCAGCATTGCCTTCTGCTGGTTGCCCCCGCTCAACGACTGGTACCTGAACCTCGGGTCGGGCGGCCGGACGTCGAACTGTTCCAGCAGCTTGCGCGCGTCGCTTCGCATGCGGCGTCGATTCAGCCCGAGAGGTGATCTGTACCTGTCGAGAACCGGAAGCGTGATGTTGTCGCCGACGGACAGTGAGCCGACGCTGCCGTCGTGCTGACGGTCGGCGGGAATGAGCGCCACGCCCGCCTCGAGCGCACGGCTCGGGATCATCCCGCGGAGGTCAAAGGTCCTTCCGTCCATCTCGAGCCTGCCAGCGGCGGCGGCTCTGGCGCCGAACACGCAGTAGGGGATCTCCTCGAACCCGCTGCCAACCAACCCCGTCAGGCCGACGACCTCAGCTGCCCGGAACTTGAGCGAGACATCCCTCGCAGAGCCGCCCGTCAGGCCGTCGACGGAGATCTCCTTGCCCGCCTCGGTCTGCGCACGTGCGATCGAGTTGGTGGGGAGCTTTCGGCCGATGATCATCTCGACCAGGACCTCGTTGCTCGCTTCAGCGGTGTCGATCGTCCCGCGAACCTCTCCGTCTCGAAGCACGGTGACGCGGTCAGTGATCTCGAGGACCTCGTCGAGGTTGTGCGAGACGAACAGGACGCTGGCCCGCCTCGCGGCGATCTCCCGCACGATCGAGAAGAGCTGGTCCCGGTCACTGGTCGGCAGGAACACCGTCGGCTCGTCGAGGACGAGCAGCCCGTAGGCAGATTCGTCGCCAGCGGTGTTCATGCGGATCTCGCCGACCGCCCTGACGATTGCCAGCAACGCTCGGTCGGTCGTGCGCAGGTCGGAGACCTTCGCGCACGGATCGAGCTCGAGCCCGAAGGACGTGAGGATCTCCGTTGTCCTGCGCCGTTCACGCGCCCAGGAGAGCCGCCAACTGCGCCGGGAGGCCATGTCGCCGACGAGGAGGTTCTCCGTGACCGACAGCGACGGGACGAGCCCGAGGTCCTGGTGCACGAAGCTCATGCCCAGACGGCGGAACTGACCCGGCCACAGCGGCAGCGGGACCGGCCGGCCGTTGATCTCGAGCTCGCCACCAGCGTCCGGTGCGTGGAAGCCGGCGAGAACCTTGATCAACGTCGTCTTGCCCGAACCGTTCTCGCCGAGAAGGCCGTGCACCTCGCCGCGGCAGACGGTCAGATCGACATCGTGCAACGCGCGAACACCGTCGAATGTCTTCGAGATATGGCGGAGTGCGACGACCTCCCGGGGATCGTGGTTCATTTCAGCCGCCGAGCCGGCGAGGCTGACCGCCGGTCCGATCCCGACGATTCGCAGATCGCCGGCCAGGGCGCCTTCAACTCGGCGCCGGCCACGGGACCGATTCGCAGGCTGCCCTTCCGCATGGAGACCTCGCCGTCATCCGCTGGCTGTGCGCCAAAGGCGGAGCTCCCCTACCCGCCGTGCCGCGCCTAGATACCGACGGACCGGCGGGTCATGGCGGTGGCCGAACGGTCACGTCGTACTCGCCCATGAGTTCGCCCTGTCACAGACGAGAAGCCGGGTGCTCACCTCGGGGATGCTCCTCCCTGGTCGTAGCGGTCATGGTGGCGCAGCCATTCCATGAAGCCCGCGTCGCTCCGCCCCTTGGGCTCTTCCCAGTCCTCCTGGCGCCCGCGGGCGGTCAGGTCGAGCCAGTTGTAGGTGCCGAGGAGCAGGTCACCGCCCCGCGCGTAGGAGGAGTAGGTGTGGAACACCCGCTCGCCGTGGCGGAGGAACGCGCTGGTGCCAGGTTGCTCGCCGGTCCAGCCGGCCCAGGCGACGTTGTCGGCCTCGAGCTCGGACTGCGTGCGGTAGTTGTATTCGACGGGCGCCACGTCGGGGTCGATCGTGACGTGGAAGTCGTAGTTGAAGTCGCTGTCGAGCGATGAGTACCAGGGCACGGTCCAACCCATGCGTTCCTTGAACCGCTCGATGTCGGCGATCGGCGCCCGCGACACGAGAGCGAGCGATGTGTCGCGTGCATGGAGGTGGCTGAGGTGGCCGATGTTGTCGGCGAGGAAGGAACACGACGGGCAGCCGGCGTTGAGGTCGTAGCGCCACATGAAGTGGTAGATGAGGAGCTGGCTGCGTCCGTCGAAGAGGGCAGGGAGCGAGGCTGAACCGGTCGGGGTCACGAACGCGTAGTCCTTCGTGATCTCGACCATCGGGAGCCGCCGGCGTGCCGCGTTCACCTCGTCACGGTGGCGGGTGAGCTCCTTCTCCTTGGCGAGCAGGGCCTTGCGGGCGTCGAGCCACTCGTCTGGCGCGACGACACGAGGTTCGTCCATCTGCTTCTCCTTCGTCTCGGGACCTCCGTCCCTTACCGACGAGCCAACGCTCTTCAAGTCATCGGTGCCGATGCCGCGACCGTCGCTCACATTGCAGCTGGCAGGAATGCCAAGGGTGGTGGCGGCCTCCCTCCAAAACGCCCGCTGGCCGTGGAGACCGGCGGGTGCGATGGCGCGACGGTTAGGGGAAGCGCACCATCTGCACTCGAGAGGAATCCACGATGAGCTCAGGAACCGGGACGTTGCAAGGCCGAAGCCACCTCGCAGGGCTCGAAGGACGACAGGTGAGCGTCGCCCTGCGGGACGGACTCCGCATCGACGACTGTCAGCTTGTCTCCGCCGGGCGCAGCCAGGTCTCGAGCCTGTGGTTGTTCACCGACGGAGTCGACACCTTCGTCGCCATCGATGACGTCATTGACATCTGGGAAGCCGCGGCCTGATCAGGACCACGGCGGAGACAGGGAGGGGACTTCGTCATGCGTGCAACCGGAACAGAGGTGCTGCGAGCTCGGGCCCACCGCTCGACATCCCCGGCGACCGACCGCGCCGCGGTCGGACTCCTGGTCACGTTGGGTGGGACGTTCCTGGAGGCTGACAAGCTCGATCACGCCGAATCCGCGCTTCAACGAGCGGTGATGACCGTCGAGGCCGGCGGTCACGCCAGCTTCCGCGACACGGTCCTGCTTGACCGACACCTCGCCGAGCTCGAACGTCGGCGTCGAGTGCAGAGCATGGCTGCCTGCGTCTCGGCACGCCGTGACGCCGGTCGAGCCCCAGACGTGGCCGAAACGGATCTTGTTCGGATCTAGAACTGGGCGAACCGCGGAGGATTCGGCGCTTTGCAGGTCAGCTGCGGGGCACTTCGCGCCAAGGGACTTCGTGGTCGTTGCGCATCTCGCGGGGCAGGCCGAGGGCCCGTTCGGCGAGGTTGTTGCGCTGCACCTCGTTGGTGCCGCCCCCGATGGAGATGCCAAAGCGTCCGAGCAGCTCGGCCTGGGCCCAGCCGGACACCTCGTCGCCCTCGGGGGCGGCGACCACGGAGGCCCCGCCGATGGCCATGGCCAGGTTGCCGTTGCGCACGGCGTTCTCGGCCACGTAGAGCTTCAGGATCGATGGATCCATGGGCGGCACCTCGCGGCGTCGCACGGCGGCGAGGATGCGCTCGCCCATGACGTCGAGGAGCTTCTCCCGGGTGTAACCAGCGGCGAGCTGCTGGCGGATGACCGGGTCCCCGGTACGCCCGTGCTGACGGGCGAGGGCCACGAGCCGTCCGTACACACTGCCGCGCCCGCCGCCGCCGATGAACGCCGACTCGTTCGACAGGACCGTGCGGGCCACGTGCCAGCCGTCGTTCACCTCGCCGAGCACGTTGGCCACCGGCACCCGCACGTTGGAGAGGAACACCTCGTTGAAGTGCTGGGCGCCGGTCGGCTGCACGAGTGGCCGGACCTCGATGCCGGGGCTGTCCATGTCGACGAGCAGGAACGTGACGCCCCGGTGCTTCGGGAGGTCGGGGTCGGTCCGGACGACGAGCATGCCCTTGCTGCACCACTGCGCCGCCGAGTTCCAGACCTTCTGCCCACTGACGACGAACTCGTCGCCGTCGCGGACGGCCCGGGTGGCGAGGCCGGCCAGGTCGGAGCCGGCGCCGGGCTCGCTGAAGAGCTGGCACCAGGCGTCTTCGCCCGAGAGGAGCCGGGGGAGCAGCGGCGAGCGTTGCTCGTCGGTGCCCCACTTCATGAGGGTCGGGCCGAGCATGGCGATGGTCGAAGCGATGAAGCCGGAGGACGCCTGGAAGCCCGCCGCCTCCTCCCGGTAGATCGTCTCGTGCCAGGGTTGGCCACCTCGCCCGCCGAGCTCCGTGGGGTACGTGAGGCCGGCGAGGCCGTTGGCGAACAGCTTGCCCTGCCACGCCCGGCCGGCCTCGAAGTCCCGGGCCGCGTCGTCGGCGTCGGTGTGGAAGTTGACCGCCCACATGCTGGCTTCGCCCTTGGGTTCGGCGTTGGCCGACAGGAAGGCGCGGACTTCCTCCCGGAACGCCGCCTGCTCGGGTGTGTCCGCGTTTGTCCCCTGGTCCGTCACGCCCCCTGCTTACCAACCAGCGGCGGCACCACGGTGGTCGGAGCCGGGCATGGGCGGCTCAGGCCAGCTCGGCGACGAGGCGGTCGCGCAGCTCACGCTTGATGAACTTGCCGTTGGCGTTGCGGGGCAGCGGCTCGTCGAGGAACCACACCCGGGTGGGCAGCTTGTGGGCGGCCAGCCGATCGGCGAGCGCCCGGCGCAGGTCGTCGATGGTCATCGCCGTCGCGGGTGCGAGGACGACGGCGGCGGCGACCGCTTCGCCCAGGCGCTCGTCGGGGATGCCGAACACGGCGACCTCGGCCACACCGGGGAGCTCGTAGATGGCGGCCTCCACCTCCGAGCAGTACACGTTCTCGCCGCCGCGCAGCACCATGTCCTTGGCCCGGTCGACGATGTAGACGAAGCCGTCGTCGTCGATGCGGGCGATGTCACCGGTGTCGAACCACCCGTCGCGGATGGCCTCGGCGGTGGCCTCGGGCTTGTTGAGGTAGCCCTTGACCACGATGGGCCCCTTCACCAGCAACCGTCCGGTCGCCCCGGTCGGAAGGTCGTGGTCGTCCTCGTCGACGACCTTGGCGTCGAGCGTGGGGACGACCGGTCCGGCCGACTCCGGCTTCGACACGTACGTGAGCCCGGCGTTGGCGGTGACGATGCCGCACGTCTCGGTCAGGCCGTAGCCGGTCGAGGGGGCGCCCCGGGCGAGCGACCGGTCGATCTTCCCGACCAGGTCGGGTTGCAGCGGCGCGCCGCCGCCTCCCATGGCGCTGAGCGAGGAGACGTCGCGGGTGTGCCAGTCGGGGTGGGAGAGCAGCTCCCGGCTCATCGTCGGCACGCCGCTGAAGCTGGTGACGTGCTCGCGCTCGATCAGCTCGAGGGCGCGCGCCGGGTCCCACTTGTAGGTGAGCACCAGCGTGCCGCCGGCGAGCGTCGTCGGGTGGAGCAGGCAGTTGTTGGCCGTGACGTGGAACAGCGGCGTCGGTGCCATGACGACCGCGGGCGTGGCCTCCCGCTGCGATCGCTTCGGCACCTCTCCGGCGGCGACGGCGCGCGCGGCGGCCTCGCTCGCGACCTGCACCATGAACGCGCAGTGCATCAGGTTGTGCACCGAACCCCGATGCGTCAGCTGGGCGCCCTTGGGGAACCCGGTGGTGCCCGACGTGTAGAAGATCGTCGCGTCGTCGTCGGGGTCGATGTCGGCGGCGGGGAGATCAGCCGGTGCCTCGCCGGGCCGCACCACGTCGTCCCAGCGCGACGCGCCCTCGGGCAGGGCTCCCTCGTGGCGGACGGCGATGAGGTGGAGCGGGAAGTCGGCGCGCAGCTCGTCGAGGAGCGGGGCCACCCGCTCGACCCGCTCGGCATCGCCGATGAGCACCTTCGGCCGTGAGTCGTCGAGGGCGTAGCGCAGCTCGGGCCCCGTCCACCAGGCGTTCATGCCCACCACGGCGGCGCCGACCGCGACGACCGCCCAGTAGCCGACGACCCACTCGGGGTAGTTGCGCATGGCGATGGCGACGCGGTCGCCGGACCCGACGCCGTGGACGTCGCGCAGGTGGTGGGCGAGGGCTCGGACCCGGGCGTCGATGTCGGCGTAGGTGTGGCGCTCGTCCTCGAAGACCAGGTACGTCCGCTCGGCGTGGCCGCGGGCCAGCTGCCACACCGAGCGCATCGACGGCAGGGCGTTGGCGAACACCCGCATGCGGACGCCGAGCACCTCGGTGTCCGTCATCTCGAACATGGAGCCGGGGGCCAACGCCTCGTCCCACGCGGCCAGGTAGTGGTCGATCACCACGAGATCCCTTCCCCCGATCGTGGCCACACGGCGCCGGCGACATCGAGCCAGAACCTGACCCCGAAGTCAACGGCCCATCGTCGGACCCCGCGGCGGGCGTCGGGACCGGGCAGCATTGGCGGCCGGAAACCCGAACCCGCATGGAGGACACCCGATGATCCGCTTCAGCGTCCTGTACCCCGCGTCCGACGACGCGACGTTCGACCACGACTACTACGCCAACAAGCACGTGCCGCTGGCGGTCAAGACGTGGGGCCTCGACGGAGCGGAGATCGACCGAGGCGTCAACGGTCCCTACGTCGCCGCCGTCCACTTCACGTTCGAGTCGATGGACGCGATGGGCGCCGCCCTCGCCGCGCCGGCCACGGCGGAGGTCATGGCGGACGTCGCCAACTACACGAACATCAGCCCGGTCACCCAGACGAGCGAGATCGTCGGCTAGGTAGGCAGGCCTCCTGCGGCTCGCTGTGTTCGCGCCACACCTTGCGCAGCACGCTGGCGATATCCGGGAGCGTGAACGGCTTGGGGACGAACGCCAGGCCCGGAACCGACCCGGCCAGCTCGGGCGTGGCCCCCGACATCAACACCACCGGGAGCTCCGGGTGGAGGGCCCACAGCCGCTCGGCGAGCGCCATGCCGTCCGACACCCCGAGGCAGAGGTCGGTGAGCACCAGGTCGGGTGTGTCGGTGTTGGCCAGGCGCAGGGCCTCGTCGACCCCGCCACACGTCGTTGCCCGGAAGCCGATCCGGTTCAGGTAGTTGCCGACGACGTGCAGCAGATCGGGTTCGTCGTCCACCACGATCACGTGCGGAATGGCGTCGCCCGAAGTCATGAGGCGCAGCACAGCACGCCGGGCCACTGGTCGACCAGGGCCGGGCGCATCGAATCTCCTGGTGCAGCAGTACCACTTACACGCGTGTCAGCATCGATCCGTGACGGCGCCCGGCTGGCTCGACGAGCTCCAACTCGAACCCGGGCCGCCGTGGCACGCCATGGGCACGCGAGCCCTCGACGAACGACCGTGGCTGGTGGTCGACGCCGGGCGGGACGAGGAGCTGGCCCGCAAGCGGCTCCTGCTCGACGAGTGCCACGACGTGGTCGTGGCCGCCCGTCCCGGCAGCGAGGCAGTCGCCGCGGAGGCCGCCGGATTGGTGGCCGACGCCGCAGGTGTGGGCCTCGCCGACGATCGGCCACCGCTCGAAGCGGCCGCCCTCGTCGTGCAGGAGGATCTGTGCGTGCTGGCCCGCCGGGAGGGGCGTTGGTGCCTTGATGCCGGCGTCGTCTGCTTCCCCTCGATGTGGCGGGTGGGCGACAAGCTGGGCTTGCCCGTCACCGCCGTCCACGGCCCCGTCCCGGCGTACGACGACGAGCTGGCCGACCGGGTCGACCGCTTCCTCGACCGCCTCGATCGGCCGGTGTGGCGGCGCAACTGGTTGGTGCACGACTCGCCCGAGCTGCACCTGCCGGCGCCACCCTCGCCCCACGCCGCGCCGACCGTGCCCGACGACCTGTGGCTGCGGTCGGAGCGCCAGACGTTGCGGCGCCTACCGGCGACCGGTGGGATCCTGTTCACCATCCGCACCCAGCAGGCGCCGTTCGCCGTGCTCGCCGACCGGCCCGACGTGGCCGCCCGGATGGCCGAGGCCATCCGCCATTGGTCGCCGGAACTGGCGACCTATCGGGGTGCCGGCGCCTGGCGGGACGCCGTCGTCAGGTGGCTGGCCGCCCGCTGACCGGGTGGCGGTGGTGGAGCTCCTGGTCGATGCGATCGGCCGGCCACTTGCCCGAGTCGTGGTCGTTGAACGTCCAGTCGGGCTGCTTCCGCTCGTGGTCCTCGTCGAGGGCGGCGGCCCCCTCGACGATGTCGACGATGGGAGCGATGCGCACCGGGGCCACCGGGTGGGCCCGGTGCTCGATGTGGGCCTTGACCTCGTCGGGGAACAAGCGGAGGAGGCTGCCGACCACCCGCTCGTGCTGGGTGGCCAGGAAGCACCGGTTGCCCACGCTCACGTTGGCCACCAGGTCGGTGAGGACCTCGAACGCATCGGGTGGAGCGTCGGAGTCGCACACGTCGCGGAGCAGGTGGCTGATGGCCAGGCCGTCGCGCTTGCAGGGCTCGCACTGGCCGCAGGACTCCACCGCCAGGAAGTTGGACACGCCCTGGGCGCAGGCGACGAGGTCGCGGGTGCTGTCGAACACGATGAACCCGGCCGCCCCCAGGCCCGACCCGCAGGCCTCCATGTCCTCGTGGGTGAGCGGCGTGTCGAGGAGGGTGCCGGGGAGGAACGGGTTGGCCACTCCCGAGAGCACGGCCTTGACGGTGCGGCCCGTGCCCGGTCCACCGCCCGCCAGCTCGATGACGCGGGACAGTGGCGTGCCCATCGGCACCTCCACCACGCCGTGGCGCACGGTGTCGCCGGTGACGGTGCACACGATCGTGCCGGGCGACTGCTCGGTGCCGACCTCCCGGAACCACGCGGGCCCGTTGACCACGATGCCGGGGACGTTGGCGAACGTCTCGAGGTTTCCGACCAGGGTGGGTGGGGCCGTCGTCCCCTCGTCCTCGGTGGCGAGCTCGAGGTCGGCCGCCGATTCCACGCCGTCGCCGATCTCGTCGACGCCGTGGCGGAAGGGTGGTGCCACGCGGGGGAAGGGCGCTCGTCCGTTGAGCACCTCGAGCAGCGCCGTCTCTTCGCCGAACAGGTACTCGCTCGGGCCCAGGGCCACCGTCACTTCGATGCCCTCGGCCCACCCGGCGGCGGTGACCTCGTGGATGGCCCGCTCCACCATGGCCCGCTCCTTGGTGAACGACGCTTTGAGAGCGACGACGACCCGGTCGGCTCCCACGGCCACCGCCGCGACCAGCGCGCCCTCGAGCACGCGGTAGGGGTTGGCCCGGAGGATGGCCCGGTCCTTGAACGAGCCCGGTTCGCCCTCGGCGGCGTTGACCACCACCGTGCTGGGGATCGTCGACGAGGCGAAGTCGGCCACCGCCGCCCACTTGCGGCTGGTGGGGAAGCCGGCGCCCCCACGACCGCGGAGCCCGGCGTCGGCCACCACCTGGATCACGGCCTCGGGTTCGACGAGTCGTGCGCCGGCGATGGCCTCGCCTCCTCCCGCGTTCCGGTAGCTGTCGAACGTGGCGGGTGACTCATCGAGGACGCGTGTCATCGCCAACGCGCCTACCCCGTGCCGGACGACGGCAACCGAGGACACGGCAGTAGCGTCACCGCATGAGCGCCAGCCCTGACACCGTCGCCGAGGCCCTGCGGCTCCTCGAGGCCGATGGCTACACCCAGGACTTCAACCTGACCGATCAGCTGCTGAGCTGCGAGGCCTGCAAGATCCCCCACGAGCCGGTCGTCGGGATCATCGAACGCCAGTACCGCTTCGAGGGCGACAGCAACCCCGACGACGAAGCCGTGGTGTTCGGGGTGCGGTGCCCGGCGTGCGGTGCCCGCGGCGTGCTGGTCAGCGCCTTCGGCCCCAACGCCGATCCCGAGACACTGGAGTGGGTGCACAAGGCCGGCGGCTGAGCAGGACGGTGTCGACGCGACCGGCACCGTCCTGCGCTCCACTCAATGGTCAGGGTCAGCTGTTCGCCTCGTCGAGGATCTCGTCGGTGAACAGCTCGTCGCTGGTGATCTTGAGGCCGCCCGCCGCCATCGTGTCGATGATGGCTTGCTTGTGCTCCTTCGAGATCGTGAAGAGAGGCCCGCCTCCGCTGGTGATGAGGGGCTTCATCGCTTCGAGGTAGCCCTGCGCCTGCGCGAGCGGGATCTTGAGCTCCTTGCCGTACTTCTCGACGGTCAACTGGGCGCCCGGGTTGACGTCGGTGGTGACGTCGGTCCAGCCCTTCATCGACGCCTTCACGTAGGCGACGATCGACGCCCGCTTGGCGGGGTCGGCGAGGGCTTCGTCGGTGACGACCAGGGCTTGTCCGAGGCTCTCGTAGCCGAAGTCGCCGAGGAGCATGACCTCGGTCTTGGTGCCGGCGAGGCCGAGGGTGATCGGCTCGTCCGTGGCGTACGACATCCAGCCGTCGACGTCGCCGGCAGCGAGGGGAGTGGGGTCGAACCCGGCGGTGACGGTCTTGACGCTGCCCGGGTCGATGTTGTTGAGCTTGAGGAACGTCTGCCACGTGACGGTGTTGTTGGGTTGCACGCCGATCGTCTTGCCGACGAGGTCCTGTGGTGTCTTGATGGGGTTGTCGGCGCGAGACGTGATGGCGTACGGCGCCTTCTGCATCACGGCGCCGATGATCTTGATCTTCGCTCCCTCGTTGATCGCGGGGATCACCGAGTCCGGGGTCGACCAGGTGAGGAGTGCCTTGCCGGTCAGGAGCGTCGGGATGCTGAGCACGTTCGGCCCGCCAGGCGTGAGCGTGACGCTCAACCCTTCGTCCTTGAAGTAGCCACTGTCATCGGCCACGTACTCGCCGGCGAAGCCGGCAGTCGGCAGCCAACTGAGTTGCACGTCGATGTCGGTGAGCCCGGCGGGCTTGGCCGGCGCCGTCGATGGCGTTGCCGCTGACGCGTCATTGCCCGTTGTGCTGTCGCTCCCGCAGGCGGTGAGGCCGGTGGCCACAGCGAGGAGGGCGAGGAGCCACAACAGCGGTCGGGGGCATGAACGTCTCGGCATGGAATCTCCGTTGGGCTGATAGATCACCCCAAGGAGTGGATCGGCCACCGGTTGCGGCCCGGGGGCAGGAATGTGAACCCAGTGTTAGCGGCACCTGTCACGACCTGAAGGTGCTCGTGGGGCGCCGCCGGCGCGTTGTCGAGACGTTGTCTCAGGTTGTGCTCCCGGAATGCCGACCGTGCTGCAGTGGGACGTCTCGCGCGGTGAGGGTGCGGCGACCGGGGCGGCGGGTCAGCGTGCACTTGGCTGCCATCGCGGTCGCGGTGGTGGTGGTCTACCTGGTGCTCGGCACCATCGCCGGCGTGCGGACGCTGCGCTCGGGTGAGCGCGATGCCCGCGCCGACGCTCGCTACCTGGCGGAGGTGGCGGCCAAAGCGGTGTCAGGCAGCCTCACGCTCGGCCAGAGCCATGTGGCCAGCCTGGCGGCCAACCCCAAGGCGAGCGCCGTCTTCGCCGCGCCGGCCGGTTGCGAGCTCTCGTTCGACCTCGCGCTCTTCCCCCGGAGCCGGCTCGACGTCGTGGCGACCGACGGTCGGGTGGCGTGCTCGTCGGCCGCGTTCGAGAGCGTCGCGCCCACACACGCCGGGGCTTCCTGGCTGGCCGGGTTGACCACCGACCGCAGCCCGTTCGAGACCGGGATGTTCCTCGACCGGCGCACCGGCGACCCTGCGGTCGGTTTCGGGGTACCCGTGGCCGACGGATCCGGCGGCGTGCTGGGTGCCGTCGTCCTGGTCATCCCCACCGAGGGCATCGCCGCCCAGCTGGCCGAGGGCTTCGCCGGGCCACGCGGCTACATGTTCGCTCTCGTGGACTCGACGAGCGGTTCGGTGGCCTCGGTGTCGAGCCCCTCGCTGCTCGACGGGGCGGTGGTGCGGGTGGACGGCTTCCTCTCCGGGTCGAAGGTGGTCCCGGGGACGCCGTGGCGAGTCATTGCCGCGGTGCGTTCGAGCTCGGCGCTGGCGCCGGTGTGGTCGATGCTCCGGTGGGGGCTGCTGGTGGGCGCCGCCATGCTGGTGGTGTTGCTGGCCGGGATGGCCCTCGTCGGCCGGCGCATCGCGTGGCCGCTGCGCCAGCTGAACGATGCCGTGGGCCACGAAGGTCCGGGCGCCATCAACGCGCTGGCGACGCTGCGCGGCCCGTTCGAGGTCGAACGGCTGGCGGCCGAGTTCCACGCCGCCCTGGTCGCCCATGCCGACTACGAGGCGCAGCTCTCCCACCAAGCCCTCCACGATCCCTTGACCGGGCTGCCCAACCGGGCGCTGCTCACCGATCGCCTGGTGCAGGCCCTCCGGCAGGCGGAACGGACCGGCCACCAGGTGTGCGTGCTGTTCGTCGACATCGATCACTTCAAGCTGATCAACGACGGGCTCGGCCACGCCGTGGGGGATCTGGTGCTGACGACGACGGCAGAACGACTGACGTCGGTCCTGCGCGCCGGCGACACCCTGGCTCGGTTCGGTGGTGACGAGTTCGTATTCATCGGTGAGGCGCTCGACGACGGGGATGCCGAGCGCCTGGCCGGCCGCCTCCTGGACGCCGTGCAGGCACCGATCGAGATCGATGACACGGTCGTGCGGGTCACGGCGTCCGCCGGCATCGCACTCGGGCGATCGTCCGCCGACGGGGCCGTGCTCCTCCGGGATGCCGACGCCGCCATGTACCTCGCCAAGGACAGAGGCCGATCGAGGCACGAGGTCTTCAACGAGGACCTCCGGGACCGGGCCAGGACGCGCCTGACCATCGAGACCGAGTTCCGGGTCGCCTTGGAGCGGGGCGAGCTCCACGTCGCCTACCAGCCGAAGGTGGACCTGGTGACTCGGGAGGCTGTCGGCGTCGAGGCCCTCCTCCGCTGGGACCATCCGGCGCTCGGCTCGGTGAGCCCGGCGACGTTCATCCCCATCGCCGAGGACACCGGGCTCATCGTCCCGGTCGGCCAGTTCGTCCTCGACCAGGCCTGCCAACAAGCCGGCCGGTGGCGACGGGAGGGCATCGAGGTCGACGTCGCCGTCAACGTCTCCGGCCATCAGCTCACCGACCCGACGCTCCTCGAGCACGTCGCTCGGGCCCTGGCCACCAATGGGCTCGAGCCGGAACGCCTCTGCCTCGAGCTCACCGAGAGCGTCCTCATGCGGGACACGGCGCGTACGGCGTCCGTCCTGGATGCCGTCCATCGCCTCGGCGTCCAGATCAGCATCGACGACTTCGGCACCGGCTACTCGTCGCTGGCCTACCTCCATCGGTTCCCGGTCGACGAGCTCAAGATCGATCGCTCCTTCGTGCACAACCTCGCCGAGGAGCCCCACCAGCAGAGCCTGGTGACCGCCATGATCGCCATGGGCAAGGCGCTCGGTCTGCGGATCGTGGCCGAAGGCGTGGAGGGCCAACGGGAGGCCGAGCTCCTCCAGGTCATGGGGTGCGACCAGGCCCAGGGCTACCTCTTCGCCCGTCCACAACCTGCGGATGCCTTGGGCCACGCGCTGCGACGGACGACGACGGCGCCAGCCAGCTGACCGCGCCTCCTTGAGGCCGAGCCGATAGACGAGCGGCCCAGGAGATCGGGTGCTACCAGGCGCCTTCTCCACCGAACCCGCGACGGAAAGTCAACGGAACTGTTGACCATTCGTCGCGGGTTCGCTCCAGGGAGGGGCGATCCCTGGTGGTTCGCCCGTGCCGTCTCTCCGCTCTCCTCCTAGCCCATGCGGGCGACGGCCAGCGCGGCCGCCAACGCCACCATGCTCAAGGACAGCGCGCGGAGTGCT
>JAOBWJ010000196.1 GCA_025463335.1 Acidimicrobiales bacterium
CGCCCCGGCCACCACCACGAGGAGGTAGAGCAGCAGGGCACTGGGCAGGTCGGCGTCATAGCCGGTGAGCACCAGGGTGAGGGCCGGGAGCCCGAGGGCGACGATGGCCCAACCCAGGGCCCGGCGCCGGCCGGCCAGCGCGGCGGGTGTACCGGTGCGGGCCCGCGGCGGCGGCACCTCGCCGGCCGTCGTCCCGATCACGTGGACGTCGAGCTCGGTGCCGGCGTGGCGCATGACGTCGGTGATGACCGACCCGCCCATCAGCTCGTGGAGGCGGGACCGGCGGGTGGCGCCGAGGACGAGCTGCGTGGCCCGCTCG
This sequence comes from Acidimicrobiales bacterium, assembly GCA_025463335.1. GTDB lineage: Bacteria > Actinomycetota > Acidimicrobiia > Acidimicrobiales > CADCSY01 > RYN-34. The sequence continues at coordinate 320 of JAOBWJ010000196.1, forward strand.
GCCCGGGCCGCCTGCACCAGCGTGGCCGCCACGTCGGCGCCGGCCACCTCCCGGTACTCGCCGTCGAGGTCGGCCAGCAGCGCCCGGGTGCGCTCGAGCACGTCGGCCGGCGTCGAGGGTCCGCGGCCGGCCGGCACCCGCACGTGGATGCCGACCAGCCCGGCGTGCGAGCGGGCAGCGATGCGAGCAGCCCGGCGCACGAGGTTGTCGGCGCCCGGTGCCCCGGTGATGGCGACGGCCACCCGCTCGCCGGTGCCCAGCGGGCCGGCGTGGTCGGCGACCCAGCGCAGCGCCAGCTCCCGCAGGGCGGCCAGGTTCTCGGGCCGGAAGACGTTGGCCAGGCGGGCGTCGACCTCCCCGGCCGCGAAGACGTTGCCGTGGGCCAACCGCCGGCGAAGGGCCTCGGGCGTCATGTCGACCAGCTCGACCGCCGCGTCGCGGAGGAACGCGTCGGGCACCGTCCCGGTGGCCGGGCGGCCGGTGATGCGCCCGACCACGTCGGACAGCGACTCGATCTCGCCGACGTCGAGGGTGCTGATCACGCTCACCCCGGCTTCGAGGAGGTGGGCGACCACGTTCAACCGACCAGGCCGGGCCAGGTCGTCGACCGCCACCACGTCGGGCCGGGCGACGAGCAGGGCCTCGACGTCGGGTTCTCCCGCCACCGTCGGTAGCGCGGCCAGCAGTGCCGCGGTGGCCGGCCGGTCGTGGGTGTCGACCCCCACGACCACCATCCGCGCCCCGCGGCCCAGGCGGCGACGGGCCTCGTCGAGCAACGCGTACGTCTTCCCGACGCCAGGGGCCGCACCCAGGTAGACGCGGAGCTCTCCGGCCATCGAGGGAGACGGTACGGCCTAGCGGCCTCCGCGGCGGGACGGCGCCTTGCCCCGACCCTGGACCTGCGGGCGGCGGGGGCGCTGCTGCGTGGACGGCGCCGACGGGCGGTGCTGGCGGGGGGCGTGGGTCGGCGTGGGTTCCTGGGCGAGCACGGGCGGGGTGGGCCGAGCGCCGGCCGTGCTGAACGTGGCCATGTCGGGGTGGTCGATGCCCACCGGCAGCCCGAGCTTGCGCTGCATGAGCTTGACGCCCTTGTGCTGTTCCATGGCGATCAGCGACAGGACCACGCCGGCGGCGCCGGCCCGGCCGGTGCGCCCCGAACGGTGGGTGTAGTCCTTCTCGTCGGCCGGCGGGTCGTAGTGCACCACGCAGGCCACGGCGTCGACGTGGATGCCGCGGGCGGCCACGTCGGTGGCCACCAGCACCTGGGCCTTGCCGTTGGTGAAGGCGGCCAGGGCCCGCTCCCGCTGGGCCTGCGACCGGTCGCCGTGGATGGCCACCGACGCCACGCCCGACTTGTTGAGCTGCTTGGCCAGGCGGTCGGCACCGTGCTTGGTGCGGGTGAACACGATGGCCGGCCACTCGGCGTTGACCACGGGGATGGTCAGCTCGAGCCGCTCGCTGCGCTCGGCCCGCCAGAAGACGTGGCGGTTCTGCGGCGCGTCCTGCTCCACGGCGATCTCGTGGCGCACGGGCTGCTTCTGGTAGTGCCGGATCAGCACGTCGACGTCGCCGTCGAGGGTGGCCGAGAACAGCAGCGTCTGGCGGTCGGGCCGGACGGTGTCGAGCAGGCGGCGGACCTCGGGCAGGAAGCCCATGTCGGCCATGCGGTCGGCCTCGTCGAGCACGACCACCTCGACGGCGTCGAGGCGCACCTCACCCTGGCGGACCAGGTCGGCCAGGCGGCCGGGGCAGGCGACGAGGATGTCGACCCCTCGGCGCAGGGCCTGGATCTGACCGCCGAAGCCGACGCCGCCGAAGACGGTCATGACCCGGGCGCCTTTGGGGCCGGCCAGGGCGATCAGCTCCTCGCTGACCTGGTTGGCCAGCTCCCGGGTGGGCACGAGGACCAGGCCCCGCGGGTGGCGGGGCTGGGCCTTGCTGGTGCGCGTCACCAGCGGGATGCCGAAGGCCAGCGTCTTGCCGGAGCCGGTGGGCGCCTTGCCGCACACGTCTCGGCCGGCGAGGGCGTCGGGCAGGGTCGCCGCCTGGATGGGGAAAGGGGTGGTGATCCCGCGCTGCTCGAGGCGGGACGCCACGGCGGCGGGGACGCCGAGCGCGGCGAAGGTGGTGCTGGGCATGATGGGGTGACTCCGATTTCGGTAAGCGGCGCGGCAGCGGTGCTGCCGCGTAAGGCCGTTGACCGGGAAACCGGGGCACGACCCACCGGCCAGGTCGGCCGGTGCACGGAGGACGAGGGTACTCGCGGCGCCCCCGAATGGGGCAACCGAGCCGTTTCCCCGTAGCGTTGCGAGGTTCGCAAGACGAAGGAGATCCCCCATGGCCACGCGACGGACCAGCTTCGGCAAACTCCAGCGCGACCGCGCCAAGCAGGCAACTGCCGCTGCCAAGCGTGAGCGTCGTCAAGATCGCTCCCCGGCAGAAGAAGAGGTCGCAGTCATTCCCGAGGAGGGCGAGCTCTCGGCCGCTCAGCTCCTCGTGCTCATCGAGCAGATCCACAAGCAGTTCGACGACAAGGTCATCGACTTCGACGAGTTCGAGGAGAAAAAGGCGGAGCTCATGGCCCGCCTCCCGATCGACTGAGGCCGTTCCGGGTCCCGAAACCGACTGGAGCACGGCCGGTTTCGGGACCCGGAAACCTCAGGCTGACGGGTTTCGGGCCCTCGAAGTACCGTGCCCGCATGGGCGAACTCGTGTGGCTGGTCGGTGTGGCCGAGGAGATCGGCGTCCTCGAGGAGCACCTCGACCCACTGGACGCCACCGTGGAGGAGACCTGGCCGGGCGGGCTGGAGCCGGAGGTCATCGCCCTGGTACGCAGCGTCGCCGGTGACGCCGACGCCGCCGTCCAGGCGCTCCGTGACGGGCGACGCTTCGACGACGAGGACGGCGCCCGCAGCGCCGCCATCGAGCTGGCGATCAAGGACTAGGAGGCCCTCTGGGCCTCCGCCAGGGTGACGAAGCGGGCGGCCATGGCGCCGAAGAACCGGCGGTTCACCAGGGAACGCCAGCGAGCGCCCCGCACCATGCCGGCGGCCCACTCCGGGTCCTCGGCGAGCGTGGCAACCGCGTGGTCGACCCAGCCCTTGCCGTGGCGGGGGTCGGCCACGGCGTGCTCCTCGTAGAAGGGGAAGGCATCGGCCGGGGCGTCCAGGCGCCGCAGGCCCTTCACCACCCGCCGGCAGCGGGGACCCGCCTGGAGCTCGATGAGGCCGAGGGCGCCGACCATCTCCCGCTGGAGGTGGCGGTTGGTGGCGAGCACCGACCCAAGCGCGGCACGCTCCAGGGCTTCGATGGGTTGCTGGCCACGGGGCACCGCCCGCAGGCCGAGCGCCGCCGCCAGCCGGCGGTGCAGCTCGGTGTGGACGGCGTCGAGCGAGCCGTTCCCCATCTCGTCCCAGTAGTTCCGGGCCAGCTCGAGCTTGGCGTCACCATCCAGGCCGATCTGGCAGGCGGCCACCAGATCGTCGAAGCCGCCGTCGGGGCCACCCTCCAGCGAGAGGAAGGCGACGAGCTCGTCGGCGTCGGCATCCTCGGCCAGCCAGTCGTAGACGGGTGGGATCAGGTCGCGGGCACCGAGGGCCCGCAGAGCCGCCACCGCATCCCCAGGGAGGTCCCAATCGACGTCGGCATCTTCGTCGTCGAGCCAGGCGAGGAGCTGCTCCTCCAGGCGCCACTTGAGGTCGGCGACAGCCGGGTGGTGCTGCCAGCGGACTCGATCGCCGAGCCGGTCGATTGGGGCGGTGTGCAGGTCGTGGACGGCCAGCAGGGTGAGGAGGGTGTCGCGCCGGTCGACCGGTTGGGCGCGGGTGAGGGCATCGAGGGCGTCGCCGCCCGCCAGGAGGGCGGCGTCGAGCCGGCGCACGAGCGTGGGAGGCATTGGCCGGCAGTACCCACCGTCTCGCCGGCCGAACCGACCCCGACTTGACATCGGATACTCGACCTCGGATACTCCTCCTCGGATGAGTGAGCGCGGACGATCCAACCCCCTCGCCCTGGCCGTGCTGTCGTGCCTCCACGAGAAGCCGATGCACCCCTATGAGGTGGCCCAGACACTTCGCGTCCGGGAGAAGCACGAGAGCATCAAGCTCAACTACGGCTCCCTTTACTCCGTCATCGGCTCGCTCGAGAAGCGGGGGCTCATCACCGCCCGGGAGACGATGCGGG
>JAOBWJ010000217.1 GCA_025463335.1 Acidimicrobiales bacterium
TACCCCCAGGGCATGGCCATCCGGGGCTACTACGAGAGCCCGATGCACGACGACCCGTGGATCGAGTCGTGCCTCGACCTCCGCGACCGCAACGGCAACAGCCTCCCCGGCTACGGCTGGATCTTCCCGCTGGGCGACGGGACCATCAACGTGGGCATGGGTCTGCTCTCGACGTTCCGCGACTGGAAGTCGGTCAACACCTCTCGCCTCATGGACGAGTGGGCCGCCACCGCGCCCGAGTACTGGGGCATCACGCCCGAGGGCCGCTTGGGCGAGCCCACCGGCGGGCGCCTCCCGATGGGCGCGTCGATCGGCCCGCGCGTCGGCCCCACCTGGCTGGCCGTGGGTGACGCCGCCGGATCGGTCAATCCGTTCAACGGCGAGGGCATCGACTACGCCTACGAGACCGGCCGCCTCGCCGCCGACGTGCTCGACGAGGCGCTCACGACCGGGTCGGGCCTGGCGCTCCAGCGCTACGAGACGACCCTCGTGCGGGAGTTCGGCCTCTACTTCAAGGTGGCTCGGCTGTTCGCCCAGGTCATCGGCCAACCCACGCTCATGCGCGAGCTGACCCGAGTCGCCATGCGATCCCGCTCGCTCATGGACTGGGTGCTGCGGATCATGGCCAACCTGCTGCGCCCCGACGAGTTCGGCGTCGCCGAGGCGGCCTACAAGGCGGCGGCGTTGCTGGCCCGGGTCATACCCGAGCCTCGCGTCAGGAGCTGAGCTCCTCGTCGACCAACCAGGTGACCCGCTCGGCCCACACCCGGCTCGCGAGCACGCCGTGGCCGGCCAACACTCGGTTCCACGCGTCGCGCTTGGCCTCGCCCTCGATGGTGAACACCACATGGCGGCCGATGGCGATGCCGGGAAATGTGAACGTCAGGCGGGGGTAGAGGCCGACACCGCCACCCCTGACATGGCCCGCGACCGGCGGCGGCCCGGGCTCGTTGGTCACGACGTAGCGGTCGGCGACGTCGAGGGCGGGCGTGCCGACGAACAGCGAGGCGGTGTGGCCGTCGGGGCCCATGCCCAGGTGGACGAGGTCGATCGAGCCGAGCGAGCGCACCAGGGCGTCATAACGCTCGGCGTCGGAGTTGGCCATGGAGTGGATGGCCTTCACCGGCACGTGGTCGAGCAGCTCGGCGCGGGCCATCCCCTCGTTGGAGTCGGGGTGGTCGACCGGCACCATGCGCTCGTCGCTGAAGAGGATCTCGACCGACGGCCAGTCGATGCCCGAACGGGTCGCCAGCGTCTCGTAGCACCGGCGGGCCGTGCCGCCGCCGGACAGGGCGAGCGTCTGCGGCTGGTCGCGCACCACGACGTCGGCGAACGCGGTGGCCACATCCTCCACGTAGACGACCTCGCCGTTCATGCTGCTCCCCGCCGCTCAGGGACTGAGGTCCTCGTCGACCAGCCAGGTGATCTGCTCGGCCCACACCCGGCCGGCGGGCAGGTCCTCTCCCGCCAGCACGCGGTTCCAGGCGTCGCGCTTCTCCTCGCCTTCCACGGTGAGCACCACGTGGCGGCCAAGTGCGATGCCCGGGTACGTGAACGTCAGGCGGGGATGGGGGTGGAGCTCGTCGCTGTTCGTCACGACGTAGCGGTCGGTGATGTCGAGGGCGGGCGTGCCAGGGAACAGCGAGGCGGTGTGGCCGTCGGCGCCCATGCCCAGGTGGACGAGGTCGATCGAGCCGAGCGAGCGCACCAGGGCGTCGTAGGTCTCGGCGTCGGAGTTGGCCATCGAGTGGATGGCCTTCACCGGCACGTGGTCGAGCAACTCGGCACGGGCCACGCCCTCGTTGGAGTCGGGGTGGTCGACCGGCACCATGCGCTCGTCGCTGAAGAGGATCTCGACCGACGGCCAGTCGATGCCCGAGCGGGTGGCGAGCGTCTCGTAGCACCGGCGGGCCGTGTTGCCACCGGACAGGGCGAACGTCTGCGGCTGGTCGCGCACGACGACGTCGGCGAACGCGGTGGCCACGTCGTCGATGTAGACGATCTCGCCGTTCATGTCGCTCCTCGTCGCTCGAGCGTCACCGCGACGCCGCCTCGGGTCGGAAGGCCCGGTGCCAGGCGCCGGCCCCGGCCAATCCGGCGTCGTCGCCCAAGGCGGCGTTGACCACGGCGATGGGCGTGGGCAGGCCCCGCGGGCCGCGGGTCTCGAGCAGGTTCCGGATGGGGTCGAGCACCAGGTCGCCGTTCAGGCCGAGGCCACCTCCGATCACCAGGACCTCGGGTGTGAAGAGGTGGGCCAGGTTGACGGCCCCGATCGCCGCCGCCGTGACGACACGGGTCAACACCTTGGCGGCCCGGTCGTCGCCGGCCCGGACCTGGTTGACCAGGTCCTTGCCGGCCACGTCGAGACCGGCCTCCTTGGCCAAGCGATCGAGCGCCGTGCCCGAGCCCAGCTCCTCGACCGTGGCCGGCCGGCCCTCGGCCAGTGCTTCGCCGTCGACCACGGTGTGGCCGACCTCGGCCATTGATCGGCGCCCGTGGAGGAGCAGGCCGCCGACGACCACGCCGGCGCCGATGCCGGTGGAAACGGTCATGTAGGCCATGTCGGCGAAGTCCCGCCCGGCGCCGAACCACGACTCGCCCACCGCCGCCAGATCGGCGTCGTTGGCCAGGGACACCGGCAGGCCGAGGTCGGCCGACAGCTTCCCTTCGTCCATGGCGTCGACCCACACCGCGGGCACGTTGGGCGCGTACTCCAGGCGGCCCTGGCCGTAGTCGACGCGCCCAGGCACACCCACCACGGCGTGGGCCACGGGGCCGCCCTTGGCGACCTCCCGCATGAGCTCGATCAGTCGCGTGGCGTCGTCGCTGGTCGGCTCCTCCCGCCGTTCGAGCACCTCACCGTCGGGGGACGTGCGACTCACGCGCATCGAAGTGCCGCCCAAGTCGACGGCGAGAACGCTGGTCATGCCGTCATCCCGTCATTCCGTCATCCCGGAACGACCTTGCCCTGGTCGGCAGCCTCGACGCTCTCGGCCGGACGGCGGTCGATGGCCTGCTCGGAATGGCCACCGAACTGCGAGCGCAGGGCGGAGATCACGCGCATGGCCGGCGAGACGTCCTGGCGGGAGGCGAACCGGGCGAACAGCGCGGCGGTGATGACCGGCAGCGGTACGGCCAGGCGCACGGCCTCGTTCACGGCCCACCGACCCTCGCCCGAGTCGCTCGCATAGCCCTGGAACTTCTTGAACGCCGTCTCGTCCTCGATCGCGAGGACCAGGAGGTCGAGCAGCCACGATCGGACGACGCTGCCGTGCTGCCACGCCTTCATGGCCGCCTTGGCGTCCACCTCGATGTCGACGGCGGTGAGCAGCTCGTAGCCCTCGGCGTAGGACTGCATGATCCCGTACTCGATGCCGTTGTGGACCATCTTGGTGAAGTGGCCGGCACCCACCGGGCCGACGTGGGCGAACCCGCCCAGCGGCGCCAGGGCATTGAAGATGGGTTGGACGAGGGCGACGTGTTCGGGCGCCCCGCCGACCATGAGGCAGTAGCCCTCCTGGAGCCCCCACACGCCGCCCGATGTGCCGGCGTCGATGAAGCCGATGCCCTTGGCCGCCAGCTCGTCACCGTGGCGCTGCGAGTCGCGCCAGTTCGAGTTGCCACCGTCGATCACCACGTCGCCGGGACCGAGCAGGTCGCACAGCTCGAGGATGGTCTTGTCGGTGGGCTGGCCGGACGGGACCATGACCCACACCACACGGGGGGACTCACCGAGCTGGTACGCGAGGTCGGCCAGGTCGGTGGCCTGGCTCACCGTGGGGTCCCGGTCGTAGCCGATCACCTCGTGCTCGGCCTGGCGCAGCCGCTCGGCCATGTTGCCGCCCATGCGGCCCAGCCCGATCATGCCCAGCTTCATCGGTACTCCCGCAGCTCGTCGATATGGACCCGCCCGGCCCGGAGGCCGCGCGCTCGAAGGGAAAGCAGGTCGCCGGCCGCCTGCGCCTGCTTCAAGGTGGAGAAGCCGTAGGGCCGGCCCGGAATGGGGACGTCGACCGGATCGTCACCGACCAGCTGCATGAACACGCCAGTCGGTGGACCGCCCTTGTGGAGCTGGCCCGTCGAGTGCAGGTAGCGGGGGCCGATGCCGACGGTGGTGGCGACCGCCCGGCGGTCGCGCACGACGTGGCGAACCCGCTCGAGCTCGGCCAGCAGCGCCTCGTCGCCTGGATCGACGAACGCCTGAAGGACGAAGTAGTCGCCCGGAGCGAGCTGGTCGACGAGCTGTTCGGGCGACACGGTGGCGATGGTCGGCAAGCCCTCCTCCAGCACCTTGGCCGTGGCCGCCTTGGCGGCCGCCACGTCGGGCTGGTCGAACGGGTTGATGCCGAGCACGGCGCCCGACAGGGCCACCGCGATCTCCCACAGGAGCACCTGGGTACCGAGGTCGAGCAGGTTGCCGAACACCAGCTCGACGACCGGGTGGCCGGCAGCGGCGAGGGCGTCGAGGGCCGGGTTGGTACCGAGCGACACGAAGATGCGGTCGTCGCCGTACACCTCGGGCGAGCCCAGCTCCTCGCCGGCCACCGGGACGATGCCGACACCGTGCTTGCCCGTGGACTCGGCGACGAGCTGCTCCAGCCACAGGCCGAACGAAGCGACCTCGCCGGGCAGCACCAGGGTGAGCTTGTCGCGGCCGGCCTTGGCCGCCGCGCCGATGATCGCCCCCAGGCGCAGCCCGGACTCGTGGTCGGCGGCCGCGGCTCGGCCGAGGAGCCCGTCGAGGTCGACGCCGAGCAAGGCGCCGGGCACCATCCCGAAGAACGACAGCGCGGAGTAGCGGCCGCCGATGTCGGGCCGGTTCTCGAACACGTGACGGAGGCCGCGCTCGGCGCCGATGGCAGCCAACTCGCTGCCCGGATCGGTGACGACCACGAACTGCGCGGGCTGCTTTCCGGTGGCCTCCCAGAAGTGATCGAACTGGGTGCGGGTCTCGATCGTCGAGCCCGACTTCGAGGCGACGACGAAGAGGCACTGGGCCAGGTCGAGCTCGGCGACCCGGGCGATGGCCGCCGGGTCGGTGGTGTCGAGGACCCGGAGGTCGAAAGGCCCGGCGCCGAACGTGCGGTTGAGCACCTCGGGGAACAACGACGAGCCGCCCATGCCGAGGAGCACTCCGTGGCGAAGGCCGTCGGCGGACGCTGCCCGGGCGAAGTCCCGAAGGTCGCCGGTGCGCGCCTGCATCTCGTCGACGACCGGCAACCAGCCGAGGCGGTCGGCGACCTCGGTGGGGTCGTCCTGCCAGAGCGTGTGATCGCCGGACCGCAGGCGGTCGAGGGCGTTGCGCTCCCGCAGGTCGGCGGTCGCGGCGTCGACGGCGTCGGCCACCGGACCGAGACGCTCGCGGCTGATCATCGGGGGAAGGCTCACGGCGGAGAACTACCCAGCGATCTGTGCGGCATGTCTCGCCGCGTGCCCTGCCGCTTCGACGGTGCGCTCGAGATCCTCTGCCGTGTGGGCCAGGCTCGGGAACAGGGCTTCATAGGGCCCGGGCGCCAAGGCCACGCCGCGGGCAAGGAGGTCGGTGAAGAAGGCGCGATACAGACCGGTGTCGGCCGCCACCTTGGCCTCGTCGTAGTCGTGGATGGGTGTGGCGCTGAAGTGGAGGCCGACGAGCGTGCCCGCCCGCGGCACCTGCACCGGGAGGCCGGCACTGCTGATCGCCTCCCGCAGCCCATCGGCCAGGGCAGCGGCGATGGTCTCGAGCCGCTTGTAGGCCCCGGCGTCGAGCTGGCCGAGCACGGCGAGCCCGGCGGCGGTCGCGACCGGGTTCCCGGACAGGGTGCCGGCCTGGTACACGTCGCCCAGGGGAGCCAGGTGCTCCATGACGTCACGCCGACCGGCGAAGGCGCCCACGGGCAGGCCGCCGCCGATCACCTTGCCGAAGCACCACAGGTCGGGCTGCACGCCGGATCGCTCGGTTGCCCCACCCACACCGACGCGGAATCCGGTGATGACCTCGTCGAACAGGAGGAGCGCGCCGGCCCGGTCGCAGGCGGCGCGCAGGCCTTCGAGGAAGCCGGGCTCGGGCAGGACCAACCCCATGTTCCCGGCCACCGGCTCGACGCAGACCACGGCCACGTCGTCGCCGATCTCGGGCACCACGTTGTAGGGCGCCACCACCGTGTCGGCCACCGCGCCGCGGGTCACGCCGGCCGAGCCGGAGATGCCCTGGTTGGCGATGCCGCTCCCGCCCGCCGCCAGCAACGAGTCGCTGTGACCGTGATAGCAGCCGGCGAACTTCAGGATCTTGTCCCGACCGGTTGCACCCCGGGCCAGACGCACGGCCGACATGGCCGCCTCGGTGCCGCTCGAGGTCAGGCGCACCATCTCCACGCCGGGCACCCGGTCGACGATCTGCTCGGCCAGCAGGACCTCACGCTCGGTGGGCGCCCCGTACGTGGTGCCCTCGGCCGCGGCCCGGGTGATGGCCTCCACGATGACCGGATGAGCATGGCCGAGGATGGAGGCGCCGTAGCTCTGGACGTAGTCGATGTAGGTGTTGCCCTCGACGTCGACCACCTTGGAGCCCTCGCTCCGGGCCACGAAGTACGGGCTCCCGCCGACCGAACGGAAGGCCCGCACCGGCGAGTTGACCCCGCCCGGTATGACCTCGGACGCCCGCTTGAACAGCTCCTCGTTCGTCGTGCGCTCGCTCCGCTCGCTCACAGGACTTCCGCGAGCTCGGCGGCGAAGTAGGTGAGGATCACGTCGGCGCCGGCCCGTTTCACGGCGGTGATGTGCTCGAGGGCCACGGCGTCGCCGTCGATCCAGCCCCGCTCGGCGGCCGCCTTCACCATCGCGTACTCGCCGGACACGTGGTAGGCCGCTACCGGCACGTCGACGGCGGCCCGCACGTCGGCGATGACGTCGAGGTAGGCGAGTGCCGGCTTCACCATGACCATGTCGGCGCCTTCGGCGATGTCGAGCAGCACCTCGTCGAGCGCCTCCCGCCGGTTGCGGTAGTCCTGCTGGTAGGCCTTGCGGTCGCCGCCACCGGCGATGGTGACGTCGACGGCGTCCCGGAACGGGCCGTAGAGCGCGGATGCGTACTTGGCGGCGTAGGCCAGCACCACGGTGTCGGTGTGTCCGCTGTCGTCGAGGGCGGCGCGGATGGCAGCGACCTGACCGTCCATCATCCCCGAGGGCGCACAGACGTCGGCGCCGGCGTCGGCCTGGGCGACGGCCACCTTGGCGTAGAGCTCGACGGTGGCGTCGTTGTCGACCGAGCCGTCGGCCCGCACCAGGCCGCAGTGGCCGTGGTCGGTGTACTCGTCGAGGCACAGGTCGGCCAAGACCACCAGTTGGTCGCCCACCTCGTCGCGCAGGTCGCGAAGGGCGAGTTGCACGATGCCGTCGGGGTCCCATGCCCCGCTCCCCTGGGCGTCCTTCGTGGCCGGCACGCCGAACAGGATCAGCGCCGGCACGCCGAGGTCGACCAGGCGGGCCGCCTCTTTGCGGAGGGACTCGCGGGTGTGCTGGACCACGCCGGGCAACGACGCGATCGGGTTGGGCTGATCGATGCCCTCCCGCACGAACAGCGGCGCCACCAGGTCATCGACCGACAGCCGGGTCTCGGCGACGAGCCGGCGCAGGGTCGGGGTGCGTCGCAGCCGGCGCAACCGGTGAGCGGGGAAGGCCACGACGTCAGCCTACGAGGCGCGGCCCCCACGCCGAACTGGCGATGGATGGTCTACAGATCTGTTGACGTTCCATCGCCGGTTCGCTGCAGGGCGGTGCGGAGGGCGGCGACCAGACCGTCGACGGTGCTGGGGTCAGCCTCGATGGCGACGTCGAGGCCGTGCTCCTTGGCCGTGGCCGAGGTGATGGGGCCGATGCTCACCACGACGGGCGGCACGGCGTCGGCGCCCGCCACCTCCAGGTAACCGGTCACGGTCGAGGACGACGTGAACGTGATGGCGTCGGCCTCCCGGGCCGCGGCGAGCGCGTGGGTCGACGGACGCCCGGGGACGGTGCGGTAGGCCTCGACCACGTCGACGTACCACCCCTTGGCCCGCAGCCCGTCGGCCAACACCGGTCGGGCGTCGGCCGCCTGCGGAACGAGCACCCGACCCCCGCCCTCGGGGGCGTCGGGGAAGGAGTCGACCAGGGCTTCGGCCACGAACCGGTCGGGCACCAGGTCGGCCAGCACGTTGGCGGCGGCCAGCGCCTCGGCGGTCGCAGCACCCACCGCCGCCACCCGGGCCGCGCCGAACGCCCGAGCGTCGCGGAGGTGGGCGACGAACCGCTCGACGGCGTTGGCCGACGTGAACACCACCCAGTCGTAGGTCCCGGCCCGACCGGCAGCGTCGGCCAGCGCGGCACCCCGGTCGGCGGCATCGGCGATCTCGATGGTCGGTACCTCGATGACCTCGGCCCCGAGGTCGGCCAGGCGGGCGGCCAGGTCCGACGCCTGGGTGCGGGCCCGAGTCACCACCACTCGCCGCCCGAAGAGCGGTCGCTGCTCGTACCAGCCGAGGTCGAGTCCGGCCACCGCCCCGATGACCAACACGGCCGGCGAGCTGATCTCGGCGGCTCCCAGCCCGGCCAACGTCGTCCGCACCGTGCGCTGATCGGGACGAGTGCCCCATCGGGTGGCGACCACGGGGGTGTCACCGCGAAGCCCGCCGGCCTGGAGCCGCTCGGCGATGAGGCCCCGCGACGCCACACCCATGAGCACGACGATGGTGCCGCCGACCCGGGCCACCGCCTCCCAGTCGGTCTCGCTCGATGCCCAGGGCGCGTCGTGCCCGGTGACGACGGTGAACGACGTGGACAACCCGCGGTGCGTGACCGGGACGCCGGCGTAGGCCGGCACAGCGACGGCCGAGGTGATGCCAGGCACCACCTCGAACGGCACCCCGGCGGCGGCGAGGGCGGCGGCCTCCTCGCCGCCCCGACCGAACACGAACGGGTCGCCGCCCTTGAGCCGCACCACCGTGAGCCCGGCTCGCCCCTTCTCCACGAGCAGCCGGTTGATCTCCTCCTGCGGCGTGCTCGGGCTGCGCGGCGTCTTGCCCACGCTGATGCGCTCGGCCGCGGCCGGAGCCAGGTCGAGCAGCGACGAGTGCGAGAGCCGGTCGTGCACCACCACGTCGGCGCGTCTGAGCACCTCCGCCCCGCGGACGGTGAGCAGGCCGGGGTCACCTGGCCCGGCGCCGACGAGGTGCACGGTCACCGGGCCAGTCTGTGCCAAAAAAGGATCAAGCAGCAGCGAACAGCGGCATTCGGCCCATGTCAGGAGGCGAAACGGAGGCGTCCGAGCCTTTGACCAGCTGGCCACCGGATGACCCGTCCCGGCCATTTACATGACCCGTGACGGGTGCGACCGTCGGGCGGTGAGCTTCTTCGATGCAACCCCGCCGCCACCGCCGATGCCCCCGCCGATGGCACCGCAACCGGAGTGGATGGGGCCGCCCGACGGTTGGCTCGGCGGCATCGTGTCCACCCGGGTGGTGCTGACCCGAGGGCCTGAGCGACTCATCACGCTCGGCCCCATGACCGCCTACCCCACCGGCGTGGACCTCGTGCTCACCCACTGCTCCCGAAGCCCGATCGCCGGACCGCTCGGCGATCTGCACCCAGGCGGGAGCAGCGCCCGCTTCGGCGTCGCCTATGCGGACGGCTCGAAGTGGCAGTCGGCCGGCGGCCATCCGCTCCAGCAGCTGGACCGGGCCGCGCCCGCCGGACCCCTCCTCCTGCCCCGCGGTGGGGGCGGCGGGGGCGGCAGGTACCGGCAGGAGCTGTGGTTGTGGCCGCTACCGCCGCCCGGCCCCGTGACGTTCGCCTTCGCCTGGCCCGAGGAGGGCGTGCCCGAGAGCACCGTCGAGGTCGAAGGCAGCCTGTTCCAGGACGCCGCCGCCCGGGCAGAGCAGCTGTGGGAGCCCCTCTCCCCCGAGGAGCACCAGGCGATCATGCAGGAGCACCTCCGCAGCGGCCGCTTCGGGCCACCCCCGGGAACCGGCTACATGACGACGACCCTGAGCGCGCATCGGCCCGACGACGAGAACGACTAACCCTCCAGCAGCCAACGGCCGCCGTGGTCGAGCATGTCGGTGGCCAGGTCGGTGCCCAGCGCGACCGGGTCGGCCCCGGTAACCGAATTCCGCAGCACGATGCGGCCGTCGTAGGACGCCAGCACGGCCGTGAGGTGGACCTCATCGCCGGCGACGGTGGCGTGGGCCCCGGCCGGCAGCTCGCAGCCCCCGCCGATGGCGGCCAGCCACGCCCGCTCGGCGTCGACGGCCCTGCGGGACGGCCGATGATCGAGGGCAGACACGAGCTCGATCGCCTCCGTGTCCGGCCGACACTCGAGGGCCAGCGCGCCCTGGGCGACCTGGGGCACGAGCACCGAGACGTCCAAGAGCTCGGCGACCCGGTCGGTCAGACCCAGCCGGTCGAGGGCGGCGGCGGCCACCACCACGGCGGCGAACTCGGCGGCCTTGGCCAGCCGGGTGTCGATGTTCCCGCGTAGGTCGGCGAACGTGAGGTCGGGTCGGAGGTCGGCCAGCAGGGCGCGCCGCCGGGACGACCCGGTGGCGACCGTGCCGCCCGGGGGGATGTCGGCCAGCCGGCGCCCCACCAGCGCATCCCGGGCATCGGCCCGCTCCGGCACCGCCGCGATCACGAGCCCCGGCGCCTGGAGATCGGCGTTGGACGGCAGGTCCTTGCCCGAGTGCACGGCCAGGTCGGCCCGGCCCTCGAGCACGGCGGCCTGTACCTCCTTCACGAAGATGCCCTGGCCCCCGAGCTGGGAGAGCGACGTGGCCTTGTCTCGGTCACCGACGGTGTCGACGATCACCAGCTCGACGTCGAGCCCGTCGTGGGCCGACCGGAGGAGGGAGGCGACGTGCTCGGCCTGCCACCGGGCGAGGGCACTCCCCCGCGTGGCAATCCGGATCACTCGAGGTCGAACAGCTCGCGCAGGGCCTCGGCCAGGCGCTCGCCACGCACGGTGCCGGCGGCGTCCTTGAGCCGGACGGTCGGCTCGTGCAGCAGCTTGGCCACCAGGCCCTTCGACAGCGCTTCGAGGGCAGCGCGCTCGACGTCGGACAGCTTGCGCCCCAGGCGCTCGACCTCGGCCAGCCGCAACACCTCGGCGCGATCACGGAACGCGGTCACGACCGGAGCCACCTGGCGGGCGGTGGAAGCGTCGCGGTAGCGGGACACTTCCTCGTCGACGATGTCACGGGCCCGGGTCGCCTCGCGGCGGCGCTCGGCCAGCCCGGTGTCGGCGAATGCCCGCAGGTCGTCCATGTCGAGCAGGGTCACGCCCGGGAGGTCGGCCGCGGAGGGATTGACGTCGCGGGGCACGGCCACGTCGATGATGAGCAGCTCACGGCCGGCGCGCTTGGCCACGATCTCCTCGACCTCGCCGTACTCGACCATCACCGAGGTGGCGCCAGTGGAGGTGAGCAGCAGGTCGACCTCGACCACGGCCTGCGGCAGCTCGAACAGCGGCACGGCACGCCCGCCGACCCGCTCGGCCAGGGCCCGGGCCCGCTCGGGCGTGCGATTGGCGACCAGCACCTCGGCCACGCCGGCGGCGGCCAGCGACACGGCCATGCCCTCGCCCATCTCGCCGGCGCCCAGCACGAGCACCCGCTTGCCATCGAGGGTGCCCAGCCGCTCGGCCGCCAGGGCCACCGCAGCGGACGAGACCGACGTCATCGACCGGCCGATGCCCGTGTCCGTCCGGGCCCGCTTGCCCACTTCGAGGGCGTGGCGGAAGAGCATGTGCAGGCCGGGACCGGCGGCGCCTTCGGCGGTGGCCGCCTCCCACGCCTGGCGGACCTGGCCGAGGATCTCGCTCTCGCCGATGACGGCCGAGTCGAGGCCCGCAGCCACGGAGAACAGGTGGGCCACCGCCGCCGTGTCGTGGTAGGCGTACAGGTGATCGGCGAAGGCCTCGGGGGCCACGTGGGTCATCTCCGAGAGCGAGTTGCGCACGTCGCCCATGGCGCCGTGGTACTTCTCGGCCGTGGCGTAGATCTCGGTCCGGTTGCACGTCGACAGAACAACGGCCTCGGTCACGTGCTCACGCGACACGAGGTCGTGCAGCGCCTTGGGCAGGCGCTCCGCCGGCACCGTCATCCGCTCGAGGAGCTCAAGCGGGACGTTCCGGTGATTCACTCCGACGACGATCACAGACACGCCTGCAGAAGCTCCCTTGCTTCGGCGACACGGCCCTCACGGACCAGGTCGAGCATCCCCGAATCGAGCGCGTCCTTCCAACTGAGGCCCTCGGTGCGGATGCCTTCCGATCGTAGGGCCTCGCGGCGCTCGGCCAACAGTTGGAGGAGAATTTCATACTCCGGGCCCAGCTCGGCGGCGAACTGATCACGGAGCCACGACGACAGGGCCGGGCTGTGCCCACCGGTCGAGACGGCGACGGTGATCGGACCCCGGCGCACCACGGCCGGCAGCGTGAAGGCGCAGTTGGCCGGGTCGTCGGCGCTGTTGACCCACACGCCGGCGGCCTCGCCGTCGAGGAACACCTGATGGTTCACGACCGGGTCGTCGGTGGCCGCGATGACCAGCCGATGACCTGCCACCTCACCCGCCTCGTAGGGCCGCCGCTCGATGGTCACGCCATCGAGGGAGGCCAGCTCGTCGGTCACCACGGGCGCCACCACCGTCACGGCGGCGTCTGCCGCCAGTAGGCCCCGGACCTTGCCAAGGGCGACCCGCCCGCCCCCGACGACCAGGCACGACCGGCCGGCCAGGTCGAGTAGCACCGGGTACTGGGGGCCCTCAAACGGCATCGGCGTCCGACTCCGCCAAGGATCGCTGCTGGTAGAAGCTGAGGATCTGGAGCTCGACGGCCAGGTCGACCTTCCGCAACGACACGCCGTCGGGCACGACCACCGATGCCGGCGCGAAGTTGAGGATCGACCGGACGCCGGCGGCGACCAGCCGGTCGACCACTTCCTGGGCCGAGGTGGCCGGGGTGGCCACCACGCCGATCGCCACCTTGAGCTCGCCCACGATGTCGGACAGTTCGTCGATGTGCCGGATGCGGAGGGGACCGATCTCCTGCCCCACCCGGTTCGGATCGGCGTCGATCAGCGCCGCCACCGGAAAACCGCGGTCGCCGAAGCCTCGGTAGTTGGCCAGGGCGTGGCCGAGGTTCCCGACCCCGACGATCACGACCGGCCAATCCTGGGTCAGGCCCAGCTCCCGGCTCATCTGGAACAGCAGGTACTGGACGTCATAGCCCACCCCACGGGTCCCGTAGGAGCCGAGGTACGAGAGGTCCTTGCGCACCTTCGCCGCGTTCACGCCGGCCATCTCGGCCAGCTGCTCGGAGGAGATGGTGGCGGTGCGGGTCTCGGCCAGCTCGTAGAGGCTGCGCAGGTACACGGGCAAGCGAGTGACCGTCGCTTCCGGGATCCGCCGGACCGGGCGCGCCTGCTCGCTCATGCCGGGCACATGGTACCTGGGGTGATTCACAAGGTCACGAAGTGGGTCGGTACGCTCGTTTGCCGTGGCTCGCGACACCCAGACCATCGCCGTGGCCGCCGGCGCCACCGTGGTGGCCGTCGCCTTCGGGGCCAGCCTGTTCGAGCGCTGGCTGGTGCGCCGCCGCCCCCATGAGCTGGCCTGGGCGGTGGCCCTGGCCCTGTTCGCCGGTGGCTCGCTGTCGCTGTGGGCCGGCGCCGCCCTGGGCTGGAGCGGCTGGAGCTTCCGCCTCTTCTATGCGTTCGGCGCGGTGGTGAACGTGCCGTTCCTCGCGCTGGGGACGATCGAGCTGCTGGCGCCCAGGCGTGCACCGGCCGTCCGCGTGGCCGTGGCCCTGGCGTGCGCGTTCGCGTTCGGCGTGGTGCTCGCGGCCCCCTTCACGGCGCCGATCCCGTCCGCCACCCTCCCCCAGGGCAGCGATGTGTTCGGCCCCTTCCCCCGCATCCTCGCCGCCGTGTTCAGCGCCGGGGGCGCCACCGTCGTGTTCGTCGGGGCGACCTGGAGCGCCGTCCGCCTGCT
>JAOBWJ010000218.1 GCA_025463335.1 Acidimicrobiales bacterium
CGCCCGGGCCCTCACCGACCTGTCGGCCGCCGGCATCGCCGTGGCCGAGCTCTCCCTCGGCCAACCCAGCCTCGACGAGGTCTTCCTGACCCTGACCGGCCACCCGACCGACACGGAGGACGCCGCATGACCGCCATCGACACCGAACCGGTCCTGGCCGAAGCGACGCTCCGCTCGGCGCTGTCCACCCGCACCCGCCCGAGCCGGGCCACGGCCCTGGCGGCCTCGCTCGCCTTCGGCTGGCGGGCCATGCTCAAGATCAAGCACGTGCCCATGCAGCTCTTCGACGTGACCGCGTTCCCGATCATGTTCGTGCTGCTCTTCACCTACCTCTTTGGCGGGGCGCTGGCCGGCTCACCCCGTGAGTACCTGCAGCGGCTGCTGCCCGGCATCCTGGCCATGAACATCACGATGATCACGATGTACACGGGGATGGCCCTGAACACCGACATCTCCAAGGGCGTGTTCGATCGCTTCCGGTCGCTGCCCATCTGGCGGCCGGCGGTGCTCGTGGGGATGCTGCTGGCCGACGTCGTCCGCTACGCCCTGGCCTCGCTCGTGATCATCACCGTGGGGCTGATCCTCGGCTTCCGGCCCGACGGCGGTCCGCTCGGCGTGGTGGCGGGCGTGGCCCTGCTGCTGGTCTTCTCGTTCAGCGTGTCGTGGGCCTGGATCGTCATCGGTCTGCGCATGCCGACACCCGAGGCCGTCATGCAGATGAGCATGACCGTGCTGTTCCCGCTGACGTTCGCCAGCAACGTGTTCGTCGACCCCGCCACCATGCCCGGCTGGGTGCAGGGGGTGGTGAAAGCCAACCCCATCACCCACCTCGCCAGCGCCACCCGCGGCTTCATGCACGGCGGGTTCGACGGGTCGGCGACGATGTGGGTCCTGGTGTGGAGCGCCGGCCTGGTGCTGGTGTTCGCCCCGCTGACGATGAAGCTCTACAACGCGGAGCGCTGACCGATGCGGAGACTGTCGGCCAACACGTTCGTGTCCATCGACGGCGTCATGCAGGCGCCAGGCGGGCCCGAAGAGGACCCGACCGGCGGCTTCACCCTCGGCGGGTGGGGCACGACACAGTGGGACGACGTGATGGGCGAGGTCATGGGCCGTCGGCTGTCGGCCGAGCCCGACGACCTGCTGCTCGGCCGCAAGACCTACGAGATCTTCGCCGCCCACTGGCCCTACGTCACCGACGAGACGGCCGAGAGCCTGAACGCCGCCACCAAGTACGTCGTGTCCCGCACGCTCGCGGAGGCGACCTGGAGCGGCTCGCACATCCTCCGGGACATCGACTCCGTCGCCGCCCTCAAGCGGGAGGACGGGCCCGACCTCCAGGTCCAGGGCAGCGGCAACCTGCTCCAGATGCTGCTCGCCCGCGACCTGGTCGACGAGCTATGGGTGTGGACGTACCCGGTGGTCCTCGGTCGGGGGAAGCGCCTGTTCGAGGGCGGCGCCCACCCCGGCGGGTGGACGCTGGTCGACAGCGCCCGCTCCACCACCGGCGTGCTCATCGCTCAGTACCAGCGGGCCGGCGACGTGCCGCTCGGCGACTTCCAGCTCGCCGAGCCCACCGAGGCCGAGCAGCGCCGGCGGGCGAACCTGGCCTAGTGCCGCGTCAGGCAACGTTTGCGCTGTCCTCCAACGGCACGTCGGGGATGGTCGCTCGACCAGGCGGGAAGCGCGTTCTGGGACGCTCGCGCGATGCCGCTGCGCATCCGTCGTTCGGGTCGCCTCGCCGACGCTCGCGCGCCGGGCGATCGCATCATGCACGCATGCGGTCGGCGATGAGTTCCGGGGGGTCCCGTCCGTCGACACAGGAGAAGTCTTGACGGATCGGCGATGAGGGGAGTCGATGTGACCGAGCGGATGGTCGAAGCCAACGGCGTGGAGCTCTGCACGGAGCCCTTCGGAAACCCGACCGACCCCGCGATCCTTCTCATCATGGGGGTGGGTGGATCAATGCTGTGGTGGGAGGACGGGTTCTGCCGGATGCTCGCCGGCGCTGGGCGGTTCGTGATCCGCTACGACCACCGCGACACCGGCCGATCGGTCACCTACGAGGCAGGCCGACCGGGTTATACCGGCGCCGACATGGTGGCCGACGCTGTGGGCGTGCTCGACTGCTACCGCGTGCGGGCGGCACACATCGTCGGCGTCTCGGCGGGCGGGGCGTTCGCGCAGCTCCTCGCGCTGGACTTCCCCGAGCGCGTTCGCTCTCTGGTGCTCATCAGCACCTCTCCTGTGACGCCGGGCGACCGCGGCCTCCCATCTCCGACCGAGGCGTTCGGGGACTTCGTCGCGACCACGGAGGTGGACTGGTCGGACTCCGCGTCGGTGATCGAGTACCTGGTCGACTACTCCGGCATCCTGGCCGGAAACCGGCGTACCTTCGACGAAGAGGCTCGCCATGCGCTGATCCGGCGCGATGTCGAGCGAGCGCGCAATATCGCGGCGCTTCAGAATCACGACGCCATCCCCGACGGCGAGCGCTCGTACGAAGCGCTCTCCACGATCACCGCCCCGACGCTCGTGATCCACGGCACGGCGGATCCAATGTTCCCGCCGCGGCACGGCGACGCATTGGCAGCCGAGATACCCGGCGCACGGCTGCTGCTGCTGGACGGGGCGGGCCACGGCGTCGATCGAGTCGACTGGGGACACCATCGTCACCGCGATTGTCGGGCACACTGCCCCAACACCGGACCGACGTCGGATGACCAAGTCAGCGACTGACGGCGAACCGATCACCGAACGGGTGTCCCAGAACACGCGGCGAGACGGGCTCGGGTAACACCGAACGCCGGGTCGATGGGAGTCCCTGCGAGGTGGGCTTCTCGATCGGTCCAGGTCAGATGGAGGCGCCGCCGAAGCCGATCTCGTTGCCATCGGGGTCATGGAACGTGACCTTGCGGACGCCATTCTCGTAGGTCTCCCGCTTCGTGGGCTCGATCCCACGGGCGACGATCCCGTCGACGACGGTGTCGAGGTCATCCACGAAGACCGTGACAGCCCCGTGGCCGGCGTTCTCCGGCTGCTCCTCGACGGCGATGGACCGGTTCTCGGCCAGCTCCCATACCTCCTCCGTGTCGTGAGCCACGAAGGAGGGCTCACCGAGGAGCCGCACGTACCACGCCTTCGCGGCTTGAAAGTCCCGCACGTGGATCTCAGCGAAGAGCGCGAGTGCCATCCGCTCATCGTACGGATCTCGCCTTCGCCCGACGCCCGACGGTCGGTCGAAGTACATGCAACGAGCGCTCGCAGCCCGCAACCTTGGACGGTCGTGCGCGCGATGTCACCAAACGTCGGCTCCGCAGCACATCGACAGCGTCGTTCTGTCCGGATGCCGTGGTGTGTTCGGTCGCGTCGTGGCCGATCCGGTCGCCGACTCGGGCCGGCACCGGTTACGCGAGCCCCCGCCCAGATCGGCAGGGATGCACTGCCATCGCGGATGTCAGACGCGATGTCGCGCGCCGAAGAGCTTGCCGTACTGAGACCTGCATGATGGGTACGACTCCGACCAGAGCGATGGGGCGCGTTGACGGGCTCGTGATGAGTTTCGGGTGGGGGTGGAGTCTCAAGGGCTATGAAGACAACAAACCTTGGTGAGGCCGATGGGCTGCCCACGATCGAGTGGTCCCAAGTTGAATCGCAGCTCGCCGACCTCCTGATGCACGACGACCCGCGCTCGCCGAACCGAGCGACGTTCTGGCTGACGACCCTGAACGCCGACGGAAGCCCGCACGTGACGAGTGTGGGCTCGCTTTGGCACGCGGGCTCATGCTGGTTCCAGACCGGCGAACGCACCCGCAAGGCGAAGAACGTTGCACGCGACCCGCGCTGCACGATAGGTGTCGCCACGAAAGGTTTCGACGTGATGGTCTCGGGTGAAGCCCGGCGCGTAACCGACCCGACGATCGTGGCCGAGATCGCGGCGATGTGGGCGAAGAGCGGATGGCCCGCGCAGCCCGATGACTCGGGAACCGGCATCACCGCACCGTTCAACGCGCCGACGCTCGGACCGCCGCCGTGGTTCGTCTACGAAGTCAAGCCGCGCACCGCGACCGCAGTCGGTACCGCCGAAGAGACGCCGGGTTCAACGCGTTGGCGGTTCTGAAAGTCGACGCGATCGCGCTCACCCTGATCTCGGTTGTCGCAACGACCGGACACCGGTCGCGGGCTACGGACGACCGCTCGCCGAGAACCCCGTGTACGAGACCGTCGACCACTCGTTCGAACCACACACGATGACGACGGGCAGTTCGAGAGCGGACCAGAGGCCTTCCCGATACGGCGCCTCGAAAAAGCGCATGATGCCCGCCACAACGCGGTGCGCTCGCATGCCACAGAACGCCGGCTGGTGGCCTGGGTGTTGTCCCGGTCGATGAAGCTCAGCTGGCGATCGTGGCGTTCCTTGCGCGCTACAGCGGCCGCACCCTCGAGGCGTACCGGCACGACCTGCGCATGTACTTCCAATGGGCGCTCGACCACGACCTCGCCGTGCTGCGGCCACCCGGACCCACGTCGAGCTGTACCGCTGCTCGATGGAGGAGCGGGGGCTTGCCGCCTCGACGATCGACCGGCGCCTCTCGACGGTCTGCGGCTTCTACCGCTTCGCGCACATCGACGGGCGCATCGCCTCCAGCCCTGCCCAGTACGTCTGGCGCCCGAAGGTTCAACCCAACGAGGGTCACGGCATGGACCGGGCCGAGCTCGGGACCTTCCTGTTCACCGCGGAACGCTTCGACCGAGCCCACGCCGCACTGGCCGTCCTGCTTAGCCTCAACGGCCTGCGGGTCTCCGAAGCCTGCTCAACCAACATCGAAGACCTCGGCTTCCACCGCGGCCACCGCACCCTGCAGATCGTGGGCAAGGGCAACAAGCCCGCGACCATCCCGCTCGTCCCCCGGACCGCTCGCACGATCGACCTCGCCATCGGAGAGCGCCACGAAGGCCCCATCCTGCGACGCCGGGACGACCAGCGCCTTGACCGTCGCACCGCCCACCGCTGGGTCCGATCGATCGGCAAACAAGCCGGACTCGGCTCGGTCCACCCACACATGCTCCGCGCCGGGTTCATCATGGCGGCGTTGGACGCCGGCGTCCCGCTCCGAGACGTCCCGATCGCCGCCCGCCACGCCGACCCACGCACTACAACCATCTACGACCGGCGACGACAGAACTTCGACCGCCACGCCGCCTACGTCGTCGTCGCCTTCGTCGCCGGCGGCTGCGCACGTAAGCGCACTTCCGGGACGGTGCAATCGGCAAATCCTGAACTAGCGACCGCGTAGCTGCGCTTGGATTGCTCGAATGGCTTCACCGACGTGACCGCCGCTCAAGCGCCCGGGCCCGAGTGGACCGGCGCGGTTGTCGCCGAGCGCTGGAAGGGACGACAGGGCACCGGCGACGGCGTCGGTCATCGCCGCTACCTGGCGGCGTACCTCTGACTGTGTCACGGCGTCGTCATCGCAACCTGCAGCCAGTGACGATGCCTTCGCGGCGTACCCGGCTGCACCCAGCGCATGAGCTCCCATGTGTGCCACAGCGGCGGCTTGCTCGGCGGCGTATGCCGCTGCGGTGGCTGCTGGTGTTGGCGCTTCGCGAGCAGCGGCACCCGCTTCTCCACCTCTACGTCGCACGGCATCGCCGACGTCGAGATCGCCCGAAGCAAAGGCGCGAGCCTGATCGATCGCGGCTCGCACTCTGGCGTCGCCAGGCACGGCTTCCTCGTAGATGACAAGAACGTGCTCGGCGCAGTCGGCCGCCCACGAAGCAACGATTCGGCGATGGTCAACGCTCAAGGTCTGCGGCGAGGGTGCCACCGCAGGAGCGTAGGTGGGAGGCTTTGGCCAAAGGAGGCCACCGTCCAAACCGCCGGGAGCGAGCACGCGAGAGCGCCTCTAACCGAAGAGCGGCCATCTGGGAAGCTCGCGTCGTGGCGGTGGAGAACGACCTCTTGGCGTGCGAGTCCGCCGCCGCGTGGCGCGCGTGGCTCGAGGCCAACCACGACACGTCGCCCGGTGTGTGGCTGCTGATCCCCAAGAAGGGCAGCGGTGTCGACACCGTCTCCTACAGCGACGCGGTCGACGAAGCGTTGTGCTTCGGGTGGATCGACGGGCAGAAGGCGAGGCACGACGACTCGTACTTCCGGCAGCGGTTCACCCGCCGCGTCAAGCGCAGCCCCTGGTCGAAGATCAACACCGAGCGGGCGACGCGCCTCATCGACGCGAAGCGGATGCGCCCGGCCGGCCGGCGTGAGGTCGACGCGGCGAAGGCCGATGGTCGATGGGATGCCGCCTACGCAGGACAGGCGAACGCCACCGTTCCCGACGACCTCCAGGCCGCGCTCGACGCGTCGCCAACCGCGGCAGCGGCCTTCGCCGACCTCGACGGCGCGAGCCGCTACGCCATCCTCTACCGCATCGGCGCGGTCAAGAAGCCGGAGACGCGCGCCCGCAAGATCGCCGAGTACGTGGCCGATCTCGAGCAGGGCCTCGGGTTCCGCCGAAGC
>JAOBWJ010000230.1 GCA_025463335.1 Acidimicrobiales bacterium
TTGCCTTCTGGGCCGGGCCGTTCGTCGCCTCCTACCTGGCCGCCCTCGGTGCCGACGTGGTGAAGATCGAGTCGATCCAGCGGCCGGACGGCATGCGCTTCGCCGGGGGTGTGAAGCTCGACGACCCGCTGTTCTACGAGTGGTCGGGCGTGAGCCACGGGGCCAACGCCGGGCTCCGGGCCATCACCCTCGACCTCGACCGCCCGGCCGGCGTCGATCTGGCCCTCCGCCTGGTGGCCGGTGCCGAGGTGGTGGTCGACAACTTCTCGCCCCGCGTGCTCGACGGCTTCGGGCTCGGCGAGGCCGAGCTCCGCGGCGTCCGCCCCGACCTGGTGATGGCCCGCATGCCGGCCTTCGGCCTGGACGGGCCGTGGCGCGACCGCGGCGGCTTCGCCATGACCGTCGAGCAGGCGTCGGGCCTGGCCTGGCGCACCGGCTGGGAGGACCAGCCGCTCGTGCCTCGCGGGCCGTGCGACGTGCTCGGCGCCTACCACACCGTCCTCGGGGTCCTCGCCGGCATCGAGCACCGCGCCGCCACTGGCGAGGGCATCCTGGTGGAGTCACCGCTGGTCGAGGCCGCGCTCAACATCGCTGCCGAACAGGTGCTCGAGTGGACGGCCAACGGCGTCCTGCTCGGGCGCGAGGGCAACCGGACCTTCGACGCTGCCCCCCAGGGCGTCTACCCCTGCGCTGAAGCGGATCGCTACGTCGTGCTCAGTGTGGCCGACGACGAGCAATGGGCCGACCTCCGAGCCGCCATGGGCGACCCGGCGTGGGCGGCCGACCCCGCGCTCGCCACCCTCCACGGACGGCTGGCCGCCCACGACCACATCGACGAGCAGCTCTCGGCCTGGTTGTCGGGTCAGGCCATGGAGGCGGCCGTCGAGCACCTCGCCAGCTTCGGGGTGCCGGCAGCACCCACGCTCGACGCCCGCCGCCTCAACCATCTCCCCCAGCTGGCCGCCCGGGGCTGGTTCGAGCCCATGGACCATCCGGTCGCCGGCCGGGTGCTCTACGAGTCACTGCCGATGACGTTCTCGGCCATGCCCCGCCCGCTCTACCGGCGCCCGGCTCCGACCCTCGGCCAGCACAACACCGAGGTGCTCACCGAGCTCGGTCTCGACGCCGACGCCATCGCCGCCCTCGAGGCCGACAAGGTGATCGGCACCAAGCCGGCCTGGCTCTAGCCCTCGCAGTTGGAGGGCGAGCGGATCAGGCGAGGGACCCCAGGAGTACGGGCGTACTGCGGGGGTTACGACAAAGCACAAAGACGCGCCCCGAGGCGGGGAGTCCGAAGGTCGTCGCGGGGTCTTCAGCCATTCCGGGGCCCAGATCCGACCATCCTCGGCCTTCCTAGGGCCCCAGAACGGATCGGCGGGCGGCACCGGCGTGAGTCAGGGGGTCAGTGCTCCGGCGGACGGACGATGACCGACTGGCTGGCGGTGGCGAGGAACGTGCCGTCCTCGGCCCAGAGGTGCACGGCGCCGTGGCCGAAGCCGTGCTCGACGGCGTGGATGCGGATGTCGAGGAGCACCCAGTCGGTGGGCACGATGCGGGCCACGCGGAGGGTGTTGTCGAGGCTGTTGCCCGAGCCCCGCATGCCCATCACCCGCCGGATGCCGAACGGCACCATGTCGCCGAGGACGGCGAGCATGGCCGACGACGGCTGGAGGCCGGGGAGCCGGGCCCACACGGCGATGCGGCCGTGACCGGCGATTGAAGTAAGGCCGTCTTCGCCGGCGAGGCGCAGCTCCATGCGGCCGGAGATCCGGGAACGGACCTCCTCGGGCACGGCGGCGGGCGGGAAGGCGTCGGGCGGAGGCACGTCGGGCCGCTCGACCCAGGTGCCCCGCAGGTCGAGGGGGCGGGTGCCGAAGGCGGCGTTGACGGTGAAGATCTCGTTGCCATCGACCGACCCGATGGCCCGGGCCTGGCTGGTCTGCTTGCCCGTGGCGGCCAGCACCAGATCGAGGTCGAGGATGGCGGGAGCCTCGGCGTAGGCGAGGTACTGGGCGGTGGCGAACACCAGCGGGCGGCCGGTGACCGCTTCGAGGGCGGTGGTTGCGGCGGCGAGGGCGACTCCCCCGAAGAGCGACCCCTGGGCCGTGGTCAGCGCGTCAACGACCGGCAACCGCCACCGCAGCGGGTCATCGGTGGGCGTCAGGCCCAGGAATTCGGGGGCATCCATCGCCGCGATCATGGCAGTTCGGACACCCCCTCCATGCACGGGGGAATCTCACTGTCACACCCCCTGTTCATGATGGGTGGCATGGCAACGCAACTGCTGCTCCTCGACACCTCGTCCCGCACGTGGAAGCTTGATCGCCAGACTCGTGAGATCGGCCGCCGTGGCGTGGCCGAGGCGCGCGAGGCACTTCGGCGGGCGACCAGCGGCGATCGCCGCCGGCCGGCCCACTCCCAGGCAGCCTGACCTCCCCGGAGGCCATCCATGACCACCCGACGGGCGCTGAGTGTCCTCGTGGCCGTGCTCACAACGGTCGTGGCCGCGCTCCTCGTGGCCCAGAACCAGTCAGCCAGCGCCGGCAAGTCCGGCGCCATCCGCATCGTCCGAGTGGTCGACGGCGACACCGTGGTCGCCCGCCTGCCCGGCGGCGACGAGAACGTGCGCCTGATCGGGATCGACACGCCCGAGACCGTCGATCCTCGCAAGCCCGTGCAGTGCTTCGGCAAGGAGGCTTCGAACCGCACCAAGGCGCTGCTGCCACCCGGCACCGCCATCCGCCTCGAGCGCGACGTCGAGGCCCGAGACCGCTACGGCCGGCTGCTCGCCTACGTCTACCGGGCCGACGACGGCACCTTCGTCAACTTGGCCCTGGCCCAGGAGGGCTACGCCCAACCCCTCACCATCCCGCCCAACGTGGCCTACGCCAGCCAGTTCTCGGCCGCTGCTGCTGCCGCCCGTACCGCCGGTCGAGGCCTGTGGGGGACGTGCCAGTAGCGTTCCGGGCGTGAGCACGTCGTTGGCCGAGCGCCTGGGCTACCCCGGCGATGCCCGCCTGGTCATCGTGAACTGCGATGACCTGGGGACGTGTCACGCCGCCAACGCCGCCATCTTCGAGGCGCTCCGGGACGGCCTGGCCACCAGCGCCACGCTGATGATGCCGTCGCCGTGGGCTCGCGAGGCGGCGTCGCGCTACCGGGGCGAGGACGTGGGCGTCCACCTCACCCTCAACTCGGAGTGGGACCTCTACCGGTGGGGACCCATCACCCATGCCCCGTCCCTGTTCGACGGCGACGGCGGCTTCCCGCGGACGGTGCAGGAGGTGTGGGACCACGCCGACCTGGACGAGGCCCGGCGGGAGCTGCGCACCCAGGTCGAGCGGGCCATCCTCTGGGGCATCGACGTGAGTCACCTCGACTCGCACATGGCCGTGCTCCACCAGCGGCCCGAGCTCTTCGACATCTACCTCGAGCTCGCCGTCGACTTCGGGCTCCCGGTGCGACTCCCCGGCGCCGACACCGAGCGCGCCATCGGCTTCCCGTTCCGGCGCCTGGCCGCCGAGGAGGGCGTGTTGTTCCCCGACCAACTCGTGGCTCTCGGGAACAACAACACCGCAACCCTGCTCGAGCGGGCGCTCCACAACCTCGAACCCGGGGTCACCGAGATCGTGGCCCACCCGGCGGTCGACACCCCCGAGCTACGGGCCCTGGCCCCGGACTGGATGCACCGGGTGGAGGACCGTCGGCTCCTCGTGGGCGACGACGAGATCCGCCGCCTGGCCGACCGGGCCGGCGTCACGTTCATCGGGTACCGAGAGCTGCGGGACGTCCAGCGAGGCGCCTGACGTGCCGGGGGTAGACGTGCTCAGCGGGTCGCGGACACGACCCCGAGGAAGTCCCCCATCCGGGCCAGAACGTCGGCGGTGCAGCTCGCGGGCGGCTGACCCGACGCGGCCAGGCGGCGTCCGTCCCACCGGTACCACTCCCCCCGCTTGGTGAGCCACCAATCGCCGTCGTCGCCTGACGCCAGCCGCCACCCCCGCATCCGTCGCGGCCACGACCGTCCGGGCGCCTTTCTGGTCTCCAGGCGAATGGTCCGGTGGCGCCGAAGGAACTCGGCGATGGCGTCGGCGAGCTCCCAACCGGCGAGCAGCTGACCAGGGTCCTCGACCGGTCCGCGAGCCAGCTGCACCGCATGGTCGAACCAGGCGGCGTGGGTTGCAATGGACGTCACGGTGGGCCGAGCACCTTGCCCGGTCATGCCGGCGGTCGCTGCCGGCCCCTGGACGGCAGCGGTGGCACGGGAACCGGCGGCAACGGTGGCTGAGGGAGAGGAAGGTCGGCGGGCACGGCCAGGAAGTAGCCCTGTCCCCAAGGCACGCCCAGGGACCGGAGCGTTTCGTACTCCGCCGCTGTCTCGATGCCTTCCGCCGTGATGATGGCACCGACCTCCCGGCCGAACACCACTTGGGAGGAGGCGAGGGCCCGACGGGCAGGATCGCGGTCGATGCCGGTGGTGAGATCGCGGTCGAGCTTGATGATGTCCGGTTGCAGCCGCAGGATGTGCTGCAAGCCGGCGTAACCGGCCCCCGCGTCGTCGACGGCGACCCGGATCCCCTGATAGCGAAGTCGGTCGAGGTCCTCCACGACGGCGTCGTAGTCGACCACCCGGGTGTGCTCGGTGAGCTCGACCACGATCCGGCTCCCGGGAGTGACGGCCAGGATGGCGGCGAGCGCCGGGTCCGACGCCGTGGTCGCCGACACGTTCAGGGACAGGTAGGCGTCGCTGGGGAGACGATCGATCTGGCTCACGGCCAGCTCGACGGCGAGCAGCTCGAGCTCGGTGCCGAGGCCCACTGCGTGCGCTTCGGCGAACCACTTGTCGGGGGCTCGACCGTTTCCGCCACGGAAGCGGGCGAGGGCCTCCGCACCGACGACCATGCCCGTCCCGAGGTCGACGACGGGCTGGTAGAGCATCGTGATGCTCCGGTCACTGAGCACCGCGCCGATGCGGTCGACGGCGTCGAGATGGCGCGTGGCCGCCTCGCGCTCGGCCTCGGCCTGCGCCGCGAGCTGCGCCTCCAGCTCGGTGTTGTGATCGGCGAGCCGCCGATGGAGCGCCCTCGTCTCGAGCAGGTTGCGGACCCGAAGGATGGCTTCGACGCGATCGATCGGCTTGGTCAAGAAGTCGGTGGCACCGGCGAGGAGCGCGTCATCCCGTGCCCCGGGGGTGATGTCGGCCGTGACCACCACGATCGGGATGTAGTCATCGGGGCCGATCTCCCGGCGCAGCTCGGCCAGCACCGCATGTCCGTCCATGTCGGGCATGTGCCAGTCGAGCAGGATCAGATCCGGCCGAGTGGAGCGATAGCGCTCGAGCGTCCGGACTGCGGAGCGCTCGGTGACGATCGAGCGCAAGCCCGCCATCCCCAGGAGCAGTTCCAGGACGTCGAGGTTCGCCTGAAGGTCGTCGACGATCAAGACCGTCGCATCGCAGAGCCGCTCGGGCACCTTCGGCATGCTCACGACCGGGCGCTCGAAGGACTGGGACGGTCGGCAACGCCGCGTCGATGTCGAGACGCGAGCCCGTCCACACCGTGGACATCGACCACTTCGGCTGTGACCTTGAGCGGAACTTGTTCGGGAGCGCGCTTCAGCATCCGGTCACGGGTCCGCGATCTGGCGCAACTGGCGCTCATTGCTCGTCCTCCGCAGCTACAGAGCGCGGTGACGGGCCCCTGATACAGCCTTTTGCCGCGCGCTACTGCGCGTGGGACAAGGCCTCCTTGAACGGCGCCGAGCCGGCGAGCGGCAACAGGGCGTAGAAGGCCGCCATGTCGCCGGCGACCTTGAGCCGGCCCCGCATGTAGGCCACGTCGGCATCGAGCGAACCGTCCCGGAGCGAAACGGCGATCTCGGGCGTCGCCGAGAACGAGGTGCCGTCCACCTCGAAGGTGACCATGGGCTCGGCCACGTCAGCCTCCGACGCGGTCCCGCACGCCGGCGAAGATGTCGTCCTCCGGCACGTCGGTGTCGACCAGCGATCGGGCCAGCTCGTACTCGTCCCAAGGGTGCACGGTTCGAGCCTCGTCGGGAGGCAGTCCGAACCAGAACGGCGACTCCGGGTCGATCTGCGTGCGGTGGGCCCGCAGGGCCGCCGGCCGCACGTCCATGAAGTCGCTGATGTCAATGCTGGTGGTGATGCGGTCGTCCTGCGAGGGCCGGTCGAACCACTTCTTGTCGAATGGCGACTCCAGCCCGAGGGCCAGGAACCGCTCGTGGGTGGCCAGCACCCGAGCCCGCGACCAGAGCACGTAATACAGCTTCAGCGGCTGCCACGGCGCGCCCAGGTCGGGATAGCGCTCCGGATCACCGGCCGCCTCGAAGGCCTCGATGGAGATCTCGTGGACCCGCAGGTGGTCAGGATGCGGGTAGCCCTCCTGGTCATCGCCGTAGGTCATGAGCACGTGCGGCCGGTGCTCCCGGATGGCCGCCACGAGCCGGCCGACCGCATCCTCCAGCGGGGCCTGGGCGAACGAGCGGGGGTCGAGGTTGGTCTCCGTGTCGGGCATCCCCGAGTCGCGGTAGCCCAGCATCACGACCTCGTCGTAGCCGATGATCCTCGTGGCCTCGGCCAGCTCGTCCATGCGGACGTCGTGGAGCCGGGACCGCACCTCATCGGTGTCCATGGCCGGGTTCAGGATGTCGCCGGCCTCGCCTCCGGTGCAGCACACCAACACGGTGTGCACCCCCTCGGCATGGGCCTTGGCCACGGTGCCCGCCCCCTTCGACGCCTCGTCGTCGGGGTGGGCATGGACGGTCATCACGCAGAGAGCGTCGGGATCACGCACATCACGACGCTATCGACCAACGCGTGCCATCCGGACGGCCATAGGCTGCGCGCAGTGGACTCGCCCGAGAGCTGGCGGTGGATCTGGCTGGTCGCGGTCGCCCTGTTCGGCGCGGCCGAGCTGGTCACGCCCGTGGCGTTCCTGTTCCTCCCGTTTGCCGTGGGTGCCGCTGCGGCCACCATTGGCGCCTTCGCCGGCTTGGACGTGGCCCTCGAGGTCCTGCTCTTCGTGCTGGTGACGGCCGTGGCCTACGGCGTGCTGTGGCCCATCGGTCGCCGGCTCACCAACGGGTCGCTCGGCTCGCACACCGCCAGTGGCGCCAGCCGATGGGTCGGGCGCGTCGCCGTCGTGCTCGACGACATCCCGGCCGGAGCCGGCGGCACCGGCACCGTCCGCCTCGACCGTGAGCAGTGGCGAGCAGAGACCGGGGCCGGCGTGGCCATCCCGGCCGGCAGCACCGTGCTCATCACCCGGGTCGACGGCACCCGCCTCGTCGTCCTGCCCCTCGAAACCCCACCACCATCCCTCGAGCCTGGAGCCCGCTGATGATCTTCCTGATCCCGCTGGTCGTTCTGATCCTCCTTCTCTTCGCCGTCGTCGGCTCGTCCGTTCGGATCATCCGCCCGTACCAGCGGGGCCTGGTCGAGCGGGTGGGCCGCTACCACGCCACCGTCGAGCCTGGCCTCCGCTTCCTCACGCCGTTCGTCGACAAGATGGTCCGCGTCGACATGCGCGAGAGCGTCGTCGACGTCCCCGTGCAGGAGGTCATCACCTCCGACAACGTGGTCGTGAAGGTGTACGCCGTCGTCTACTACGAGGCCACCGACCCGCAGCGCCTCGTCTACAACGTGTCCGACTTCCTGTCCGCCGTCACCAAGCTGGCCCAGACCAACCTGCGCAACGTCATCGGCGACATGCAGCTCGACGAGGCTCTGACCTCCAGCCTCACCATCAACACCCGCCTGCGCGAGATCCTCGACGACGCCACCGACAAGTGGGGCGCCCGCGTCGTGCGAGTCGAGATCCAGCGCATCGACCCGCCGCCGGACGTGGTCACGGCGATGCACCACCAGATGCAGGCCGAGCGCAACCGGCGGGCCCTCGTCACCGAAGCCCAGGGCGACCGCGAGGCGGCCATCACCCGGGCCGAGGGCGAGAAGGAAGCCGCCGTGCTCGCCGCTCAGGGCCAGGCCGAGGCCACCCGGGCGGTGGCCGAAGCCGAGCGCTTCCGCCAGGAGACGGTGGCCCAGGGCGAGGCCGACGCCATCCGGTTCGTGTTCCAGGCCATCCACGACGGCGGGCCGACGGCCGACGTGCTGGCCATCAAGTACTTCGAGGCCCTGCAGGTGATGGCCGCCGGCGAGGCCACCAAGATCTTCCTGCCCTCCGGCCCCGACGGGCTGACCTCCACGCTGGCCACGCTGGCCGAGATCGTGCGGGCCGGGAGCGACACGCCGGCGCTGCCCAACGGCGTGGGTGAGGCGGTGCCGGTCGCCCGGCGCCCTGCGAAGCGCTAGTGACCTGAGACCTGGTCGAGCAGCCGGCCCAGCCGCTCGATCAGGTCTTCCAGCTGCACGGCGGTGCGCTCGTACCCGAGCTCCGGACCGCCGATCGGGTCGGCGATGTCGTCGTTGGGATCGTCCCCGAGCAGGTCGGCCATCCGCCGGCCCTCCCCCAGCAGCGCCAGCCAGCCGGCGAACGACTCGGCCCTTCCGACGGCCTCGCCCCGCCGCACCAGCTCCCGGAGGGTGAACGTCCGGCGCAAGGCGGAGGGGTCGGCGACGGCCACTTCCCGCAGGTGGCTCCGGGCCATGGTGATCACCAGGTCGGCCCGGTCGATGGCTGCCGGGTCGAGCTGCTGGCTCCGGTGGTCGTCCAGGTCGAGGCCTCTCGTGGCCATGGCCCGGACGCTCCCGCCGCTCGCCGGGTGCCCGGGCTCGAGCGACCCGGCCGAGGAGATGTCGAGCGCGGGCAGGCGGCGCCGCAGCAGGACCTCGGCCATGGGCGAGCGACACCGGTTGGCCGTGCACACGACCAGGACGCGCAGCGTCACGAACGAGTCGACGTGGCCTCGTGGGCGGGCACGAGCCGGTCCTCGCCGGTCTCGTCGTCCTCCACCAGGACCCAACCGCAGAGCTCGGCCAGGATCGCCTCGCCCTCGGAGGGCCCGCTGGCGATGAGCTCGTCGCCGGCCCGCAGCCGGTGGGTGCCGCGCGGGCGGTAGGCGTAGCGGCCGCCCCGGCGGACGGCGAGCACGTGGAAGCCGGGGTCGATGTCGAGATGCAGCTCGGCCAGCGAGGCGCCGTCGACACGCGAACCCTCGCCCACGGGCAGGCGCACCACCACCTCGTCGGCGTCGCCCAGGGCGATCGACAGGATGGGGTGCACCTCCTCCTGCTTCTCGACCAGCCACACCATCTGCTGGGCGGCGTCACCCAGGTCTTCGGCGGCGTCGGCCAGGTGGAGCAGGCCGCGGAGCGGCGACGGGTCGACCGAGGCGGCCGACGACCGCAAGACCCACGTCTCCAACCGTTCCTTCATCTCGTCGAGCCGGTCCTCGAGGTGGTTGACCTCGGCGGCGAGCCCCTGGTCCCGCAGCACCAGGGCCGACCAGGCCAGGCCCACGCACGTCGTCGAGATGTTCTACATCTCGACGAGCACGTCGATGGCCCGATCCAGGTCGGTGGTGATGACCTGCTCGGGCAGCTCGGGCGGCGTCCACAGGTCGGCACCGGCGAGCTGACGGAGGCGGGCGATGCCGGAGGGCGAGCCGTGCAGGAACAGCACGTCGCCGGGCAGCAGGATCTCCTCGCCCTTCACGTCGGTGTTCCACTCCCGGCCGCGGTGGATGGCGACCACCCGCATGCCGACGGCGACGGGCAGCTCGAAGTCACACAGCGGGCGATGGGCGAAGTGGGAGCCCTCCCGCAGGATCACCCGGTGGGCGACCTCCTCGGCCTCCGACAGGTCGGCCACCAGTTCGGGCGGGATGCCGAGGCGGTGCACGACGATGCGAGCGATGTCGACGGCGGCGTTGCCGATGCGCTCGATCGACGACACCACCTGCAGGACCGACGCCATGGCATCGGCCTCTCGCGGGGCCCGGGCGGCCAGAACGCACACGGCTCGCATGTCGTGCACGAGGACGTTGAGGTTCTCCTCCAGCTCGTCGACCTCCTCAGCCATCTGGGGGTCGCCGAAGTACACCGAGGCATAGGCGAGATCGACCATGAGTTCGGAGGTGTCCTTGGCCTCCGACAGCATCGTCCGCAGGTTCCGGGGTTTGTCTTCCATCGGTGCAGCTCCAGCCTAGGGATCGAAATCAGCTGACGCCCAACGCCACGATGGCGAGGACCAGGGCGAAGGCGCCGGCGAAGTCCACCGACGAGGTCACGACAGGGATGCCGTAGGTGTCGGGGTCGACCCCGAGTCGGAAGGCGGCGACGGTGCCGTAGTAGGCCACGGCGAGCACGAAGGCCACGGCGACGACCCCGCCTACGGCAGTGACGAGCACCATGCGACCGAGACCGGGGCTCTCCTGGCCCAGCGCCAACCCCACGTAGTGGGCGCCGATGCCGTTGAAGAGGAACGTCGGCACGGCAAGGATCGCCACCCGCCGGATGTCGCGCCACG
The DNA here is from genome assembly GCA_025463335.1 of Acidimicrobiales bacterium. GTDB lineage: Bacteria > Actinomycetota > Acidimicrobiia > Acidimicrobiales > CADCSY01 > RYN-34. The sequence continues at coordinate 10,446 of JAOBWJ010000230.1, forward strand.
CCTCGCGTGAGGGCACGCCCTCGGGCGAGACCAGACCGAGGTGGAGCTTGCTGGCCAGGCGGCTGGAGAGGATGCCGCCGAGGGCGCCGGCGCTGCTGAGGAACGCCGGCAGCAGCACGAGCAGGGCCGGGTACTGGGCGAACGAAGTCAACTGCTTCTCCACAGTGATGCCGGCCATGGCGCTGATCGCACAGGCAACGGTGAGGATCGGCACCGACTCACGGACGATGCGGCGCAGCTCGGTCAGCTCCGAGCGCCAGCCGACGATCAGCGCCGCGAACGAGGCCACCGCCAGCACCACGGCCAGCGTCGGGGTGAGGAAGTGGAACCCCAGCAGCCCGGTTGCCAGCCACAAGGCCGGCAGGGTGAGCACGTCTCCCAGGGTGGAGACGATCGGGGCGCTGACGTTGTCGAGGTCCCACCCGTAGCGCACGGCACCCCCGGCCATGCCCACCGTGGCGATCAGGACCAGCACCGAGGCGAGGAGGCCGCCCGTGACCGAGACCACGGCCAGGTCGCCCACGCCGATGGTGTGGCTCACGCCGAACGCCACGGCGATGACCTTGGCCACCACCGACAGCACGATCGAGATGGCCATGGTGAGGACGATGGCGGCCAAGACGTTCTGGCCCAGCACGGTGTCACGCCGGCCGGTGAAGCGGAACGTGCCGGTGTGGATGGCTGTCGACAGGCGGGTGCCGAGCGTGCTGAAGATGTTGCCGCGAAGGCCGATGGCGGCGGGCACCAGCACGAGCAGTCCGGGATAGCGCTCGAACGTCCCGGTGATGGCGGCGAGCACCCCACCGGCGATGAAGCTGGTGGAGGAGTTCAGGCAGAGGGCGACGAGGCTCTGGCGCGCACCGCCGAGGTCGCCACCGAGGGCATCGAGACGGCGCCGCACGTGCGGCATGCGCGACATGGGGGAATGCTCCTCGGCATGGCGAGGAGTCTGCCCGATCCCCGCCTTGACCGGTATCTCGCCCCTTGGTGGCGAAAGACAAAGACGCACTGACGCGTTTCCGTTGCCTCCTTAGAGGGTCCGGAAGCCGGCCACGCCCTCGGGGACCTCGGTGGTGGCCTCCACGCCGGTGACCCGGGCGCGCGTGGAGCCTTCGCGGGCCCAGCGGGCGAACCGCTCGATGGCGTTCGCGTCGCCTTCGGTGACGACCTCGACCCGCCCGTCGGGGAGGTTCTTGGCCCAACCCTTCAGACCCAGCATCTGTGCCTGGTTCTTGGCGGCGTCCCGGAAGAAGACTCCCTGCACCTTCCCACTGACGACGAAACGGCGACGGACATCAGGCATGGCAGTACCTATCGGTATCTAGTCGTTGGCTGTGAGCGTCTCGAGCACATCGGCGAACTTCCGGTGCGCCTCCTCGCGCCGGGTCGGCACGTGCTCGGTCGGCACCTCGGCGGCCCGGTAGCCCTTCAGGATCTGGCGGGCCACGGTGACCTTGTGGACCTCATCGGGCCCGTCGTAGATGCGAGCGGCCCGCGCGTGGCGGTACATCGACTCGAGCGGCAGGTCGCTCGAGTAGCCGAGCGAGCCGTGGACCTGGATGGCCCGATCGATCACGTCGTAGAGCACCTTGGCGCCGAAGTACTTGATCATGGCGATCTCGGTGCGAGCGGCCGGGGCGCCGACCTGGTCCATCTTCCAGGCGGCGTGCAGCGTCATGAGCCGGGCCGCCTGCATTTCGGCGGCCGAGTCGGCGATCCAGTTCTGGATCGTCTGCTTCTCGGCCAGCAACGAGCCGTGGGTGAAGCGGCTGAGGGCCCGCTCGCAGAGCATGTCGAAGGCCCGCTGCGACTGGCCCAGCCAGCGCATGGCGTGGTGGATGCGGCCGGGGCCGAGGCGCCTCTGCGCCAACGCGAAGCCGTCGCCCTCGTTGCCGATGAGGTTCTCGTACGGCACCCGCACACTGCGGAAGAGGATCTCGGCGTGGTTCCCGGGGAAGCCGATCCGCGGCTCGGGGTCGTGCATGGTCCCGATGTCGCGCACGATGTCGAGGCCGGGCGTGTCGGTCGGGACGATGATCATCGAGCTGCCCTGGTAGGCGTGCACGTCGGGGTTGGTCACGGCCATGACGACGAGGAAGTCGGCGACCGACGCGTTGGAGATGAACCACTTGTGGCCGTCGATCACCCACTCGCCGCCGTCGCGCACGGCCCGGGTCGACAACAGCGTCGGGTCGGCACCGGCCGTGGGCTCGGTCATGGCGAAGGCCGAACGAAGCTTCCCGTCCAGCAGCGGCCACAGCCACTGGTCCTTCTGGGCCTCGCT
>JAOBWJ010000252.1 GCA_025463335.1 Acidimicrobiales bacterium
CGACGGCGAAGGCCTGGTAGCCGTCGACGCCGCCCTCATGGATGTAGAGCAGCTTGGCCAGCTCGTCGTTGGCGAGGATGGGGAACGGCAGCGAGATCTGGTGGCAGGACTCGGGGACGGGCAGCAGCACGTTGCGCTCCGGGCCGAGGGTGGCGCCGAGGGAGGTGACCAGCTCCTCGCGGATGGCGTCGAGCGGCGGGTTGGTGACCTGGGCGAACAGCTGGACGAAGTAGTCGAACAGCAGGCGGGGACGGTCGGACAGCACGGCGATGGGCGTGTCGGTGCCCATGGAGCCGATGGGCTCGGCGCCGGTGCGGGCCATGGGCCCGATGAGGATCTTCAGTTCCTCGGTCGTGTAGCCGAACGTCCGCTGCTGGGTGACGATCGAACCGTGCTGGGGCACGAGGTAGTCGCGCGCCGGCAGATCGTCGAGGTGGACGCGGTGCTCGTGCAGCCAATCGCCGTAGGGATGCTCGGAGGCGAGGGCCGACTTGATCTCGTCGTCCTCGATGATGCGGCCCTGGCTGGTGTCGACCAGGAACATGCGGCCGGGCTGGAGCCGGCCCTTCTGGATCACGTCGGCCGGGTCGATGTCGAGCACGCCGACCTCGGATGCCATGACGACCAGGCCGTCCTTGGTCACCCAGTAGCGCGACGGGCGGAGGCCGTTGCGGTCGAGCACGGCACCGATCACGGTGCCGTCGGTGAAGGCCACCGAGGCGGGCCCGTCCCACGGCTCCATGAGCGTCGAGTGGAACTCGTAGAACGCCCGCTTGTCCTCGGGCATGGTGTCGTGGTTCTGCCAGGCCTCGGGGATCATCATCAGCACGGCGTGGGGGAGCGGGCGGCCGGCCAGGTGCAGCAGCTCGAGCACCTCGTCGAAGGTGGCCGAGTCAGACCCGCCGGGCGTGCAGATCGGGAAGATCCGGGACAGGTCGCCGGGGAGGTCGTCGCTCTGGAGCAGCGACTCGCGGGCCCGCATCCAGTTGCGGTTGCCCTGCACCGTGTTGATCTCGCCGTTGTGGGCGATGTAGCGGTACGGGTGCGCCAGCGGCCACGACGGGAACGTGTTGGTCGAGAACCGCGAGTGCACGAGGGCCAGGCACGAGTCGACTCGCTCGTCCTGCAGGTCGAGGAAGAACTGCGACAGCTGGGGGGTGGTGAGCATCCCCTTGTAGACCATCGTCCGGCTGGAGAAGCTCGGGAAGTAGACGCCCTCCACCTCGTGCTCGATGCGCTTGCGGAGGATGAACGACCGTCGCTCCATGTCGAGCCCGTTGGCCCCACCCACGAACAGCTGCTTGAAGGTGGGCTCGACGGCGGCGGCCTGCGAACCGATCATCGAGTCGTCGATCGGCACGTCGCGCCAGCCGAGGAGGCTGAGTCCTTCGTCCTCGATGAGCTTGGCGATGCCGTTCTCGGCCGTGGCGCACTCGGCCGAGTCCCGCGGCAGGAAGGCCATGCCCGTGGCGTAGGACCCTTCGTCGGGGAGGTCGAAGCCGACCACGGCCCGGAAGAAGGTGTCGGGCAGCTGGATGAGCACGCCGGCCCCGTCGCCGGTGTTCTTCTCGGCGCCCGATGCCCCGCGGTGCTCGAGGTTGTTCAGCGCCTGTACGCCGCGGGCCACGATCTCGTGGGAGCGGCGGCCGTGCATGTCGACGACGAACGAGACGCCACAGGCGTCGTGCTCGAACTCAGGGCGGTACAGGCCCTGCGCGGCAGGGAGGGAACGCTGCATGCGTCGTCCTTCCGGGGAGTCGGAACGGGGAACTGCTCACCCGGGACGACGCTGTCCCGTCAAAGCGGAGAAAACGGTAGCCGACGCGAGGCCCTGGGGCACATCCAAAACCGCCTCAGTTGCGGCGGAGCAGGGACTCCTGGACCCAGGTGCAGATGTGGCGGCCGTCGAGGGCCCAGGCCCGCCCGATGCCGAGGCCCCGGCCGGCGTGGTTCGACAGCGGGTGCATGGTCGTGAGGAGCCACTCGTCGGCCCGGGCGGGGCGGTGGAAGTACACGGCATGGTCGAGGCTGGCGCCGGTGAACGTGCCGTACTCGAGGTCGAAGCCGGGGCGCATGGTGCCCCGCACGCTGCCCAGATCCGAGATTGCGGCGAGCACGGCCCGGTGCACGGCGGGGTCGTCGGGGAGGGGCTCGACGGCCCGCACCCAGGCCGGGTGGGCGGCGTCGAGCGAACCGGGGTTGGTGGCGTGGTCCGCCAGGATCTTCCACTCGAACACCGAGAGCGTGGGCAGCCCGGCGAGGAAGGTCCCACCCGAGGGCACGTCGTCGGGGCCCGGCAGATCGGGCATCGGGGTCGCCGTCCAGTCGTCGCCCGGCTCGGCCACCTGGAACGACGCCGTCATCTCGAACACCACCGTCCCCCGCTGGCGGACGGTGACCTGGCGGGTGGAGAAGGCCCGCCCGTCACGGTCGCGGGCGACCTCGATGTCCAGCGGCACGCCTGGTCGGCCCGACCGCACGAACGCGCAGTGGGCCGAGTGGGCCGCCCGGTCGGGCTCGACGGTCCGGGTGGCGGCCAGCAGGGCTTGGGCGGCGACGTGGCCGCCGAAGATCCGCTCGACGCCGGCACCGGGCCCGTGGGTGGGTGCCGTGAAGGTGTCCTCGCCGGTGTGCTCGAGGGTGAGCAGGGTGGCGAGCGACTCGAACTCGGTCACCCGGTCAGGCGGACGGTGAAGCGCAGTGACGCCAGCTCGACGCCGTCGACGGTCAGTGACAGCTCATGGTGGCCCTCGCGCAGCACCTGCATGCCGACGGTGAAGACCATCGGGAACAGGGCGGCATCGTCGTCACCCCCGACCTCGCGCTCGGGGACGGCGGGCGGCATGTCCACGTCGACCAGCGCATCTCCCAGGTTGTCGCGCACCGCGAGGTGGGGCTGGAACGGCTTGCCGAGGTCCTCGGCGTCCAGCTCGAGCGACACGATCACGGTTGGCGCGACCTCGGTGGGCAGCTCGGCTACCCAGAGCTGCTCGATCCCGCCCCCGAGGACGTAGAGGAGACCCTCTCGGACCTCGGCGGCATTGGCGAGCATGGCAGTGGCGGCGCGCACGGCCAGAGGCTAGGTGCGGGCGCCCCGACGTGGGCGCATCACCCAGCTGGGGGATTTTCCGGCCGGCCGGTTTGGGGACGCCGGACATCGGGCATGGGCGCCGCGAATGGACCTTTCGTGGAAGGCCAGAGGCGCATGTCGCTGGGTGGAGCCGGAGCTCTTCTACCCGGTGTCCGACGCTGACGCGGACCCTGCGAAGCGAGTCTGCGCCTCGTGCGCCGTCAAGCAGCAGTGTCTCGACTACGCCGTGGACTCGCGTGAGTTCGAGGGCGTGTGGGGCGGGCTCACCGGGAACGAGCGGCGAGCGCTCCACCGGCGTCGCCGGATGCTCACCGCCTGAACCGCCAGCGAGGCCGTCAGCCCGGTGAGCGCGGCCACCTGGAGCTGCGCCACCGCCGAGCGGAAGCACCCGTCGTGACCCAGGACCAGCGAGATCACGGGTCGGTTGTGCTCGGGGGTGGTCGTCGACGAGCACGTGCGGGGGACGAACAGGTTCACGGACGCCACGGCGGTGACCATCAGGCCGGCGAGGCCGAGCAGGCCGCCGGTCCGCACCAGCCAACGACCCCAATGGCCGGCGGCGGTGAGAGCGCCGACGGCGACAATTGGGGCGGCCACGACGAGGAGCAGGGCCAGCGGGAAGGCGAGGGTGCGCACTGGGTGGCACGGTATCGGCCGGTCCACTGGTAGAAGTGGGCGGTGGACGTCACGGCCACCCTCGATGCACCCCACCCGCCCGATGCTGTCTTCGCGTGGGTGGCCGATCTCGACCGCTACCCGGCGTGGCTCGACATCGTCCCGAAGGCCACACCCGACGGTGACGACGCCTGGCTGGTGTTCCTCCGCGGTCGGCTCGGTCCGCTCGCCCGCTCGAAGCGGCTGCGCATGGCGCGGGTGGCCGTCGAGGAGCCCTACACCGTTCGGTTCGAGCGAGACGAGCGCGACGGCCGGCACCACTCGCAATGGGTGCTCCAGGCCGAGGTGACGCCCGTCGACGGGGGCAGCCGGCTGACCATGCGCCTCCACTACGGCGGTTCGCTCCTCGGCCCAGTGGTCGAACGCCTCCTCGGCGACGAGATCGAGCGCTCTCGAGGTCGGCTCCTCGAGCGCCTGGACGAGTCCGGGACGTAGTGCACCGCAACGTCATCGCCGTGGTCGAGGCCGGCCGGGCCCGGGGCCTGCAGATCGACCCGCGTTCGTTCCCCGAGGGCACCAAGACGGCGGCCGACGCGGCGGCCGCCATCGGAGTCACGGTGGGCCAGATCGTGAAGTCACTGGTGTTCGTGGTCGACGGCCGTCCGACCATGGCACTTGTCGCCGGTGACAACCGGCTCGACGAGGCCAAGCTGGCGGCGGCCGCGGCCGGCACCTCGGTCGAGCGGCCCGACGGCGACGCCGTACGGGCCGCCACCGGCTTTCCCATCGGCGGGGTGCCGCCCATCGGGCACGACCTGCCGGTGTTCGTCGACGAGGACCTGCTCCGCTACGACGTCGTGTGGGCGGCGGCCGGCACGTGGACCGACGTCTTCGCCATCACCCCGGTCGAGCTGGCCCGGGTCACCGGCGGGACCGTCGGCGACCTCGCCGTCCGCTAGTAGCGGGCGCTACCCGGGGGGCAAGGACAAAAGACGCGCCGAGGGGCAGCCCGGGGTGCCTCACGTGGTGCTGCCCCGCACGCCGACTCGCTGAGGCCTTCCTGCTTCTAGTCACGCGGAGCCCGGCTCTGACGGGCTGAGCGTGACCAGAACGGGGGACCCGCTGGTGGGCGGCACCGACTCCGGCGCGCAGGGCTCGCCCCGGTGGTTGCGCCCTTGTCTTGGGGCGCTCTCACATGGGTGCCAAAGGCTCGGACGCCTTCGGCGAGCCTTCGGAACAGCGGCATCCGGCCCGCCGACTCCCGCGCGGCCCGGTGGTGCGGCCGGCTTCACCTGGTGCCGGCCGGACGCTGCCGGCAAGGGCCGAATGCCGCTGTTCGCTACGGCTTGATGTTCTTTCCCGCCCAGGCCGTCCAGCGGCCGCCGCGGCGGGTGAGGTCGAGGGGCAGGCCGAACGTGTCGGAGAGTGACTCGGCGGTCAGCGTCTCCTCGATGGGTCCGGCGGCGGTCACGTCGCCGTCGCGCACGAGCAGGGCGTGGGTGAACGTGGGCGGGATCTCCTCGACGTGGTGGGTGACGAGGACCATGGCGGGCGTGGCCACGTCGGCGGCCAGGTCGTCGAGGCCGGCGACCAACCACTCGCGGCCGCCGACGTCCAGCCCGGCGTTGGGCTCGTCGAGCAGGACCAGGCCGACGTCGCCCATGAGCGTGCGGGCCACCAGCACCCGTTGCCGCTCGCCGCTCGACAAGGTCCCGAACTCGCGCTCGGCCAAGTGGGCCACGCCGAGCCGGTCGAGGCGGTCGAGGGCCTCGGCCCGATCGGCGTCGTCGTAGGAGTGCCACCACGGTTCGAGGGCGGCGTGGCGCGCCGTCATGACGACGTCCCGAGCGGTGATCGTGGGCCGAAGCATGTCGGCCAGAGCGGCGGCGGCGTAGCCCACCCGCTGGCGCAGGGAGCGGACGTCGGTGCGGCCGAGCTGCTCGCCGAGGACCTCCACCTCGCCCCGCGTGGGGTGGAGCTGGAGGGCGGCGATCTTCACCAGCGTGCTCTTGCCCGACCCGTTGGGACCGAGCACGACCCACCGCTGGTCCGGCCCGACGACCCAGTCGACGGCGCCGAGGATGTCGCGTCCGTCGCGCCGAACGCCGACGCCGGTCAGTCGGAGTGCTGCATCTGCCACGACGACACGGTAGGGGCGGCGTGGCGCGGCAGTGGCACGTGGCAGGCCACGAAGTGGCTGGGCTCGATCTCGCGGAGCTGGGGCTCCTCCTCGGCGCACCGGGCCACGGCGGCGGGGCAACGGGTGCGGAACCGGCAGCCGCTCGGCGGATCGACCGGCGACGGCACCTCGCCTTCGATGGGGGCCTCCGACCGCGATAGCGTCGGATCGGGCACCGGTACGGACGCCAGCAGGGCGGCCGTGTAGTGGTGGGCGGGGGCCTGGTACAGCGAGTCGGGCGGCCCGATCTCGCACAGCTTCCCCAGGTACATCACGGCGACCCGGTCGCTGACGTGCTTCACCACGGCGAGGTCGTGGGCGATGAAGACCAGGGTCAGGCCGTAGCGGGCCTTCATGTCCTCGAGGAGGTTGAGGATCTGGGCCTGGACCGACACGTCGAGGGCGGACACCGGCTCGTCGCAGATGAGCACCCGGGGCTCGAGGACGAGGGCGCGGGCGATGCTGACCCGCTGGCACTGACCACCCGACAGCTGGTGGGGACGCCGGTTGCCGACGGCATCGGGGTCGAGCCCTACCGCGTCCAGCGTGGTCCGCACGAGCTTGGCTCGCTCCTCGGCGCTGCCCCGACCCCACACGATGAGTGGTTCGGCCACGATGTCGTTCACCGACCGCCGCGGGTTCAGCGACGAGATCGGGTCCTGGAAGATCATCTGGAGCGACGGTCGGGTGCGGCGCACGCCTTCGGCGTCGAGGGACGTGAGGTCGGTGCCGGCAAACGTCACGTGTCCGCCGGTGGGCGGAGGGAGCTGGAGGATGGCCCGCCCGGTGGTCGACTTCCCGCAACCCGACTCGCCGACGATGCCGAGCGTCTCCCCTTCGGCCACGTCGAAGCTGATGCCGGAGACGGCGTGGACGACTCGGCCGTGGCCGGCGGGGAAGCGGACTTCGAGCTCCTCGACGGTGAGCAGGGCGTCGGGGCGGAGGTGGGCGGTGCCGCTCCCGGCCATCAGTGCGCCGCCACGGCGACGGCGGCCGGCGTGCCGACCGGGAACCAGCACCGGTACAGGTGGCCCGACGTCGCCGCCTCCCGCAGGGGTGGGGCCTCGTCCCGGCACTTGTCCTGGACGTAGGGGCAGCGGGGCGCGAACCGGCACCCGGCGGGCGGGTCGATCAGCACGGGTGGGCGTCCACCGATGGCGGCCAACCGCCGGTGGCTGGGCTCCTCGATGCGGGGGATCGACCGCAGGAGTGCCTCGGTGTAGGGCATCTTCACGTCGGCGAACAAGGCCCGGGTCGAGGCCTTCTCCACGATCTGGCCGGCGTACATGACGGCGATCTCGTCGGCCCGGCCGGCAACGACGCCGAGGTCGTGGGTGACGAGGATCATGGCCATGAACCGCTCCGCCTGCTGGCGACCGAGCAGGTCGAGGATCTGGGCCTGCACGGTCACGTCGAGGGCGGTCGTGGGCTCGTCGGCGATGAGCAGCAACGGCCCGCAGGCCAGGGCGATGGCGACCGACACCCGCTGGCGCATGCCACCCGAGAGTTGATGGGGGAACTCGCGGAGTCGTCGCTCGGGGTCCGGGATGCGGACCGATTCGAGCAGGGCCAGCGCCCGGTGTCGGGCCTCGTCGCGCGAGATCCCGAGGTGGTGGATCATCGACTCGGTGATCTGGCGGCCGATGCGCATGACGGGGTTGAGCGACGTCATGGGGTCCTGGAACACCATGGCCATCTGCGGTCCCCACACCTTGCGGAGCTCGGACTCGGGGACGCCAATCAGCTCTCGTCCCTCGTAGCGGACGCTCCCGCTGCGCTCGACGCCGCGGGCGGGGAGCAGTCCCATGACCGATCGCGAGAGCACGGTCTTGCCCGAGCCCGACTCGCCGACGATGGCCAGCGTCCGGCCCCGCTCGAGCGTGAACGAGACGCCGTCGACGGCTCGCACCACGCCTTCCGGAGTGTGGAAGGCGGTTTGGAGATCTTCGACCTCCAACATCGCGGTCTCGTGCTTGGTCATGTGAGCTCGTTCTCCCGGACGTCGAAGCGGGCT
>JAOBWJ010000268.1 GCA_025463335.1 Acidimicrobiales bacterium
CGCTTCACCGAGCTGGCGCCCGACGTGCTGTTCGCCGACGCCGGTGAGGCCGCCCTGCTCGGCATCGTCGACGAACCACCGCCCGGCGTGGCCCTGGCCATCGTCAAGGACGGGCACCGGCCGGCCCAGATCCTTGCCGCCGGCCGGGCGCCGGTGGCCGTGTCGGCCGAGGTGGTCGAGGGTGTGATCGACTCGACGGGGGCCGGCGACGCCTTCGCCGCCGGCTGGCTGTTGGCCACGCTGGCCGGGGCATCGCCCGAGGAGGCGGCCGTGGCCGGTCACCACGTCGCGGCCGCCGCCATCGTGCGCATCGGCGCGGGGGTGGTGTGATGACCGCCTTCGAGGTGGCGCCGGCAGTCGCTGCCGCCCTGGCCGAGGGGCGACCGGTGGTCGCCCTCGAATCCACGGTGTTCTCGGCCCTCGGCCTCCCTGCCCCCGCGGGTGCCGAGGCGCTCACCCGGTGCCTCGCGGCCGTCCGGGCCGGCGGCGCCGAGCCGGCGGTCACGGCCGTGCTCGACGGCGTGGCCCGCATCGGTCTGGAGCCCGGCGAGCACGAGCGCATCCTGACGTGTGGCAGCAAGGTGGCCGAGCGCGACCTGCCCTTCGCGGTGGGTGGCCGGTGGCCCTGTGGGGTGACCACGGTGTCGGCGTCGTTGCGACTGGCGTCGCTCGCCGGCATCCGCGTGTTCGCCACCGGCGGGATCGGGGGCGTGCACCGCGACGCCGAGCGGTCGGGCGACGTGAGCGCCGATCTCGGGGCCATCGCCCACCACCCGGTGGTGACGGTGTCGGCCGGGGCCAAGGTGTTCCTCGACCTGCCCCGCACCCTCGAGCACCTGGAGACGATCGGCGTGCCGGTGGTCTCCCTCGGGTTCGACGAGTTCCCGGCGTTCACCACCCGGTCGAGCGGGTTGCCCGCGCCTCGCCGAGTCGAGACGGTCGAGGAGGTGGCCGCCGTGGTGCGCGCCGCCCGCGAGCTCGGCTACGAGGGTGGGCTCCTCCTGGCGGTGCCCGTCCCCGAGGCCGACGAGGTCCCTCGCGACGTGCTCGACCGGGCCATCGCCACGGCTCACGCGGCGGCGGCCGTCGCCGGCGTCACCGGCCCCGGCGTCACGCCCTACGTGCTCGGCCAGATCGCCGATGCCACCGGCGGGGCCTCGGTGCCAGCGAACCTGGCCCTGGCGGAGCGCAACGCCCTGGTCGCCGGTCAGCTCGCCGCCGCGCTCGCTGCGACAAGCTGACGCCATGGAGCTTTGGGAGCTGGTGGCGCGAGAGTCGATTCGGGATCTGGTGGCCCGGTACAACAGCACGGGCGACAGCGGCCGGTTCGCCGAGACGCTGGCCCTGTTCGCCCCCGACGCTGTGATGGAGCGGCCCGACGGGCTCTACGAGGGGCTGGACGCCATCGAGGGGCAGTTCCACGATGCCGCCACCGACTTGAGCCACCTGGCCGGCCCCGACGGCCGCATGTACCTGCGCCACTTCACGTCGAGCCACCAGATCGATGTGCTCGACCCGGCCCACGCCCGGGGCCGCTGCTACTACCAGGTGCTGCTCCCCAAGGGCCTCGACCACTGGGGTCGCTACATCGACGAGTACGCGGAGCGCGACGGCCGGTGGCTGTTCACCCGGCGGGCGGTGACCATCGACGGCCACCACCCCGGGGGCATGGCGTCCGCCTTTCTCGGCGAGTGAGGCGGCTGGCGCCGGCCGTCCTGGTTGCCCTGGTGCTCCTCGCCGCGCCGGCTCGGGCAGCGTCCACCTGCGCCCGGTTCGAGCCCGGGCGCGACGTCGGCACCGTGGCCGCCGACCTGACGGAGATCTCCGGCGTGGTCGCCAGCCGCACCTTCCCGGGCGTGTGGTGGGTGCACGACGACTCGGGTGGGCGGGCCGAGCTGACGGCCATCACCGAGTCGGGCCAATCCCTGGGCACCTACGCGTTGGACGGCGCCCGGGCCGTGGACTGGGAGGACATCGCCGTCTACGGCCGCGACCTCTACGTGGGCGACATCGGCGACAACCTGGCCGCCCACGACCATGCCACCGTCTACCGCGTGCCCGAGCCGGCGGCGCGGCCGTCAGGGTCGAGCGGCCGTTTGGACGGGGTCGCCACCATTGCCCTCGTCTACCCGACCGGGCCGGTGAACGCCGAGTCTCTGCTGGTCGACCCGGTGAGCGGCGACCTGTTCGTGCTCACCAAGGAGGACGGGTTCAGCCGGGTGTTCCGGGCGCCGGCCGCGTCGCTCGTCGACGGCGCCCGAATCACCCTCGAACAGGTGGCCCGCTTCAGCCTCCCCGAACCGGCCAGCACGGCGTTCGGGCTCCCGGGCTCGCTGGTCACCGGCGCCGACGTCTCGCCCGACGGGTCGACGGTGTTGGTGCGGACCTACCGGTCGGTGCTGGCCTTCGCCCGCCCCGCCGGGCAGCCTCTCGCCGCCGCCTTCGCGTCGGCGCCGTGCGAGGCGCCCCAGGTGGAGGAGCCCCAGGGTGAGGCGGTGGGCATCGCCGCCGACGGCCGGTCCTACCTGACCCTGAGCGAGGGTGAGCACGTGCCGATCCACCGGTTCGCCGTGCGGACCCCGGTGTCGACCACGACGGCCGCCGCCACCGAGCCGGCCCGGTCATCCTCGATCGGACCGCTGGTCGGGCTGTTGGTCGTCGTGGCCGCGTTGGGAGTGGTGGTCGCTACCCGACGTCGCGCAGGACGCTGATCAGAACCCGCCGAGCATCGGCCCGAAGTACCCGGCGACCTGGCCGACGTAGGTCTCGTCCCGGCGATCCTCGTCGTCCGTCGCCCGCTTGATCTCGTCCTTGGTCATGATCAGCTGCACCGTGCGGTGCTCGAGGTCGATCGCCCCGATGGCGCCAGCCGGGACGAGTCGCTTCCGGCCGACGATCCACCGGCCAGTGTCGATCACGATCCAGCCGCTGCCCCGCTCGCGCACGGTCTCGACCACTCGACCGGCCTGGTGGCCGTCACTGGACACGACCTTGATGCCGGTCAGGTCCGCCTCGCCCGGCCGATCGCGATCGATGGTTCGGTACGCCCACATGTCCGACATGGCCGGCCGCTACCCAGGCAGCGGCGCGGCCACACCGACCGTGGCTAGCCGCCGACTCCGAGCAGGTCGACCACGAAGACGAGGGTCTCGCCGCCCTTGATCACGCCGCCGGCCCCGGCGGCGCCGTAGCCCAGGCGGGGCGGGATGGTGATCTTGCGGCGGCCGCCAACCTTCATGCCCGCCACGCCGTCGTCCCAGCCCTTGATGACCTGGCCCTGCCCCAGGCCGAAGACGAACGTCTCGCCGCGGTCCCAGGAGGCGTCGAACTGCTTGCGGGTGCTCCACGCCACACCGACGTAGTGAACCTCCACGTCGTTGCCGGACTCGGCCGGCGGGCCGTCCCCCTCGACCAGGTCCTCGATCTCCAGCTCGGCGGGCGGGGCCTCGCCGGGCGGGACGTAGACGTGCGGCTTCTCGTCATCTGCCATGCGATCGACGCTAACGGAGCAGGGCCTGGATCTCGCCCAGCGGGACGGAGCCGGCCGCCCGCCCGGTGCGGGCCGCCTCGTTGGCCGCTCGCTGGAGCGCCTCGTTCACGGGGGTGGGGACGCCGTGGAGCCGGCCGAGCAGCACGATCTCGCCGTTGAGGAAGTCGGACTCGATCGTACCGGTGCCGCGGGCCAGGCTCTGCCACGACGAGGAGCCGCCCCGGTCCTGCCCGGCCACCGGCTTGAGCGACACGGCACCATCCCGGCGAGCGTGCTCTTCCTCGGCGGTCTGGGTGTCGATGCCGGCCGCCTCGAAGCAGGCGATGCCCTCGTCCATGGCCCGCCCGAAGAGGTCGGAGCTGCGGGCCTCCCACCCGGCCAGGGCGTCGAGGGCGTTGCCGAGGTTCATGAGGAGCTTGCGGTGCTTGGCCCGCATGACGGCCGGGTCGGCCGACGATCGGAACGACGCCGCCTCCAGGTCGGCGGCGATGGCCCCGGCCCGCTCGTCGGTGCCGGCGGGGTAGCGACCGAGGTCGAGCACGCCGGCCGATGGCGACGACTGCTGCACGACCACGCCGGGGGACGTGTGCTGCGACGGGAGGATCACGCACATGCCGTAGACGTTGGGGAACCGGCGCAGGGCGGCCCGTTCGTTGGCCACGCCGTTCTGGGCGCACACCACGGCGAGCTCGGGCGGGGCGCCGGCGACCAGGTCGGCGAGCGCGTCGGCCGTGTCCTGGCTCTTCACCGTGAGCAGCACGACGTCGTCGGGCGTGAGCGTGAGCTCGGCCACCGACCCCACGGCCGGGATGGCGTGGTGTTCCTCGCCCTCGGGCGTGAACAGGTGGAGGCCGTCGGCCTGGAGGGCGCGCAGGTGGTCGCCCCGGGCGACGAGCACCACGTCTCGCCCCGCCGCGTGCAGCCGGCCTCCGATCACCCCGCCCACCGCTCCCGCCCCGAACACCACGTAGCGCATCCCGGCATCCTCGCGCCCTTCACAGGCTCTGCCGCCCGCTCTGCCCGTAGCGGCCCGTTCGCCACGACGCCGATCATCGCTCGCGGGCTCGCTTCACTACGGTCGGGCGCCGTGACCCGAAACGAGTTGGCCGCCGCGGCCCGGCAGGTGCTGGAGGCGGCATGGGACCCGGCCGGCTTCACCGCCCCGAACCCGGTGCGCTACCCGTGGCAGTGGCTGTGGGACTCGTGCTTCCACGCCATCGTGTGGGCCGAGCTCGGCGACGACCGGGCGGTGGTCGAGCTCGACCGGCTCCTCGGGGCCCGGGACGCCGACGGGTTCGTGCCCCACGTGCTCTACGCCCCCTACGGCAGCCCCCACACCGACTTCTGGGGCCGGGCCGACGCCTCGTCGATCACGCAGCCGCCCATGCACGGCCACGCCCTGGCCGAACTGGTCCGCCGGGGGGTCGACGTCCCCGAGCGGCTGCTCGACGCGTCCGCCGACGCGTTGCGGTTCCTGCTCGACCGGCGGCCCCGCCATGCGAGCGGCCTGGTCCGGCTGTGTCACCCGTGGGAGTCGGGGGCCGACGACAGCCCCCGCTGGGACCACTGGTACGGCGAGCGGTGGGTGGCCGACGACGTGTACCGCATCAAGGGTGAGCTACTCGCCGCCGTGGAGCGCACGCCGGGCGGGGCGCCCATCGACAACCCGGCGTTCGACGTGGCGTCGGCGTCGTTCAACGCCCTGGTGGCCTTCAACGCCCGTGAGCTCGCTGGCCTCACCGGCGACGAGTCTCTGCGACATGCCGCCGACGAGCTCGCCGGCGCCCTCGACGACCGGTGGGACGGCGAGCGGCGCACGTGGGTCGATGCCGGCGAGTCCGAATCGGGCTCGGGCCGCACCCGCACCGTCGACGCCCTGCTCGGTGCGCTCGTGTCGGGCGACCCGGAGCGGGTCGCGATCGTGCTGGCCGACGCCGTGGACGCCCTGGCGTACGGCGGGGTGTGCGGGCCGGCCGGTGTTCACCGGGCCGAGCCCACGTTCGACCCGGGGTCGTACTGGCGGGGCTCGGCCTGGCCCCAGCTCACCTACCTGCTGTGGGTCGCCGCCCGCCGGGCCGGAGCCGCTGAGGCTGACGGCCTCGCCACCGGCCTCCGGCACGGCGCTGAAGCGTCGGGCTTCGCCGAGCATTGGCACCCCGATGACGGGTCCGCCCTCGGCGCCGTTCCCCAGTCGTGGGCCACCTTGGCGCTGCTGGCGAACGCTGACGAGCCTCCCCCCGCCGACCGCTAGGGTTGCGGCCCTCCGGCGGCGTGGCCGAGTGGTTTAGGCAAGGGCCTGCAAAGCCCTGTACACCGGTTCGATTCCGGTCGCCGCCTCCAAGG
>JAOBWJ010000256.1 GCA_025463335.1 Acidimicrobiales bacterium
TGCCGCCGATCATCACGTCGGTGGCCCGGAAGATGCCGTCGACCAGCGAGTGGCGGCAGCCGTAGAGGTTGTCGAACTTCGACTTGGTGACCGAGTCGTTGACGTTGATGGCCGGGAACAGCAGGGTGCCGGCCTCCTGGCGCTGGTAGAGCCGGTGCACGCCGGTGGTCGTCTCCTCGGACACGCCGCGCACGCCCTTGGCCAGCTGCTTCCACCGGTCGCTCGACTCGTTGAGGCTGTGCTGCAGGAGGCGCAGGATCACGCCCTCTTCCTCGGAGCCGGCCGAGGTCGGGTCGGGCACCTGGCCCTTGCCCTCGAACTCGTCGCCCCAGTGGATGACGAGCGTGGCGTCACCGCCGTCGTCGAGCAGCATGTTCGGGCCCACGCCGTCGGGCCACAGCAGCATCTTCTCGGTGCACCACCAGTACTCCTCGAGCGTCTCGCCCTTCCAGGCGTAGACGGGGACGCCGGCCGGCGCCTCGAGGGTCCCCTCGGGGCCGACCACGACCGCCGCGGCGGCGTGGTCCTGGGTCGAAAAGATGTTGCAGGAGGCCCAGCGGACCTCGGCGCCCAGGGCCACGAGCGTCTCGATGAGCACCGCGGTCTGGATGGTCATGTGCAGCGAGCCGGAGATCCGGGCGCCGGCGAGCGGCTTGGCCTCGCCGTACTGCCGCCGGAGCGACATCAGGCCGGGCATCTCGTGCTCGGCGAGCTGGATCTCCTTGCGCCCGAACGGCGCGAGCTTCAGATCGGCGACCTTCCAGTCGCCGGCAGTCAATGCAGGCATGTACGTCTCCACGTCTCGAGGGAGGGATTGTTCTCGGAGACGGGCTGGGGCCTGCTGGCACCTCTCATTGCAGCCCGATCAGCGGGCCAGTGTACGCCTCAGGTCAGCGTGACCTCATGCTTGACCTGGTTGAGAGCGTCGATCGGACCGGGGTCGATGCCTTCCCGGGCGGCCAGCTCGAGCGACATGAAGTCGCCGATCAGCACGAGGTCGAGCAGCTGGGCCAGCTGGCCCTCGCCTTCGGCCCACACCTCCTCGACGCCGGCCACGACCTCGTCGAGCAGCGGCCGCACGACGTCGAAGCGGCGGGCGATCTGCGGGTGCTCGAACTCGTGGCGGAGGTTGACCAGGGTGAGCAGCTGGCGGGTCACGTCGCCGTGCTGACCCCAGCCCTGGACCTCGTTGTGGCAGAGCTCGGGGTAGGTGTTCCAGAACGCCGGGGCGTTGGCGTTCTCGTTGATCTGGGTCTTCCACCGCGCCGCGGCCACGGCACCGAGGTCGCCGCCGCCGTGGACCAGCGGAATGGTGCGGCCGATGTGCTTGGCCAACTGCTTGGCGACGCTGGAGTCCGAGATGAGCGAGTCGCGCCGGCCCCGGAGCTGCTCGACGGCGAAGTCGATCCACTGCTGGGCACCGGGGAACAGCCCGATCTCCTCGAGCACGATCATGGGCGGGATGGCCATGGCCCCGATGGCGGCCCGGGGCTGGGGGATGTCGTCGGGCACGGCCACGACCGGCACGCCCCAGCTCTCGGCCAGCCGGCCGAGCTCGCCACCGGACGTGACGACGACCATCCGGGCGCCCTCGACGGCAGCCGACGACGCCGCCTCCACGGTCTCTTCGGTGTTGCCGGAGAACGAGATGGCGAACACGAGCGACGACTCGCCGACGAACGCCGGCAGCTCGTAGCCCTTGGAGACGATCACGGGCACGGGCAGGAACGGCCCGGCGGCCGCGGCCAGCACGTCGCCGGCCACGCCGCTGCCGCCCATGCCGAGCACCACCACGTGCTCGATGCGCTCGCGGTCGGGCAGGCCGGACAGCCCGCGCGCACGAACGGCGGCGTCGAACACCTGCTCGGGCAGCGAGGCGGTGACCTCGAACATGCCCAGAGTGTCGAGTCGATCGGACACCGCTAGGCCTCGAACGTGGGCGCGATGCCGTCGGCCTCGGCCTTGGCGAGGAGCCGCTGGTGCTCGGCGTCGTCGACCGTGGTGGCCTCGTCGATGAGCATGACCGGGATGTCGTCGCGCACGTCGTAGCGCCGCTTGAGGCGCGGGTTGTACAACGCCTGCTCGTCCGGGAAGTACAAGAGCGGCCCCTTGTCCTCCGGGCACGCCAGGATCTCGAGCAGCTGCTGGTCCAACGCCATCTCTGACTCCATGCCTCTCAGGGATTACGGATCTGGCCGAGCACCTCGGCCGTACGCGCCTCGCACGCCTCGCGGGTGCGGGCTTCGAGGTTGAGCCGCAGCAGCGGCTCGGTGTTCGACGGCCGGAGGTTGAACCACCAGTCGCCATAGTCCACGGTCAGGCCGTCGAGCCGGTCCTGCCCGCCATCGGCGTGGATGGCAGCCACCCGCTCGATCACGGCCAGCGGATCGTCGACCTTCGAGTTGATCTCGCCCGAGGCGGTCCACCGGTCGAGCGGCGCCAACAGCTCCGAGAGCGGCTTGCCGCTCACCGACAGCTGCTCGAGCACGATCAACGAGGCGATGAGCCCGGAGTCGGCCCGGTAGTTGTCCCGGAAGTAGTAGTGGCCCGAGTGCTCGCCCCCGAAGGCGGCGCCGGTCTCCGCCATGATCTGCTTGATGAAGGAGTGACCAACCTTCGTGCGGATGGGAATGCCGCCTCGCTCACGCACTACCTCGGGCACCGCCTTCGAACAGATCAGGTTGTGCAAGATCGTGGCGCCCGGCTCCCGGCCCAACACGCCGGCGGCCAGGATCGCGGTGGTGGTAGAGCCGGACAGCCCCCGCCCCGTTTCGTCGACGAAGAAAACTCGATCGGC
>JAOBWJ010000289.1 GCA_025463335.1 Acidimicrobiales bacterium
GGGTCGGGCCGTTGGCGGCAACCAGCGCCAACCTCCACGGCCGGCCGACGCCGGAGACGGCAGCCGAGGTCGCCACGGCGCTCGGTGACGGCGTCGCCCTCGTGCTCGATGGTGGCCGATGCGCCGGCGCCCCGTCCACCGTGGTGTCGTGCACCGTCGAAGGCGTGCACGTCCTGCGCGAGGGACGGGTCCCGACGGGCGACGTCCACGCCGCCCTGGCCTGAGGATCCACCAAAATGGAGGGGCGCGGTCGTACCGTTTGCTCCGATGACAGGCGCGCGTGGCACCGCCGATCGCTTCCGTGACCTGGTCCATCGCCGCCTCCTGCCCGGGCTGGCCGAGCTCGGTTTCGGGGATCGACTGCCCGGCTCGCTGGCGGCGACCGAGGCCCACGGCGTTGCCTGGCTCCTCGACCTCGACGTCGCCCCGTGGAGCACCCCGGACAAGGTCTGCTTCACCGTGGCGTGGGGCGTGCACGTCCCCGGCATCGACGAGGTCGTCGGCGACCCGGCGCCGGAGTGCCCGACGGTGGCCACCTCGGCCGTGCACGGACGCCTCGGGGCCACCGGCTCGGGCATCGACCCGTGCTGGTTCGAGCTGCGGTCGCTGCCCCGTCCGCTCGCCGCCGTGGCCGACACGTCGGTGGCCAACCACGTCCTGGCCGGCGTGGCCAACGAGGTCCTGCCGCTCCTGCAGACACTCTCGACCCCGGTCGAAGTGCAACGTCACCTGCATGCCAACGTGGTTCGTGGCCGAGGTGCGCCCAGCCCCGAGGAGCTGCAGACCATCCGGCGAATCGCCGCATTGAGCCTGCTGTTGGGCGACCGGGCGAATGCCGCTCGCTGGCTCGATCACCTCGAGCTGCGCTCGGCCGCCACCATGGCGCCCGACCTCGTGGCCGAGCGACTGGCACCTATTCGCGAGCGCCTCGCCAGCTGACCTACCTGGCCGCGGCGCCTACGATGGCGCAGTGACCGTGCGAGACAACGAGCTGTTCGCCATCCTCGACCGAGAGGTCGAGCGCCAGAACACCACCCTCCAGCTCATCGCCAGCGAGAACTTCACGTCGCGGGAAGTCCTGGCCGCCACCGGCTCGGTCCTCACCAACAAGTACTCCGAGGGGTATCCCGGCAAGCGGTACTACGGCGGCAACGAGGTCATCGACGCCGCCGAGGACCTGGCCCGCGAGCGGGTGAAGGCGCTCTTCGGTGCCGAGCACGCCAACGTCCAGCCCCACGCCGGCGCCCAGGCCAACATGGCCGTCTACCTGGGGCTGCTCCAGCCCGGCGACACCGTGCTGGGCCTACGCCTCGACCAGGGTGGCCATCTCACCCACGGTTCGCCCGTCAACGCGTCGGGCATCCTCTACCGCTTCGTCTCCTATGGCGTAACCGCATCCGACGAGCGCATCGACTTCGACCAGGTGCGCGACCTGGCCAGGGCCGAGCGGCCGAAGATGATCGTGGCCGGCGCCACCGCCTACCCCCGCATCATCGATCCGGCACCGTTCCGTGAGATCGCCGATGAGGTGGGCGCCCTGTTCATGTTCGATGCCGCCCATGTCGCCGGCCTCATCGCCGGTGGCGTGCACCCCAATCCGGTGCCGTACGCCGACGTCGTCACCTTCACCACCCACAAGACGCTGCGCGGGCCTCGTGGCGGTTGCATCCTGAGCCGGGCCGAGCACGCCGAGAAGATCGACAAGGCCGTGTTCCCCGGCATGCAGGGTGGTCCGCTCGACCATGTCATCGCGGCCAAGGCGGTGGCGTTCTTCGAGGCTGCCCAACCGTCGTTCAGCGACTACGCCCGCCAGGTCGTGGCCAACGCGTCGGCCCTGGCCAGCGCCCTCGCCGGTCGTGGTCATCGTCTCGTCTCGGGCGGCACCGACAACCACCTCATGCTGGTCGACCTGCGGTCCTTCGACGCCGAGCTGTCCGGCAAGAAGGCCCGACTCGCCCTCGACCGCGCCGGGATCAGCCTCAACGAGAACACCGTGCCCGACGATCCCCGGCCGCCGTACATCGCAAGCGGCCTGCGCATCGGTACCCCGGCGGTCACCACCGCAGGGATGGGGGAGTCGGAGATGGAGCAGATCGCCGAGCTCATCGACCGGGTGCTGCGCCACCGAGACGACGCCACGATCGGTGCGGTGCGCGACGAGGTGGCGGCGCTGTGCTCGAAGTTCCAGCCGTACCCCGGCCTGTCGTACTGATCAGCGCTCGCTGCTGATCACACGGTCGCCGTCCGGCGGGAACGCCACGTCGGCTGCGCCATGGCGCCCCCGGCGCCCACGCGCGGATCGGCGCTGCCCAGCAGCACCACGCCGGCGTTGCCGGCGGTGAGCGTCTTCACCAGGCTGCCGGCGGCCCGGGCGTCACGTTGCATGGTCACGTTCTCCACGCCAGCGACGACGATGATCGACGCCTGCTTCGCCAACCCGGCGACGGGCGCCGGCCCCGGCAACCTGGGCCCGTGGACGATGACCACCGTGTCGGGATCGATGGCCTCGATCAGCCGTCGGGCAGCCGCCGTCGTCAGCTGCGTGCTCCCGGCTTGACCGACGGGAAGGAGCGCGACCTTCGGCGCCGGCCCGTCGGGCTGGATGCGCGACGTGCCGAGGTCGACGCCGACGAGCTGTGGCGAGCGCTGGTCGTCGAGCGTCTCCCGGAGACCGGGCCGCCGGGTCGCATCGAACCGCCGGGTCAGGGCCGCGCCGTCGAGGTCGGCATCGATCAGCACCACCCGCGCGTCGGTGCCGGCGAGCACCCGGGCAAGCGTCATGACCAGCTCGGCCCGGGCGTCGCCCGCCGCCGGGCCGGTGACGAACAGGACGTCGGCCCCACTCGTGCCGCCCGTACCGCTCGTGTAGGGCGACCGCAGCAGCAGCGCCTCGACCGCATCGAGCGAGTTCCACGATCCTCGGCCTCCCTCGCTGAGGGTCGGGAGGGCAGCGATGAGCGGCAGGTCGAAGGCTTCGACCGCATGCGACGGCGACCGGAGCACCGGGTAACGCTGATGGCGCAGGACCATGCCGACCGTGGCGATCGCCACGCCGAGGAGGAAGCCGACGCCGACGTTGCGGCTCACCGGCGGCGGCACCTCGGACACCTGCGACGGCGTGCCCCACGACTCGACGCTGAAGCCCGGGGCCAGGCTGCCGGGGCGCGCGGTGAGGAGCGAGCGCAGCCGCTTCTCGAACACGGAGCCCAGCGAGGAGGCGATGGCCAGGCTTCGCTTCGGGTCGGTGTCGCGCACCGTCACGGTGAGCACACCCGAGCTCGGTGGCCGGCTGACGCTCAGCTTGCGGATCACCGCTCGGGCGCTCAGGTCGTCGCCGACGGCCCGCACGATGTCGTCGCCGATCTGCTTGCTCAGCATCAGCGACTCGACGGTGCGGATCAGCGTCTCGCTGTCGCCCCGACCGCTGCTGGTCTGCACGACGAAGGTGCGGCCCGTCATGTAGGTGGCTGGTTGGAGTCTCGTGAGCAGACCGGCGACGCCCCCGCCGGCGAGACCCATGGCGACGACGAACAGGACCGACTGGCGGAGCACCCGCCAGGTGGCGCTGGCCCAGCCCTCTTCGTTGGCGGCGTAGGAGGGGACCAGATCGGTGGATGCGGCGAAGGTCACGATGACTCCATCCTCATGAGCTCAGGGGTCGTCTGGCGCGAGCGCGCCGCGGCGGCGATGCCGACGAGCATCCAGAGCAGCTTGTTGTTGACCACGGACAGGAAGAAGGCGCAGCTGGCAAAGGCCGCGAACATGGCCGGGAGGGCCATGGCCGCGGCGGTGGTACGCCGGCGGGCGATCATGCGGAGGCCGCTCGTCGTACTGACGAGGATGGCCAGGAACAGAAGGAAGCCTGGGAGGCCGTACTCGGCGAGCATCTCGAGGTAGAGGTTGTGGACCTCGATGCCCTCGCCTTTGAGCAGGTGGCTCTTGACCAGCTCGACACCGGGCTGCCGCTCGAGCAGCCGGATGCTGTACTCCTTGAAGTTGCCGCCACCGAGACCGGTGAGCGGCCGCTCGTCGAAGGCGTGCCAGGCCACGTACCAGATGTCGATGCGCCCGCTGGCCCGGTCCTTCTCGATGTGCTCCGGGTTCAGGCGGGCGTTCAGCGACGACCCGGCAACGGCGACCACGACGAGGGCGGCGATCCCCAGGACCAGGGCGTACCGCTGACGGGGGAGCTTGCCGGTGGCCAACAGCAAGGCGCCGACGAGGAGCGCGGCCAGCAGGCCGCCGCGGGACTGGGACGCGAGCACCGACAGCAGCAGAGGGACGAGGGCGGTGAGCCACCAGCGGCGGGCTCGGCGTGAGGTCGTGGTCCGGGCCACGGCGATGGCGGCCGGCACCGCGGCGACCTGGTAGAGGGCGAAGAGGTTCGGGTCGCCCTGCAACCCCACGGCGCGGGCGCTGCCGGACCACTGCAGGATCCCGATGACCCCGCCGAGCACGGCGCCGATCGTGTAGGTACGCAGCAGCGACCGCACCTGCGCCGAGCGCCGGACGAACAGGGCGAATGCGAGGAAGTAGCAGCCGGCCAGCAGCAGCTGGCCGATGGCGAAGTGCCACCCGGCGGGGAACGCGGCCCACAAGCCGCTCGTCCACGCCCACGCCACGAACAGGGCGACGGGCACCCACGTCCGAGGCGGTAGCCACGGCGGCCGCCAGGACGTCAGCGCGATTCGTGCGACGATGGCGACCACCGCAGCCAACGCGAGGATGCGACCCACGCGCGCTGGTCCGACGCCCAGCGACTCGACGAACACCGAGGCGACGAGGAAGTGAAGGATCAGCTCAACGTCCCGAACCAGGTAGGCGACGACCGCCACGCTGATGACCACGACCAGCCCGGCGGCGGCCATGGGTTGGACGGCAGCCGCCGCCGCGGTCAGCAGGGCGAGGGCAACGGTCGTAGCCGTGATGAGCCGCGGGCCGAGCTGGCTGGGGCGCCCACCACTGACCGACCCCACCTCGTCGCCTGGACCCGCCGAGTCCTGGTCCTCGCGCTGCTCGCGGTGGCGGCCTGCGGCGGTGGGGGCTCGGACGCCTCCGACCCTCGCTCCGGGCTCGTCTCGCCCACCACCGAGGCGCCGCCCGACGTCCACCGCCTGGTTGTCGCCGTCGGGGCCGCCAAGGGTGGGGACGGGTCGAGCGAGCGTCCGTTCTCCACGCTGCGGGCCGGGTTCGAAGCGCTCCGCCCCGGCGACCAGCTCGTCGTCGGTGCGGGCACCTACGACGAGGAGCTCGTCGACCTGCAGATCCGCGCCGGCACCGAGGCGGCGCCCATCGATGTCGTCGCCGCGCCCGGCGCCCGTCCGGTGCTGCAGGGCCTGCTCTGGCTGGAAGGCGCCGACTGGTGGCGAATCCGGGGTCTCAACGTCACGTGGGCCGATCGCAGCCGGAAGGACCAGCACATGGTGAAGCTCACCGGTGGGGCGCACTGGGTCTTCGCCGACGCCGAGGTGTGGGGTGCCCGCTCGTTCGCGGCGATCCTCGTCGCCGGGGACCCGGTCGACTTCGCCCTCAGGGACCTCTACGTCCACGACACCCGGCCGTCCAACGGCGACAGCCAGGACCACCTGATCTACCTCAACGCCGGCACCGGAGGCGGCACCGTCGAGGGCTGCCTGCTCGTCAACAGCCCCAACGGCCGGGCGATCAAGGTCGGCCCCGCCAGCAAGGACGGGTCGCCGGTCGGCAACATCGTCATCCGCGGCAACACCATGGTCCGCAACCTCGGGCCCTCCAGCATCCAGCTGGCGTGGCGGACGTCGAACGTCGTCATGGAGCGCAACGTCATGGTCGAGACCCGCCCCGGGCGGGCGGCCATCACCGGCTTCCACCTCGACGGGTCCGGCAACGTGGCCCGCGACAACGTGGCCTTCGCCGCCGCCTCGGTCATCCAACCCGGCGTGGGCATCGTCGACGGCGGCGCCAACCGGATGGTCGACCCCGGGCTCGACGATCGGTTCCTCGTCACTGCGCCAGGGCTGGCGGGCTACGGCAGCACGGTCGGCGCCCGGCTGGTCCCCGGCTGACCGCTCGTTCATCGGGCACCGGCCAGGTGGGCGGTGACGGCGTCGACGTTGTCGGCCCGCCACCCGGGGTCGTCGAGCAGGTGCGGCGCCCGGGCGACGTCACCCGCGGCCTGCGCCGCCCACCAGGCGACGCCGATGGCCCATCGCTGCCGCGGCGTGGGCCGGCAGTCGAGCAGACGCCAGTAGGGCGCGTCGGCGTAGGCGGGCCACGTCCACGGCTCCGCGCGCCAGACCTCGCCGAGCGAGCAGCGGGACCGGAGCCGGTGCTCGGTGGCCACCAGATGCAGGAGGTCGGTGCCGGCCGGGGCGGCTTGGCAGGCGCCGTCCCAGTCGACGACCCCGGTGAGTCGGCCGCGGTCGGTCAACAGGTTGCCCGTCCAGAGGTCACCGTGGCGGACCACGGTCGGCAGGTCGTCGAGGACGCCGTCGACCTCAGCGGCCAAGGTGGCAAGGCCCCTGAGCTGGTCGAGGCCGGCGAGGTCGTCGGCCAGCCGGCGCCGGGGCCCGCCCGATGTCACGAGCCCGGCCAGGAACGCGCTGGCGTCGTCGAGCAGGCGGGTGTCGAGCGCACCCGGTCGGTGACCGGGGACGCACGACTCGACCGTCCACGCAAGGTCGTCGAGGCGGCCTGCGCCCAGCGGCACGGGGATGAGGGGCGAGCGCAGGTCGGCCAGCGAGCGCAGGACCGCCTGGGCGCGCTCGAGACCGGTCGCGGCCTCGCCGACGGCGACCCGGAGGCGCGCCGGCGACCCGGCGACGACGACGTCGAGCATCACCACGCCGGCTGACAGCACCCGCAGACGGCGGTGCGCAGGCGTTGCTCCCGCCTCCTCGAGGATCTCGTCGAGCGGGCGCCGCCGTTCGCCGGGTGCCAGCAACTCGGCCACGGCGCCGGACCGCACCACCGTCCGGGCCCAGCCGAGTCGACCGCCCAGCCGGCGAGCCGGCACCCGGTGCACCGCGCCGAGCCGGTGCCCGGCGGGCGGCGCCAGCCGCAGGCCGGCGAGCGTCACCCAGCGGGCGACCAGGTGCCGTCCGACGGCGGCCAGGGGTCGGGCGTCGTCGGACCCGCGTCCCCACAGCGCGTCGCCGGCGGGGAGGCCAAACGGTCGATGCCAACCGGGCCCGGCATCGACGGGCGCACCGCCGAGCACGGCGGCCACCGTGTGGACGGCCGGGTCAGTCACCGGTCACCTCCCACCGCCGCCGGCGGGCCAGGGCCAGCCAGATGACATCGAGGACGTCCGAGACGACCTCGTCGACAGGACGGTCGGCCGCCACGAACGTGGCATCGGGGAAGGCCGCCCGGTACCCGTCGCGCCACCGGGCGATCGTCGCGAGCGGGTGCTCGTGCTTGCGGGCGCACAGCACCTCGGCGGGCGCGTCGAGCACGACCACGAGGTCGGGGCGAGGCACTGCCCGGGACAGCAGCGCCGTCTCGAGGCGGCGGCCCAGCGGGCTGCGCTCGGGACGCACAGCCAGCACCTCGATCGGGTGGCGATCGGTCAGCACGACGTGACCGCGCCAGGCCCGGGCGTACAGCGGCGCCAGCCGTGACCACGTGCGGAGCACCTTGCGGACGAGGAACGGGATCTCGCGCCACGAGGACGAAGCCCCCCGCCGGGCATCGCCGGACGGCGGACCGGATGTGCCGGTGCCCAAGTACGCCACGGTGACCGCGACCGGCAGGGCGGCGGCAGCCCGGGCAAGGACCGTGCTCTTGCCGGCTCCGTCGGGTCCGAGCACGGCGATGACGGGCCCGGCGCGCCGCCAGCCGAGCGGCAGGGCCCGAGCCAGGCGGTCACGGCGCCGCCTCGGCGGTCGTTGGCCGGCCGCCCGGCGGGCGTCGTGGTCGGTGAGGTGCTCGGGCGACGCCAGCCACACGCCCTCATGGCGCTCCCGATGGGCCAGGACCTCGTCGATGGCCAGGTGCTCGCCGTCGTACCGACGCTCCCAGAGCAGGTCGAGCTTCACCCACCGCCCGGCGCGGCAGGCCACGAAGAACCGGTGACCGGGGTGCCCGCGCGCCTCGAGCCGGTGGAAGCCGGCCCGGCGCAGGGCGGCCTCGGAGGCGGCCAACGAGGCCCGGTCGACGAGCACGTCGCTGTCCTCGCCCGGCCGGGGATCGGTGACGGCCCCGGGATCGTTGCGGAGGCAGTACGGCACGTCGGCCGCCTCCAGCGCGGCCAGGGCGTCCAGCACCGTCGTCGTCATGCCGGCACCGGCGCCCGTCGCAGCAGCAGCGTCCGAAGGCTGGCGAGCAGCGTCGGCGCCGAGATGCGCAGCGCCAGCAGGGCGGCGCAACCGCCGAGGGCGACGTGCAGCGTCAGCCGGACAAGGTCGTTCGAGGGCCCGACCGCGGCGACGACCACGCCGGTGGCGGCGATGGCCAGACCGGCGGCGATGGCCGGGCCGACCGCAGTGGCGAGCTCGGCCACGCTCAGGCCGAGCACCCGGGCGGCCAGCCCCTGCATGGCGACGGCGAAGACGAGAGCGACGACGGCCTGGGTGACGGCCACGCCCTGGATGCCCCACCGCGTGGCCGCCAGGAGGGCGGGGACGAGGACGACGAAGCGGACGATCGACAGCCAGACCGCCATGCCCGGCCGGCCCATGGCCTTGTAGACGTCGACCGCCCCCACGCCGAGCGAACGGAACGCGGCGTAGAGGGCGAGGGCCTGGAGCGGCACGATGCTGGCGTGCCAGCGGTCGCCGAACACCCCGCCGACCAGGGCAGGCGCCGCCACGGCGATGCCGACACCGATCACCACCCCGTAGGTCGCCTGGAGCCGGACGCTGGTGAGGTAGCCCCGCTTCATGCGGGCCGGGTCGCCGTTGACCCGAGTGAGCACCGGGAACGAGACCGAGGAGAACACGAAGAACACGGTGATGATCGCCATCTCCGGGACCCGGAACGCCAGCATGTAGAAGCCCAGCGCCTCGGCCCCGAGGCGGCGGCCGACGATGAGGTAGTCGATGTCGAAGATCAGCTTCGAGAGCACGACACCAGCGGCGGCCGACGAGCCGTAGGTGACGAGCGGTCGGAGCTCGCGCCAGCGCATGGTGCGGCTCGACCACGAGGGTCGGTGCGTCACGACGAGCCACGCCACGATGACGTAGCCGATGTCGCCGATGACGTTTCCGAGGGCGATGGCCCAGGCGCCCGACCCCGTCGCGGCCAGCACCACCGAGACCACGCCGCGACCGATCGACCGGGTCAGCGTGACGGCGACCCGACGGCGGAAGTCCAGGTTCTTGCGCAGCAGGGCGTCGGGGACCTCAGCCAGCGCGCCCAGTACGAGCGTGAGCGACAGCACCCGGAACAGCGGGGCGACCTCGGGCTGGCCGAAGAACGACGCCACCTGCGGGGCGAACACCATCGCCAGGGCGCACAACCCGCCGGAGAAGGCCAGGGCGAACGCCGCGGCGGCGTCGTTGGTGCGCTTGCTCGGGGGCAGGAACACGACCGCCTCGGCGACGCCCAGGTCGGCGATGACCTCGAAGTAGCCGATGAAGACGAGGGCCAGAGCCACCAAGCCGAACTCCTCGGGGACGAGGATCCGGGCGAGCAGCACGGTGGCACCGAACACGAGCACCCGTCCGAGCACCATGGCGAGCCCCTGCCACAGCACGCCGCGAGCAGCGATGGCGCTGAGCGGACGTTCCCCCGCCGGGGTGTTGGTCGTCATCGCCAGCGCCCGGCGACCAGTCGGGCCACGCCCGTCCAGAAACCGAAGCCCCAACCCAGGTGCATGGCCACGAACGCCGGCGCCACCCACCGCCGGGCCTCCGGGTCGTCGATGGTGCGGGCCGTGGTGACGGTGGCTGCCGCGACGGCGCCCGAGTAGGCCAGGACCACAGAGGCGAGTGCCGCTGGGCGTCGACGTCCGGCCACCAGCGCGAGCGCCAGTGACGCCACGAGCGCCGGGGCCGCAAGGTGACGGGGGCGCACTGATCCGGGGTGCTTGGCGGCGACCGCGACCTTGCCTCGCCCGTAGCGCTGGTACTGCTGGAAGAGGGCGCCCACGGACTGGCGGCAATGCCACTCGATGACCAGCTCGGGATCGAACAGCAACTCGTTGCCGGTCTTCCGGATTCGGCAGTCGAACTCGAAGTCCTGGTTGACCGCCAGCTCCTCGTCCCAGCCGCCGAGCCGGCGAGCGAGCTCGACCGGATAGGCGCCGAACGGCACGTGGTCGACCGGGCGAGGGGTGGTTCCGTGGTGATAGGTGGAGCCTCCGACGCCGAACCGCGAGGCCATTGCGGCGGCGACCGCCCGCCCGGCCGGCACCCGTCCGACGCCGTCTTTGCGGCCGCCGACGCCGCCCCAACGTCCCGTCTCGAGATGGGCCACGGCGCGCCCGACGTAGTCCGGCGGCACGGTCGCGTGGGCATCGACGCGGATGAGCCACGTCCCCTGCGCCTCGGCCAACGCCAGGTTGAGGGAGATCGGGATCAGGCGGCGCTCGTTGCGGAGCAGGCGGACACGCGGGTCACGTTCGGCGTAGGCCTCGACGATGGTGGTCGTGCCGTCTGTCGAGTCGCCGTCGACGACGAGCACCTCGAGGTCGCCGTGGTCCTGGGCGAGGATCGAGTCGAGGCACGACCCGATGAACGCCTCTTCGTTGCGGGCGGGAACCACGACGGTCACGGTCGGCTCCGTCGAGGTGTCGGGGGACTCGGCGAGGTGGGAGGGACGGGCGTTCACGGGGGCCTTCGGTGAGGAGGTGGCGGTGGTTGCTGTCACTTCGGCGCGCCGGGCGCCGCATCCTGCCGTGACCGCACTCAACGTGCGGGCAGCTCGGCGTGGTAGTAGCGGTGCGCCTTCTCGTCGGACGCCAGCACGACGATGGGTGCGCCCATGGGCAACAAGCCCTTCACGGTGGTCGGGTTGTTGAGCGTGGCGCCGGGCGCGGTCATGAACGGGACCCCCCGCCCGAGGTTGAAGCCGATCCGGTCGAGGGCGCTCGCCTTGTAGTAGATCGAGCCACCGATCTCGGGCGACGTGGTGAGCAGGAGGAGGAGCTGGGCCGCCTCGTCGACGAGGAGCACCGGTCGGGTCATGCGGTCGGACAGCTGGCCGGCGACGCTCTGGTTCCATGTTCCAGAAGGGCTGCGCTCCAGCACCTCGATCATCGGGGCGTCGGCGGCGGCCGCGGCCTTGGCCTCGTCGAGCGACGTCTTCACGGCGGCGAGGATCCGGCCATCGGCGAGGGCGACCATGTTCACGTGGCCGTCCACCATGTGGTCGCCCCGGAGTGGCACCTCCATGGGCTGCCACATGGTGGTGGGATCGGCGTCGTTTCGCATCACGTAGCGGAACTCGCTGCCGGCCTGGTCGGACCACATGACGGCGATGCTCTTGCCGACGGCGACGATGCAGGACACGTCGTCGTCGGTCGCCGACGCGGTTGCTGCCGGAACCGGGATGGCCGGCGCCACCTGGGTGATCGAGGGGTCGGTGTTGGTGACGAACACGGTGCCGTGCTGGATGAACGTCGCCCAGACGCGGCCCAGGCTGTCCGTGGCGATCGCCACAGAGGGCGCGCCGCCGCGAGCCAGCACCAGCGGAAAGCCCGGCAGCAGGCGGTACGTCCGGCCGCTGGCGACGTACTCGAGCCGGAGCAGCCGGATCTCGCCGGTGCCGGTGCGGGTGGCGACGAGCAGGTGCGTCCCCTCCCAGAGCACGTCGGCCGTGCTGGCCGGGCGCTCGTCGACGACGACTCCAGTGTCACGCCAGGTGTGGTCGGGTCGGAGCTCGTGGATGCGGACGCGCTGGTCGGTGGCGCCCACCATGACGGACCACCACGAGCCGTCGTTGAACCAGAGCTTGCTCTGGGGTTTGTCCTTGGTCGGAGCGAGCGCCCCGGCCCCGTAGTCGGCGTCGGCGTACGTCGTGGGGATGGGGGTGGCCGGTTCCGTCGAGGGCACCGTCGTCGCTGAGGCAGCGGCGCCGACGCTGAACCCGCCAGCGTCGGGCTCGGGCCGGGGGAGGGCGACGACGAGTACCAGCGCCCCGGTCAGCGCCCCCATGACCACGGCGACCAGAGCCCGTCGCCAGCTCACCATCCGGTTCCGCCGCAGCGCCACATCACTACCCATTCGGCGTTGCGCCCGCCGAGACCTCGCCGAACGGGTCGGGGCGGACCCCGACCCGTTCGGCGCTCGGTCGGCGTGTCAGCTGATGGCCACCATGCCGATCACGGGGTGCGTGCCCTTGCCGGCGGCGGAGCCGAAGAAGCGGGCGGCGAAGCTGAACACGCCGCCGTCGCTGGCCACGAGCCAGTAGCCCGAGCCGTCGGGGTCGGCGGCCATGCCGACGACAGGCCGGCTCAGCCGGAGGGCGCCGGTGCTGCCCGCGAACGTGGCGTCACCGAAGCTGAAGATGCCGCCGTCGCGGGCCACGAGCCAGTAGCCGTTGCCCGTGATCGTGGGGGTCATGCCCACGACGGGCTGGTTGAGCCGGAGGGCGCCGGTGCTGCCCTTGAACGTGGCGTCACCGAAGCTGAAGATGCCGCCGTCGCGAGCGACGAGCCAGTAGCCCTTTCCGGTGGAGGTGGTTGCCATCCCGACGATGGGCTGGTTGAGCTGGCGTCCACCCGTACTGCCGTGGAAGGCGGCGTCTCCGAAGCTGAAGATGCCGCCGTCGCCGGCGACCAGCCAGTACCCCTTGCCGGTGGGCGTGGCCGCCATCCCGACGATCGGCGCCGCCAGGCGGGCCGGTGCCGAGCCGAACACGGTGGCGGTACCGGCCGCCAGCACCTTGCCGCTGGACGTCACCATCCAGTAGCCGTCGCCGTTGGGCAGGGCCGCGGTGGCCACGATCTGCGAACCGCGGGCGCCGCTGCTCAGACCGACCGGGCCGCCGAAGCCGAAGGCGCTGCCGTCGTCGGCCGCCAAGACGTACCCGCTCGCCGTGCCGGCCGCCGCGGGCGCGCCCGTCGTCCCGCCAGTGCCGCCCGTGGTTCCGCCGGTGGTGCCGTCCGTCGTCCCGCCGGTGGTTCCGCCGGTGGTGCCGCCGGTGGTGCCGCCAGTGGTTCCACCGGTCGTCCCGCCGGGGGTGTCGGTCCCGC
>JAOBWJ010000258.1 GCA_025463335.1 Acidimicrobiales bacterium
CTCCAGGCGGCCTACGCCGATGTCGTGACCCGACGGGCGTGGCCCGAGCTCGAGCCGCTGTTCCTGCCCGACGCGCCGATCCACGTCGACACCGTGAGCCGGCCGGTGATCGAGCTGACCGGCGCCACTGCGCTCGGCGAGTTCGTGGGTGGCGCCATCGAGCACTTCGAGTTCTTCGAGTTCGTGATCCTCAACACCGTCATCCACGTCGAACGCGACGAGACGGCCAGCGGCCGCCTCTACATGGTCGAGCTGCGCCAGGAGCGAGCGACCGGCGAGTGGAGCAACGCCTTCGGCGTCTACCACGACGACTACGCCCTGGTCGACAGCAGCTGGTGCTTCGCCGAGCGCCACTACCAGAGCCTGGCCCGCAAGGTCGGGGGCGACCGGGCCGAGATCTTCCCGTTCCCGGCAAACCATCACTTGTGAGAACCACCCACCTGGGCGGGTAGACGAGCGCGGTGCCGCTACGGGACATCGAACGCGCCAGGGACTTGACCGCCGACGGGCTGCGCACCCTCCAGGACGCCCGGCGCCAGGCCGGCAAGGGCGTGCGCTGCGCCGGCCCCGAAGGTGACCAGCAGCGGGCCGAGCTCCTGGCTCTGGTGGCCCACGCCGACGCAGCCCTCTACGAAGCCCGCGTCGCCCTCGACCGGATCCTGGTCGAGGCCGCTCTCGTCAACGCCCGGGCGCCCCGACCGGTCATCCCCCTGCCGGACTGACCCGTCACGGCCGGCATACTTCCGGCCGTGACCTCCCTTCCCGTCATCGTCGGCGTCGGCCAAGTGGCCAACAAGGACGACGACCGCATCGTGCATCCCGTCGAGCTGCTGGAGGACGCCGTCCGTCGGGCCGTCGACGATGCCGGCGCCGACCTCCTGCCCCACGTCGGCGCCGTCTTCTCCTCGCCGTTGTCGGTGTTCAGCGAGGAGCACGGCGGTGCCATGGTGGCCGAACGCCTCGGGCTGGTCCCCGGCCCGCGGGTCCAGGCCTCCTACAGCGGCGCCGGTCCGCAGAAGCTCCTCGCCGAGGCGTGCCGGCGGATCGAGGCCGGCGAGCTCGACGCCGCCCTCATCGTCGGTGGGATCGCCGACGCATCGGTGCGCCGAGCCCGCAGCCGGGGCATCACCCCGCCGGCCCCGCCGACGTCGATCTGGTCGCAGGGCTCGGGCGGCGCCGACGACGACCTCACCCGGGTGGCCGGCGAGTGGAAGCGGCCGTACATGGCCGAGGCGGCCGCCGGCGCCCAGCTCCCGTCCTCGATCTTCGCCCTAGCGGAAAGCGCCCTGGGCGCCGCCGCCGGCCGGGCGCCCGCCGCCCACCGGGCCTGGCTGGGCGAGCTGCTGGCCCCGTTCACCGAGGTCGCCGCCACTCGACCCGACCTGGCGTGGTTCCCCTCCGCCCGCACGGCCGCCGACATCGCCGAGGTTCGCCAGGACAACCGGTTCATCGCCGAGCCCTACACCAAGCTCATGTGCTCCTTCCCGACGATCGACCTGGCGGCAGCTGTCTTCGTCACGTCGTCGACCCTGGCCGACCGCTTGGGCATCGGGGCCGACCGTCGGGTGCACCCGTGGGGCGTCACCAGCGCCAGCGAGGCGGGGCCGCCGTCGGTGTGGCACGACATGCACCACTCGGCGGCCCTCACGGCCGCCGTCGATCGGACCTTGCGCAGCGCAGGTGTGACGGCCGACGAGTTGCTCGGCTTCGACTTCTACTCCTGCTTCCCCGCCGCCGTGCAGCTCGCGGTCGCCGCCTTCGGACTCGAGCCGACGGATCCCCGCCCGCTCTCCATGACCGGCGGCCTGCCCTACTTCGGCGGCCCCGGCGCGTCGTACTCGCTCCACGGCCTGGCGTGCATGGTCGAGCGGCTCCGCGCCGACCGGGGCGCGATCGGCGCCGTGGTCGGCGTTGGCGGCGTGGTGAACGACTTCTCGGTCGGCCTCTACTCGGTCGCTGAGCCCCGCCTCCCGACCCGGTTCGACGACGGCGCCGACATCACTGCCGAGCTCGAGCGGACCCCGGTACCGGTGACCCGGCTGGCCGAGGGCACCGCCATCGTCGACGCCATGACCGTGCTCCACGAGCGCGACGCCGGGCCGGTTGCCGCTCCGGTGATCGCCCGCCTGCCCGACGGCTCGCGGGTCGGCGCCCGTCCGGCCACGCCCGACCTACCGGCAACCCTCAGCGGCACGTCGCTGGTGGGCACCGAGGTGCAGCTCGTCACCCGCGACGGCCACACCCTCTACACGCTGGCCTGAACCCCCTTGGGGGCGAGGTCGCGCCCGGCCGGCCCTTCGAGCACCCGGCCCTCGACGTCGAAGCGGGAGCCGTGGCACGGGCAGTCCCACGTCACCTCGGCCGTGTTGAATCGCACCTCGCACCCCAGGTGGGTGCACACCGGCGAGAGGCAGTGGAGCCCGTCGGGCCCCCGGTAGGCGGCGACCTTGTGCCCGTCGAGGTCGACGATGCCGCCCTCGCCCTCGGCCAGGTCGTCGACGGACGGGCGCCGCAGCGTGGCCACCTTGTCGCCGAGCAGGCGCGTGGCCACCACCGCGTTCTCGGTCACGAAGCTCTGCGCCGACCGGGCCAGCTCGAAGCGGGTCGAGTCGAACACCCACGCCCACGGGCTCTCGGCCCCAGTGACGGCATCGGCCAGGATCATGGCGGCGACGGTCCCGTTGGTCATGCCCCACTTGCGGAAGCCGGTGGCCACGAAGACCCGGTGGGAGAACAGGTCGAGGCGCCCGATGTAGGGCAGGCCGTCGGCGGTGCGGTAGTCCTGCGCCGACCACCGGTGCTCGACGGTCGTCACGCCGAAGCGTTCGCCGGCCCAGTCCTCGAGCGCCTGGTAGCGGCGACGGGTGTCGTCGTCGCGGCCGACCCTGTGGCCCTCGCCGCCGATGATCAGCCAGCCGCCGGCGGCGGCTCGCACCGACCGGGTCGGCCGGTCGGCCGACAGGTACATGCCCGGGGGCGCCTCGGCCCGAGCGGCGATGCAGTAGGAGCGGTAGGGGAAGGCCCGGGCGAAGTAGGCCCCGCGGGCAAGGAACGGCAGGTGGGCGGCGAGCACGACATGGCCGGCCCGGATAGTCCCCCGATCGGTGCTGACCGTGCAGCCGTCGGACGACTCGTCGACGCCGAGCGCCCGGGTGTGCTCGTGGATGACGACGCCACGCTGCTCGGCGGCGTCCGCCAAGCCGAGGCAGTACTTGCGGGGGTGGAACTGGGCCTGGCTCCGGAACCGGACGGCCCCCAGCACGGGGAAGGGCAGCGCCGTCGCTTTCGTGTGGTCGGCCGGCAGCCCCAGCCGCCTGGCGACCTCGGCTTCCCGGGCCACCGCCGCCATCCGGCCGGGCTCCTCGGTCCACGTGAAGGCATCGACGGTCTCGAGGTCGCAGTCGATCCCGTCGGCGGCCACCAGGCGCCGAACCTCGGCGATGGCGGCCTGGTTCGCGGCGCCGTAGACGGCGGCCCGCCCGTCGCCGAACCGGTCGACCAACTCGCTGTAGATCAACCCGTGGAGGGAGGTGACCTTGGCGGTCGTGTAGCCGGTGGCGCCGGCACACAGGTCGCCGGCGTCGATCACCATCACGGCCACCCCGCGGTCGGCCAGCAGCCGAGCCGTGGTCAGCCCGGTGATGCCGGCGCCCACCACCACGACGTCGGTGGTGGCGTCGCCGCCGAGGACGGGCCACCGCCCATCGCCGGACGTGCGGACCCACAGCGACGGGTTGCGTTCCTCGGTTGATCCCATGGGGGAGCCCCTACCCTCTCCCACCGGCGAGAATGGCCCGACCATGAGTCCGCCCCTCCCCCTCCAGTTCGTCCTGTCGGCCCCGAACCTCGACAAGCTCGAGGACAGCCGGGCCGAGGTGGCGTTCGTCGGGCGCTCCAACGTGGGGAAGTCGTCGCTCATCAACGCCCTCGCCAACCGGAAGTCGCTGGCCAAGACGTCGAAGGCGCCGGGGGCGACCCGCCTCCTCAATCTCTACGAGATGGGCGACGGGACGACCGTCGTCGACTGCCCCGGCTACGGCTACGCCCAAACGTCCAAGGCCGAGCGGGCGTCGTGGCGGCCCATGATCGAGCGCTACCTGCTCGAGCGCGACCCACTGAACATGATCCTCGTGCTGGTCGACGGCGAGATCGGCCCGACCAAGCTCGACGTGCAGATGCTCGACTGGCTGCGGGCCAACGAACTGCCGCACACGGTCGTCGCCACCAAGCACGACAAGGTGAGGGCCTCCCTCCGCGACAAGCGCAAGCGAGAGCTGGCCGCCGGCTGCCAGCTCGAGCCGTCCGACATCGTGTGGGTGAGCGCGGCCAAGCACGTCGGCATCGACCGCCTTCGCGCCCTCATCCGGCTCTGGCTCTCGCTCGGATGAGCCGCGTCGCCGTCGTAGGCGGGGGCCCCGGCGGGCTGATGGCTGCCGAGGTGCTGGCCCGGTCGGGCGCCGAGGTCACCGTGTTCGAGGGCATGCCGTCCGTCGGCCGCAAGCTTCTGCTGGCCGGTCGCGGCGGGCTCAACCTCACCCACACCGAGGCGCTGGACGAGTTCCTCGATCGGT
>JAOBWJ010000312.1 GCA_025463335.1 Acidimicrobiales bacterium
TCGTCGGGCTCGATCGTCAACGTCGGCTCCATCGACTCGGTGCACGGGGTTTCGCTCACGTCGGCCTACACGGCCTCGAAGTTCGCCCTGCGCGGCCTCACCAAGGTGACGGCGCTGGAGAACACCAAGTGGGGCGTGCGGGCCAACATCGTCTGCCCGGCCGCCGGCAACCTCGAGATGCACCCGCCGATCGTCGGGGCGGAGGGGTGGCCGACGGGCGACCACCTGACGCCCGAGGAGCGCGACCGGCAGGGGCCGAACGCGGTGGCGCCGGCCGTCGTCTACCTGGCGTCGGACGAGTCGCTCATGGTGAACGGCACCGAGCTGGTGCTCGACGGCGGCCAGACGGCCGGCGAGCGCCACGAGCTGCCCGACGCCCTCTACGGCATCAGCTGACGGGCGACGAACCAGGCGGCGAAGCCGAGCAGCACGACGCCGAAGGCCCGCTGGAGCCGCTCGGTCGGGAGGCGCCGGGTCAGACGCGCGCCGACGGCGGTGCCGGGCACGAGGCCGACGGCGAACAGGAGGGCGACCCGCCAGTCGATGTGGCCGAGCGCCCAGTGGGTGGCCAGCGTGGGGATGCCGAAGGCGGCAGCCACCAGCAAGCTCGTCCCCGCCGCCTTGCGCATGCCGAGCCCGGCGATCACCACGAACACGGGCACGAGGAGGAACCCGCCGCTGTTGGCCAGCAGGCCGGCGCTGAAGCCGACGGCGATGGCCGCCAGCACGGCGTTGGTCTCGCTGCGGGGGTGGGGGACGGTCACGGCCCGGGGCACGACGAGCCGGGCGCCGACCAGCAGCAGGCTCAGCCCGGACAGGGCGAGCAGCACCGGGCCGGGCACGACGCTGCTCAGCAGGGCGCCGGCCAGCACGGCCGGGAGGCCGGCGAGGATGGCTCGACCGGCGAGGCGGTGGGCCACGTCGCCGTCGCGTCCGTACCGCCAGGCGCCGGCGAGGGCGGCCGGGATGGTCGCCGGCAGCGGCGAGGCCACGGCGATCACCGCTGGCACGCCGGCCAGGGCGAGGAGCGGGGTGGCGAACGCCGAGCCGCCGGCCCCGAACGCCCCGTAGAGCACGCCGACGCCGGCACCGAGTACCGCGAGGCCGGTTCCATCGATCATGAGGTCCAGTGAACCCCCATCCCGTCCATAGGACTAGCTGCTTGTTCTTGTCATTCCCATAAGCTGAACCTGTGGATGTCCGCCAGCTCACCGCCTTCCTCGCCGTGGTCGACCACGGCACGGTCACCGCCGCGGCACCGGCCGTCCACGTGTCCCAGCCGGCGCTGTCGCAGACCATTCGGGCGCTCGAGGTCGAGCTGGGCACGCCGCTGTTCCACCGCATCGGGCGGGGCCTGGTGCTCACCGCCGCGGGCGAGGCGCTCACCGGACCGGCCCGCCAGGTGGTGCGCGACATCGACCTGGCTCGGCGGGCGGTGACCGACGTGGCCGGCGTCGAGGGTGGCACGCTCGACCTCGTGGTCCTCGCAACCCTTGCCGTCGACCCGGCCGCGCCGCTCCTTGGGCGGTTCCGCCGGGAGCACCCGGGTGTCTCGCTGCGGCTGGCCGAACCCGAGAGCACGGCCGACGCGCTGGCTCGCGTCGGCGACGGCCGGGCCGAGCTGGCCCTCACCGACGCCGAGCACGGGCCCGGGCTGGTGTTCCACTCGCTGGGGCGGCAGGACTACCGGGCCGTGTTCCCGGCAGGCACCGCGCCGGGCCGCAAGACGATCCGGACCTCGGCGCTGGTGGGTGTGCCGTTCGTGACCACGCCCCCCGGAACCTCCAGCCGCCGGCTGCTCGAGCGGGCCCACGAGGACGTGGGTGCCGTGCCCATCGTGGCCGTCGAGGCCGGGCCGCGGGAGGCCATCCTGCCGTTGGTCGTGGCGGGGGCCGGCGCCGCCCTGCTGCCCCTGTCGCTGGCCGCCGAAGCCCACGCGCTGGGGGCCGACGTGCGGCTGCTCGACCCGCCGATCGCGCGCGAGGTCACCCTGGCCCACCGTGACGCGCCGCTGTCGCCGGCGGCCGCCGCCCTCGTGGTCATGGCCACGAGCGGGTAGACCGGGGGCCATGGCAGACGAGGTGCGACGCAACGATGCCGAGCAGCGCTACGAGATCGTGGTCGACGGAATGGTGGCCGGCATCGCCGACTTCCGGCTCGACGGTGAGACCGTGGTGCTGCCCCACACCGAGATCGACGCCAGCCGCCGGGGTCAGGGCCTGGGGGCCATCCTCGTGCAGGGCGCGCTCGACGACATCCGCGATTCGGGCCGCACGGTCGTGCCGGTCTGCTGGTACGTGGCCAAGTACATCGAGGAGCATCCCCAGGAGCAGGATCTCCTGGCCGCCTGACGGCTTCTGGGGCCCCAGACCGACCAAGGGTGGTCGGTTCTGGGCCCCAGAACGGTCCTACTCGACTCCGGTGTAGGTGATGTCGCTGCGGTCGCGGCGGCCGACCGTGAAGTCGGGAGCGAACGCGAACCGGGCGG
The DNA here is from genome assembly GCA_025463335.1 of Acidimicrobiales bacterium. Classification (GTDB taxonomy): domain Bacteria; phylum Actinomycetota; class Acidimicrobiia; order Acidimicrobiales; family CADCSY01; genus RYN-34. The sequence goes on from JAOBWJ010000312.1 coordinate 2,489, forward strand.
CCGGGTCGAACGGGACCGTGTAGGTCCAGTCGAAGGCACACACCCGCTTGGCGATGAGCCACCGGCCATCGCGCTGCTCGAACCGGTCGACGTAGCGCAGCCCGAGGATCATGTCGGTGTCGGCGCCGACATGATGAGCCTCGCAGTAGGTGTCCACCTGGGCCACGTCGCCGTCGAGACGGATGTAGGGGTCGGCGATGAAGTGGTGCGTGGCCACGAAGTGGGGGAGCACCTCGCAGACCCACATGGCGAAGTCGGTGGCCGAGCCCCGGAACGAGTTGTGGTCGTCGAACCCGTCAGGGTGGTAGCAGGACGCCATCAGCTCCTCGTCGAGGCGGTCGGTGCCCCGGGCCAGGCGCTTGATGACGTCCTTGATCTCCTCGCGGGCCAGGAGGTCGTCGATGGTCAAGCGAGTCGATGGTTCGTTCGTGAGCTCACTCACTGCACCACTCGTCGAGGTTGCGGTGCAGGTTGATGACCCGGCACTCCTCGGCCGACAGCGTCAGGTGCTTCAGGCCGGGCTGGTGCAGGCCCCGCTGCGCCGTCTTCATGATCCCGATGTCCTGGTTCATCACGAAGCCCATGTCGGTGCTGTCGGGCAGGTCAGCAGTGACCGGCTGTGACCGCGGCGCGCCGGGCGGCACCCGGTGGAAGTTCATGGACACGAACTGGCACTCGTCGGGCGTGAGCCCGGGCCGGGTCGACAGCACGTTGATCATGTCGGACCACACGAGGACGGTGGCGTTGGGGAAGAGGTTGTACTGCGAGGCCCCGGTGGCCTTGGCCGTGTCGAAGTGGGAGATGTCGACGCCGAGGCTGGCCTGGTGGGCCACGACCCGCTCGGCGATGACATCGCGGATCGTCTTGCCCTCGGGCACGTCCGGGCACGCGTACGTCTGGGTGCTGTCGAGGCCAATGCGGTTGCCGATGCACTGGATCCACGTGTCCCACACGACCTGGTCGGGCACGTTGCGGCCCAGGCGGGGGGACGGCACGCCGTACTGCTGGTAGCTCACGCCGTGGCGGTGCCACAGCTTCTGCGGTGCATCGACGTCGTCGATGTGGCCCAACATCTCGCGGTGGATTCCCTGGATGTGGTACGTCTCCGAGAAGCCCTCGGACACCACCTTCCAGTTCGCCGGCATGGGCCGCACGACCAGGCTGTTGCAGCGGAAGTCGTCGATCGACGCCCACGACACGTCCTCGGGGATGCCCTCCAGCCACTCGTCGAGGGGCATGGCGTCGAGGTCGAGGTTCACGAAGACCATCGGGCCCCACGTGTCGACCTGGGCCGGGATCAGCCCGAACTCGTCGTTGTCGATCCGGCCGAAGCCCTTGCGGGACGGCACCTCGCGCAGCCGTCCGTCCATGTTCCAGGCCCACCGGTGGTACGGGCAGCGCAGCTCGCTGAGGCCGGAGCCAGTGCCCTCGCAGATCAGGTTCCCGCGGTGGCGGCAGGCGTTCTGGAACGCCCGCAGCACGCCGTCCTCGCCCCGCACCACGAGGATCGACAGCCAGCCGGCGCGGTACTCGTAGAAGTCGCCGGGCTCGGCCACGTGATCGGTGGAGCAGGCGATCTGCCAGACCTTGGGCCACACCTTCTCGTTCTCGACCGCCATCCACTCGGGCGAGATGTACCGGGTGACCGGCACCTGGGTGGGGCCCGACCGGTCGATGCCGGACGCCGTCACGGCGGTCCCCATCAGCTGGACGTCGGATCCATCGAGCAGCGTCATGCAGACCTCACAAGTCCGCCGGGGCGAGCCCCGGTGTCGGTGTCGTTCCGTCGGGTGATGGTGCCAGCCACCACGGTGGCGGTGTAGCCGGCGGCCTCCTGGACCAGGCGGGCGGCGCCGCCCGGCAGGTCGGAGCGGAACTCCGGCGGCCGGAGCGTCAGCCGCTCCATGTCGATCACGTTCAGGTCGGCCCGCTTGCCCGGGGCGAGGACGCCCCGGTCGTCGAGGCCGTAGAGATCGGCGTTGTTCTTCGTCATCTTGTGCACGATCGTCTCGATCGGCAGCGTGGCGCCCCGCGACCGGTCGCGCACCCAGTGGGTGAGCATGTAGGTGGGGGTCGACGCGTCGCAGATGACTCGCACGTGGGCGCCGCCGTCGCCGACGCCGAGCACGGTGGCCGGATGCAGGAGCATCTCCCGCACCGGCTCGAGGGTGAGGTCGCTGTAGCCGACCAGCGGCCGCAGCAGCAGCTCCCGGCCCTCCCGCCGCAGCAGCAGCTCGTACAGCAGGGCGTAGGGGTCCATTCCTTGCCGGGCCGCTTCGGCCGCCACCGATGCCTCGGGCGCCGGCTCGTACTCGGGCGGGTCGCCCAGCTCGAAGATCCGGTCGAGACCCATGCCGATGTAGGACGGCATGGGCACGGAGTCCTGCTCGCCGAGGATGGCCTGGCGCACGGCCGGCTCCCGCAGGCGGTCGACCAGCTCGTCGAGGGGCAGGTCGGCCAGGGTCATGTAGGTGGGCCGGGTGCGGAACGGGTTGAAGCCCTGGAGCCCGAGCAGCATGCCGATGGGACGGCCGGTGATCTGGGGCCGCAGCGGGATGCCGTCGGCGTGGGCCTCGGTCGCCACCTCGAGCAGGCGCTCCCAATCGCGGGGCGCCACGTCGTGCTGGAGGAAGCCGTAGGTGATGGGCCGGCCCGTCTCGGCGGCCAGGGTCCGCATCCACGCCACCTCGCGGTCGGGCGCCGAGAGGTCCTCGCCCTGGATGCCGGCCGGGGCCAGCTCGAACACGCCCCGGCCGACCTTGGCCAGGGCCCGCCCGAGGGCGAACAGCTCGTCCTCGGCGGCGAAGGTGCCGGGCACGGCCTCGCCGTCGATGGCCTTGTGCAGGATGGTGCGCGACGTGGACACGCCCACCGCCCCGGCCTCCACCGCCTCGGCCACGATGGCGGCCATGGCGTCGATGTCGGCCGGGGTGGCCGGCTCGTTGCGGGCCCCGCGCTCGCCCATGACGTAGGCCCGGATGGCACCGTGGGGAGCGAGGGCGGCCACGTCGAGGGCCAGCGGCGTCGAGTCGACGGCGTCGAGATACTCGGGGAACGTCTCCCACGCCCACTTGATGCCCTCGTGCAGGGCGGTGCCGGGGATGTCCTCGACGCCCTCCATGAGGCCGATCAGCCACGCCCGCTTGTGCTCCTCGACCGGGGCGAAGCCCACGCCGCAGTTGCCGAGCACGAGGGTGGTCACGCCGTGCCAGCTGGTGGGGGAGAGCGTCGGGTCCCACGTGACCTGACCGTCGTAGTGGGTGTGGATGTCGACGAACCCAGGCGTCACGACCTGCCCGGCGGCGTCGATCTCCTCGACCCCGGCGACGTCGACGCGCCCGATCTCGGTGACTCGGCCGCCGTCAACCGCCACGTCGGCGAGGCGTGGGGCCCCGCCCGTGCCGTCGACCACGAGGCCGCCGCGTACCACCAACTCGTGCAATGGATCCCCCTTGTTGCCTTGCCTCGCCATGCTGACAGGGTTGCGCCTCGCGTCACAATGGTTGCACTACGCGACCCCACGTGGACGCCGCCTCAGGCCACGACGCCGGCCGCCCGCAGGTCGGCGACCTTGTCGGCCAGGCCAAGCTCGGCCAGCACTTCGTCGGTGTGCTCGCCCAGGGCGGGCGAGGCGCCGCCCAGCTTGGCCGGCGTGCCGCCGAAGCGGGCCGGGTGCCGCGGCATCCGGGTGCGGCCGACGACGTGGTGGTCGGCCTCCTCGAACAGGCCGATGGCCACGGCGTGGGGGTCCTGGGTGAGCTCCTCCGGCGTGAGGATCATGGCGAACGGCACCCGTTCGGCCTCGAACCGCTTCGTTGCCTCGGCCATGCTCATGTTGGCGGCCATCGCGTAGCACATGTCCATGACCGGGCTCAGGACGTCGCGGTGCTTGATGCGCTCGGCGATGGTGGCGATGCGGGGATCGTCGTAGCCCTCGGCCCCGAGCGCCTTGCACATGCCCGAGAAGTCGTGGTCGGAGGTCGGCGTGACGATGCCCCAGCCGTCGGTGAAGCGCATGGGGCGGAAGCCGGCGACGAAGCTCGAGTTCTGGGTGTGGTCGGAGTCGAGCAGGACCTCGTTGGCCGCCGAGTCGGCCCACAGGAACGACACCACGGCATCGGTCATCGACAGTTCGACGTGCTGGCCGCCCTTGCCCCGGGCCCGGGCGAACAGGGCGGCGGTGATGGCCTGGCTGGCGAACAGCGACGTGACCTTGTCGGCGGCCGTCTGGCGCAGGAAGACGGGGATGCCGTCGTCGGGGTCGGCCTGGTTGGCGGCCAGCCCGGCGTAGGCCTGGATGACCGTGTCGTAGGCGCTGCGGTCCTTGTACGGACCCTCGGCGCCGAAGCCCGACAGCGAGGCATAGACCACGTCGGGGTTCAGGGCCTTGATGTCGTCGTAGCCGAGGCCGAGCCGGTCCATGACGCCGGGCCGGAAGTTCTGGATGACCACGTCGGCCCTGGCCGCCAGCCGGAGCACGATGTCGGCCCCCTCGGGGGTCTGGATGTCCACCGCGATCGACCGCTTCCCGCGGTTGCAGACCAGGTACAGCGAGCTCATGCCGTTGACCGACACGCCCACCCACCGGGCGATGTCGCCGATGCCGGGACGCTCGACCTTGATGACGTCGGCCCCCTGGTCGGCCAGCAGGGCGCCGGCGTAGGGGCCGGTCAACGCGATCGACAGGTCGAGGACGCGGATGCCCTCCATCGGACCGGTGGTCACTCGACGAACTCCTTCTGGGTGCGGGGTCGGCCGTGGGGGCCGCTGTAGGCCAAGCCCCACGACGGCCGCTCGGCGAACGTGGGGACGACGACCGAGGCCCGGGCCGCCAGCCACGAGTCCATGAGGGCGTCTTCGGCGGCGTAGTCGAACGGGTCGGTGAGGACGAGCTCCTCCTGGCCGCCGGGCGCGGGCCGGTGCTCGGCCAGCCACTGCGCCGTCAGCGGCAGCGCCTGGCGGGCCGGGACCAGGTCGCGGTGGCCGAGCTGATGGTGGAGCCGGGTGAGGTCGAGCACCCGGTGGGTCGGCAGCGGCTGGGCCAGCAGGGGCCAGGCCGGCACGGCCAGGTCATAGGGCATGGACACGATCTCGAGCTCGGCATCGAGGGCGGCGGCGCACAGCTCGACGACCTGGCGCACGGTGAGCACCTCCTCATCGGCGGCGTTGAAGATCGTGCCGGCCGAGCGTTCGGGGTGCTCGATGCCCAGAAGCACCGCTGCCGCGCAGTTCTCGGTGTAGCCGTGATGGTGGAGCGTGAGCCCCTCGTCGGCCACGACGATCCGGCGCCGGCCGTCGAGGATGCGGCGCACGATCGACCACTCCCGCGGCACCACCTGATGGGGGCCGTAGATGTACGGGTACCGGAAGTGGGTGGCATCCGGGTGGGCTGAGAACACGGCTGCCTCGGTGCGGACGATCCGGTAGCCCTTCTCGTCGATGGCCGGATCCTCGACCAGGTCGGCGTCCTCCTTCACCGGGACAGGCAGGCCGGGCGGGTCGTGCTGCCAGGCATCGGTCCAGCCCCGGTAGGCGGGGACGCCGCCCACCGAGACGAAGTGGCCGCACCGACCCTTGGTCAGCTCGGCGATCCGCCGCAGTCGCCCGTACATGGCCACGACGACATCCCACGTGGTGTCGCCGAGGGCGGCGACCAGCGACGCCTCGTCGTAGGGGTCGGCGGTGATGGTGGGGACGCTGGCCTGCTCGGGCTTCGGGTGCAGCCCCCGGTTGAGCAGGGTGACGTCGTGACCTCGATCGACGAGACCCTGCACCAGCGGGATGCCCGTGGGGCCGGTTCCCCCGATGACGAGGACCTTCACCCGCCGGTCGCCGCCTTCATGATGTGCTCGAGCCACCAGGCCGGCGCGTTGTCGGTGATGTTCGGGATGTTCGAGTAGTCGTGCCAGCGGCAGATCTTCCCGTCGCGCAGCTGGGTCACCGACACGAACGAATGGTCGATGACCTCGCCGGTGTGGAAGCTCCAGCGCTCGGTGTGCTCGGTCATGACCAGGTCGCCCTCGGCGATCATGTTCGTCCCCGGCAGGTGTTCGTAGCCCTCGAGCGGCTCGAGTCCGATCTTCACCCGCGCGACCACGCCGTCGGGGCCGGTGCCGCCGGGACCGGGCGTGCCCACGTCGGTGTAGTGGGCGTCGTCGGTGAGCAGCGCCTTCATGCCCTCCCAGTCGCGCTGCGCCAGCGCGTCCCAGTACTGCGACACGACCTGCTTGTTGCTGTCCTCGAGGCTCCCCATCAGGCGATCTTTGCCGCTGCGGCGAACGTGCGGAGCTCCCGGGCGATGTCGGGGCCGGATGGCGCGTAGATGATCTCGGTCGCGCCGCCGGCTTCGGCCTCGGCGATCTTGGCAGCGATGCCGTCGGCCTCGGCCACCCAGCTGATGCCCACGATGCCGTCGCCGGCCGCCTCCACGAGGATGCGGTCGAGGTCGGTGACGGTGGTGGCGTGGCCTTCGTGCACGACCAGGTGGCGCTCGCCCTCGGGCCGGCGTGCCTCCAGCTCCTTGCGCCACTCGGCACCGCCGGGGAACGTGTCGACCGCCTCGGGGCTGGCCTCCCAGGCGCCGTGGGCGAGGATGGCGTACCAGGGCCCGGCCGAGTCCTGGACCCGCCGGGACGTGAGCGCCTCGCCTTCGTCGAGCACGGTGCCGAGCACGAGCTGGGCGCTCCACTCGAAGCCACCCAGGGCGTAGCCAACGGTCATCACGCCGTCGGCCACTTCGCGGGTGAGCTCCTGGCCCTTGGGGCCGAGGGCGCTGAGCAGCAGCGGGACGTCGATGGGGCGGGGCGGCGCGAAGCCGGCGAGCTGCGACATCTGGACCTTCTGGCCGTCGACCTCGACGACCTCACCGTTGAGCAGGCCCCGCAGCTGGCGCAGGTGCTCCCCGACGGTGGCCAGCGAGAGGGCCCGCTTGCCGAGGGTCCAGCGGGCGGTGGCGCCGGTGCCGAAGGCGCAGGCCAAGCGGCCGGGCGCCACCGCCTCGATCGTGGCGATGGCCGAGGCCGTGGCCACCACGTTGCGCAGGCTCGGCACCAGCACGGCGGTGCCCAACCCGATCCGTTCCGTCTGCGAGGCGACGAGCGCCAGCGACGCCCAGATGTCGAGGTAGATCGCCGGCGAGTCGTAGAGCCACGCCCGCTCGTAGCCCAACTCCTCGGCCAGCTTGGCGTGCTCGACGACGTCCAGGGAGGGCACGAGGCCACAAGAGATGTGCATTACGGCGGAGCATATTTCTCACTGTTCCTCAGGCGGCGGCCAGGAGCGTCGAGCAGTCGTCGACATGTCTGATGTGATGCAGCCCAGCCGGGCCCTCATGGGCCGCCTGACCTTCGTGCAGAAGTTCGCGGCGCTGGCGGTGGTCCTGCTGCTGCCCCTCGGCCTGGTGACCCGGGCGTACTTCGGGGAGAAGGGCGCCCAGATAGCGTTCAGCCAGGCCGAGCGAGCCGGCGTCGAGTACCTCGCGCCCACCACGACCCTCCTCCACGACGTGGTGCAGGCCCGCGCCGCCGCCGTTCGGGGTGACTCGGCACTGACCGCCCAGCGACTGACGGACGTCCACCGCACGCTTGCCACGGTCACCGCGGCCGAGCGCCGGCTGGGCCGGCGGCTGGGCACGACCGACCAGTACGACCGTGTCGTCGACCAGCTCGGCGCGCTCGATCCCGCCGTGACGGGCGAGGCCGCCGTGGCTCCGTTCAACGCCGTCGCCGACGCCGTCCAGGCCCTGGGCGTCCAGGTGGGCAACGGCTCCAACCTCATCCTCGACCCCGACCTCGACTCGTACTACGTGATGGACACCTGGCTGGGCCGGGTGCCGGCACTTCTCGACGTCACCGGTCGGGCCGGCGACCGCGCCGCCCTGATCGCCGGTCGCACCACGCTGGCCACGCCCGCCGAGCGCATCGAGCTGGCTCTGGCCAACGGCAACGTGGCCGCCACCGCCGCCGCCGTGGCCGGCAACCTGAAGACGGCGTTCGCCAACACCGCCGATGCTCGTCTGGCGTCGGCCCTGCGCGGCCCGGGCGCCGCCGTGGCCACCGAGGTGGGTGCGTTCCAGGCGTCGCTGACCGGCGTGTTGGCCGGCGACCCGGCCGCCACCACGGTGGCCGCCGCCGAGCAGGCGAGTCCGGCCGTCGAGGCCGTGCTGGCCCTGGCCCGGACTGACGCTCCCCGTCTCGACGCCCTCCTCGCATCCCGCATCGACCGGGCCGCGGCCAAGGAGCAGCGAGTCGTGGTGTGGGCGTGCCTCAGCCTCCTCGTGGCCCTGTACCTGGTGCTGGGCTGCGCCCAGACCGTCAGGCGCGGCACCCGCGCCCTCCTCGGGGGCCTGACCGCCCTCGCCGACGGCGAGCTGGGCCGGACGGTCGACGTCACCACCACCGACGAGATCGGCCGCATGGCTCGGGCCGTCAACGTCGTCTCCCAGCGCATGGGTGAGGTCATGGCGGTGATCGGCAACCAGGCCAGCACGCTGGCCGCTTCGTCGGACGAACTGTCGGCGGTGAGCCAGCAGCTCACCGGGGCGGCCGGCGAGACCGCCGACCACGCCGAGGTGATCTCGTCGGCCGCTCGTGACGTGTCGACCGACATCGCCGGCGTGGCGACCGGCGCCGCCCAGCTGACCTCGGCCATCGGCGAGATCGCCCGGGGCGCGACCGACGCCGCCGTGGTCGCCGGTGAGGCCGTGGTGGTGGCCGAGGAGGTGAACGAGGCGGTGGCCAAGCTGGCCAGCAGCTCGGCCGAGATCGGCGAGGTCCTGCGGGTCATCACCTCGATCGCCGATCAGACCAACCTCCTCGCCCTCAACGCCACCATCGAGGCGGCCCGGGCCGGCGAGGCCGGCAAGGGCTTCGCCGTGGTGGCGAGCGAGGTGAAGGCCCTGGCCACCCAGACCGCCCGCGCCACCGAGGAGATCGGCGCGCAGATCGCCGCGATGCAGGCCGAGACCGACCGCACCGTGGCCGCCATCGCCGGCATCGC
>JAOBWJ010000317.1 GCA_025463335.1 Acidimicrobiales bacterium
GCAGTCGATGACGATCACCGGCCAGTCCTCGCTGAACAAGGACGACATCGACCGCATGGTGCGCGACGCCGAGTCGCACGCCGAGGAAGACAAGCGTCGCCGCGAGGAGGCCGAGGTCCGCAACAACGCCGACTCGCTCGTGTACCAGACCGAAAAGGTCCTCCGCGAGCACGGCGACAAGATCACCGGCGCCGAGAAGGACAGCGTGGAGTCGGCCCTCACCGAGCTGAAGTCGGCCATCGATGGCGTCGACCTGGATCACATCCGTCGTGCGACCGAGACCCTCATGACGGCCAGCCAGTCGTTCTCCCAGAAGCTGTACGAGTCGGCCTCGGCCGAAGAGGCAGCCACGGGCGGCTCGACCAGCACCCCGAACGACGACGACGTCGTGGACGCCGAGATCGTCGATGAGGACCGCGCCTCGTGAGTCCCGAAGAGACCCCTGACGTTCCGACCGGCGAGCCCGAGGGCTCGCCGGTCGAGGCCGCCGTGGAGGAGGAGACCCCCCTCACGGTCGAGGACCTGCTCGCCGAGCTGGAGGCCGTCGTCGCGCAACGGGACGAGTACCTGGCGCTGGCCCAAGCCAAGCAGGCCGAGTTCGAGAACTTCCGCAAGCGCATGATGAAGCAGCAGACCGAGGAGGTGGCCAGGGCGGCGTCCAAGCTGGTCATCGCCCTGTTGCCCGTGCTCGACGCCTTCGACTACGGCGTGGCTCACGGTGACGAGTCGCTCGCGCCCATGCGGGCCCAGCTGCTCGGCGCCCTCGAGCGCGAGGGCCTGGCGCGCCTCGACCCCACGGGCGAGGCCTTCGACCCCAACGAGCACGAGGCCGTGGCCCACGAGCCGGGCGACGGCGGCGAGCCCGTGGTGGCCGAGTCCCTCCGCGCCGGCTACCGCTGGCAGGGACACCTGCTGCGTCCGGTCATGGTCCGGGTCCGGGATTAAAGGACACACATGGCGCCGCAGCGCGAGTGGTTCGAGAAGGACTACTACAAGATCCTGGGCGTGTCCGACGGCTCGACCCAGAAGGAGATCACCCGCGCCTACCGGAAGCTGGCCAAGGAGAACCACCCCGACGCCAACCCGGGTCGGGAGGAGCGGTTCAAGGAGATCTCGGCCGCCTACGACGTGCTCGGCGACGCCGACCGGCGCAAGGAGTACGACGAGGTCCGCCGCCTCGGCCCCGGGGCCGCCGGGTTCGGCAACGGCGCCCCTGGCGGGTTCCGGGTCGAGGACCTGGGCGACTTCGGCGACATCTTCGGCAACCTGTTCGGCCGGGGTCGCAACCAGCGGGCCTCGTCGCGCGGCACCGGTCCCCAGCGGGGCGCGGACCTCGAGGCCGAGCTGCACCTGAGCTTCGAGGAGGCGGTGTCGGGCGTGACCACGTCCGTGAACCTCACGAGCGACACGGCGTGCGCCGTGTGCCGGGGCTCGGGCGCCGAGCCGGGCACCGTGCCCAAGCCGTGTCCCACCTGCAACGGTGCCGGTGTCACCACCGACAACCAGGGTCTGTTCGGCTTCTCCAGCCCGTGCACCACGTGCGCGGGGCGAGGGCGGATCATCGAGCGGCCCTGCGTCAACTGCGCCGGGACCGGCACCGAGCGGCGGCCCCGCACGGTGAAGGTGCGCATCCCGGCCGGCGTGCAGGAGGGCCAGCGGATCCGCATGAAGGAGCGGGGCGGTCCCGGCCGCCACGGAGGCCCGGCCGGCGACCTCTACGTCACCGTCCACGTGGCCAGCCATCCGCTGTTCGGGCGCAAGGCCAACGACCTCACCCTCACCGTGCCGGTCACCTTCCCCGAGGCTGCCCTGGGCGCCGACATCACCGTGCCCACGCTCGACGGGGGCCCGGTGACCCTGCGCATCCCGGCCGGCACCCGGTCGGGCCGGACGTTCCGCGTCAAGGGTCGGGGCGTGCTCAACGGCAAGACCGCCGGTGACCTCCTCGTCAGCGTCGAGGTCGCCGTCCCGACCCGCCTCTCCGTTGCCGAGCGCAAGGCCCTCGAGGAGCTCGCCGCCGCCAGCGACGCCTCGCCGAGGGCCCATCTGGGGGTCTGACGTGGCCGACCGCGATCGCCGCAAGGCCGTCTTCGTCATCTCGGTCGCCGCCGAGCTGGCCGGCGTGCACCCCCAGACGCTCCGCATCTACGAGCGCAAGGGCCTGGTCGATCCGGCCCGCACCGGTGGGGGCAACCGCCGCTACTCGGAGGCCGACATCGAGCGGCTCCGCCGCATCCAGGACCTGACCACCGAAGGCCTCAACCTGGCCGGCGTGAAGCGGGTCATCGAGCTGGAGGCCGAGCTCGACCGCCTGCGCGGTGCGCTCGAGCAGACCCGGGCCGACGCTCGCGAATCCCTCGATCGCGTCGAGCGCAGCCACCGCCGCGAGCTCGTCCCCCTTTCCCAGGCCGTCGAGGTCTGGGGCACCCGATCCCCCCGTCGCTGAAAGAGGATCCATGGCGTTCGACCCGAGTCGCTGGACGATCAAGACCCAGGAGGCGTTCAACGGCGCCCTCGAGGCGGCCCGCCTCGCGTCCCATCCCGAGGTGATCCCGGAGCACCTCCTGGTCTCGCTCCTCGGCCAGGCCGACGGCGTCGTCGTCCCGCTCCTCCAGAAGGTCGGCATCGATCCCCGCGCCCTGCGGGCCAAGGCCGACGAGACCCTGGCCCGCCAGCCCCACGCCTACGGCGCCGACTCCGGCATCTCCCGCCAGGTGCGCGACGTGGTGGAGCGAGCCGACAAGGCCCGCACCGACCTGCACGACGAGTACGTGTCGACCGAGCACCTGCTGTTGGCCATGGCCGAGACCGTGGGCGCCTCGCAGGAAGAGCTGCTGCAGGCCCTGCAGACGGTGCGGGGGAGCCACCGGGTGACCAGCCAGAACCCCGAGGACAGCTACCAGTCGCTCGAGAAGTTCGGCCGGGACCTGACCCAGGCGGCGCGGGACGGGAAGCTCGACCCGGTCATCGGCCGCGACGAGGAGATCCGCCGGGTCATCCAGGTCCTGTCGCGCCGGACCAAGAACAACCCCGTCCTCATCGGCGAGCCGGGTGTGGGCAAGACCGCCATCGTCGAGGGCCTGGCCCGCCGCATCGTCGAGGGCGACGTGCCCGAGAGCCTGAAGGGCAAGCGGGTCATCAGCCTCGATCTGGCCTCGATGGTGGCCGGCGCCAAGTACCGCGGGGAGTTCGAAGAGCGCCTGAAGGCGGTGCTCAAGGAGATCACCGACGCCGGCGGCCAGGTCATCACGTTCATCGACGAGATGCACACGGTGGTGGGCGCGGGCGCGGCCGAGGGGGCCATGGACGCCGGCAACATGCTCAAGCCCATGCTGGCCCGGGGCGAGCTGCGCATGATCGGCGCCACCACGCTCGACGAGTTCCGCAAGCACATCGAGACCGACCCCGCCCTCGAGCGCCGCTTCCAGCAGGTGTACGTCGGCCAACCCAGCGTCGAGGACTCGATCGCCATCCTGCGCGGTCTGAAGGAGCGCTACGAGGTCCACCACGGCGTCCGCATCCAGGACGCCGCCCTGGTGGCCGCCGCCGTGCTGTCCGACCGCTACATCACCGGGCGCTTCCTCCCGGACAAGGCCATCGATCTGATCGACGAGGCCGCGTCGCGGCTGCGCATCGAGATCGACTCCATGCCCACCGAGATCGACGTGGTCGAGCGGCGCATCCGCCAGCTGGATATCGAACGGGTGGCGCTGGCCAAGGAGACCGACGCGGTGTCGGCCGAGCGGCTGCAGGCCCTCGACCGAGAGCTGGCCGACCTGCGCGAGCAGTCCCTCGGGATGATGGGCCACTGGCAGGCCGAGAAGGAGGCCATCCAGAGCATCCAGGCCCTCAAGGAGGAGCTGGAGACCAAGCGCTCGGAGGTCGAGCGGGAGAGCGACCTCGAGCGGGCGGCCGAGATCCGCTACGGCCAGATCCCCGAGCTCGAGCGCAAGGTCACCACGGCCACGGAGAAGCTCGAGGAGCTCCAGTCCCACGGGCAGCGCATGCTCAAGGAGGAGGTCGACGAGGAGGACGTGGCCGAGGTCGTGAGCAAGTGGACGGGCGTGCCCGTCAGCCGGCTCATGGAGGGCGAGGTCCAGAAGCTCGTGCGCATGGAGGACGAGCT
>JAOBWJ010000319.1 GCA_025463335.1 Acidimicrobiales bacterium
TCCAAGGACGGCAGCGTCCCCAGCCAGTCGATCGTCATCATCCTGCTGCTCACGCTGCTGTCGGTCGCCCCCGCCCTGCTCATCATGCTGACGAGCTTCACCCGGATCGTGGTGGTGCTGTCGCTGACCCGCAACGCCCTCGGCCTGCAGGCCATCCCGCCCAACCAGGTGGTGGTGGGCCTGGCGCTCTTCCTAAGCCTGTTCATGATGACGCCCACCCTCAAGGTGCTGAACGAGACCGCCCTGCAGCCGTTCATGCACGGTGAGATCAGCCAGGGTCAGGCCCTCAAGTCGGCCGAGGCGCCCATGCGGAAGTTCATGATGAAGCAGACCCGCGAGGGCGAGCTGGCCCTGTTCGTCCGGGCCGCCGGCGACAAGAAGCCGGCCACCCCGGACAAGGTCAGCATGACCTCGCTGATTCCCGCCTACATCCTCTCCGAGCTGAAGACGGCCTTCATCATCGGCTTCATCATCTTCGTGCCCTTCCTCGTGATCGACCTCGTCGTCAGCTCGTCGCTGATGTCGATGGGGATGATGATGCTCCCCCCGGTGCTCATCTCCCTGCCCTTCAAGCTGCTGCTCTTCGTCATGGTCGACGGTTGGGCACTCGTCGTCCGCGCCCTCATCTCGAGCTTCCGGTAGGAGACCCGTTTCCCATGAACGACACCACCGTCATCGACATCGCCATCCAGGCGATGATGATCACCGCCAAGCTGGCGGCGCCGATCCTGATCGTCTCGCTCGCCATCGGCGTGGCCGTGTCGCTGCTCCAGTCGGTCACTCAGGTGCAGGAGTACACGCTCACGTTCGTCCCCAAGCTGGCGGGCATCGCGGTGGTCATCGTGGTTGCCGGCAGCTGGATGCTGCACCAGCTCGTGGCGTTCACCCAGGATCTGTTCGCCCGGGTCCCCACGCTCGTCCGCTGACCGCATGACGATCACGGCAGATCCCGATCTGCTGATCGGGTTCCTGCTCGCCCTGGTCCGGGCCAGCGCCTGGTTGGTGCTGGTGCCGCCCTTCGGGACGCGCGTCATCCCGGCCCAGGTCAAGATCGGCCTGGCCGCCGCCCTGGCCCTGCCCGTGGCCGGCACCGTGGGCCAGCACGCCCCCGCCCCGGAGGTGGCACCGCTGATCGGCGCCGTCGCCGTGCAGGTCGCCATCGGGGTCTCGCTCGGCTTCATCGTCTACCTGTTCTTCGCGGCCGTGCAGTCGGCCGGGGAGCTCATCGACGTGTTCGGCGGCTTCACCGTCGCTCCGGCCTACGACCCGCTGTCGAACGCCCAGTCCTCGACGTTCGGCCGCTTCTACCAACTGCTGGCCACCACCCTCCTGTTCGTCACCAACGGCCACCTCCTGCTCATCCGGGGCTTCATGACGTCCTTCCAGGCCGTCCCGGCCAACCCCACGCTCCAGAACCTCTCGGGCAACTTCGTCGATGCCTTCGGCAGCTTCTTCCTCGCCGCCATCGAGATCGCGGCCCCGCTGCTGGCCGCCCTGTTCCTGGCCGAGGTGGCCATGGGCCTCCTCTCCAAGGCGGCGCCGCAGATGAACGTGTTCATGATCGGCTTCCCGGTGAAGATCCTCCTCACCCTGGCCATGGCCGGCCTCGCCCTGCCGCTGCTCCCGAGCTCGGTGTCGTCGCTGCTGACCAGCGCCATACGGGCCGGCACCCACATCTCCAGCGCGTTCGGGGGGTGAACCATGGCTGGTGACCGCGAGTCCCGAACCGAGAAGCCCACCCCGAAGCGGATGCGCAAGGCCCGCCAGGAGGGCCAGATCCCCAAGTCGATGGAGCTGGTGGCCTGGACCTCCATGCTCATCACCGTCTTCCTGCTCCAGATCACGGTGAAGCTGGCCGGCACGCAGTTCCGCCCGCTGCTGCAGCGCACCGGTGACGTGATGGCCAAGGCCGAGACCGGCCCGGCCCTGTCCCTGTTGGGCCAATGGGCTGTCGCCGGCCTCATCGTGGTGGCCCCGCTCCTGCTGGGCACCATGGTCGTGGGCGTGGTCATGAACGTGGCCCAGGTCGGCTTCGCCCCGTCGGTGAAGCTGCTCGCACCCAAGTTCTCACGGGTCAGCCCCACCAAGGGGCTCAAGCGACTCCTGTCCACCACGACCCTGTGGGAGACGGCGAAGGCCCTGCTCAAGGTGACTGTGCTCTCGCTGGTCACGTATCGCGCCGTCATGGGCATCGTCCCCGTGCTGGTCGACGGCGGCCACCTGTCGGCCATGACGACGGTGGGCATCGTCGCCGCCCGGGCCATGTCCATGCTGCGCACGGTGGCGCTCGTCGGCCTCGGGCTGGCCGCCGCCGACTATGCCTTCCAGCGTCGCAAGATCCAGGGGCAGCTCCGCATGACCAAGCAGGAGCTCAAGGAGGAGGCACGCGAGAGCGAGGGCGACCCGCACATGAAGCAGGCCATCCGGTCCAAGCAGCTGGCCATGAGCCGCAACCGGATGATGGCGTCGGTTGCCGGAGCGAGCGTGGTGGTCGTGAACCCGACCCACGTGTCGGTCGCCCTGCGCTACGAGGCGACCGAGGGCCCGCCCCGGGTGGTCGCCAAGGGAGCAGACCTGGTGGCGGCCCGCATCCGTGAAGAGGCCATGAAGCACGGCGTGCCCATCGTGGAGGACGTGCCCCTGGCCCGCACGATCTTCCGGGCCTGCGAGCTCAACGACGTCATCCCGGCCGAGCTGTACGACGCGGTCGCCCGCGTGCTCGCGTTCATCTTCGGCCTCCGCCGCCGGGGTGCCCTGGGCGACGGCGTGCAGCGCATGGCCCAGTCGACGCTGGCGGAGGTGGGGTAACAGGCGTACTGCTGGGGGTTGCGCCAAGAACAAGGGCGCTCCCAGGGGGCGGGGCGGCGGCACGTCGTCTCGGGCGGTACCTGTGCTTCTCGTCACGCACAGCCCGGCTCTGACGGGCTGTGCGTGACGAGAAGGAGGAACGCACCCACGGATTGGCAGCACCGCACGTTGGCGTGGGACTTCGCCGTGCCGGGTCCCAAAACGTGCGGGAAGCGCACTGATTTGGGACTCGGAACCGACGGGCGGTCCTGAGACGAAGGTGCGGTGTCATCCGGCGTGATGACCCGGGATGAAACCGCCAGTTCGCCCTCTGTCAGGACATCAGCCAGTCAGAAGACGCTCCCGCGGGAGCGTCAAGATGACGACGTTCGGGACCGCGCTGCTTGCCACGCAAGACGGCCGCCCTCGGAGCGTCTTTGGGTCCGACGAACCCCAGGGGAAGGGGCGGTACCAGGCGGGTCCCACTGCTTCTGATCTTCCGGCACCCGCTGACTGCTCAACTCCGGCCGGCGGCTGCCGATCCAAGGGCCGAGATCGCTGGGCGCGGAGCTGCCCACCCACGGCCATGGACGGTCGCCACGCACCCCGAGGTCCCGTGACGTCCAGCCGCGTCGGTCAGATCGGCATTCCCGCCGCAGTCGTCGCCATCGTCTGCATGCTGGTCGTGCCGTTGCCGCCGTTCCTGCTCGACCTCCTGCTGGTGATCAACATCGCCGGGTCCATCCTGATCCTGCTCGTCTCCATGCAGGTCCAGAAGGCCCTCGACTTCGCGGTCTTCCCCTCACTGCTCCTGGTGGCCACGCTCTTCCGGCTGGCCCTGAACGTGAGCGCGACCCGCCTCGTGCTCCTGCACGGCCACGCCGGCAACGTCATCGCCGCCTTCGGCAGCTTCGTGGTCGGCGGCTCGGTGGTCGTCGGTCTGGTGATCTTCCTGATCCTGATCGTCATCCAGTTCATCGTCATCACCAACGGTGCCGGTCGGGTGGCCGAGGTCGGGGCCCGCTTCACCCTCGACGCCATGCCCGGCAAGCAGATGTCGATCGACGCCGACCTCAACGCCGGCCTCATCACCGAGGACGAGGCCCGCCGCCGGCGGGCGGAGATCAGCGCCGAAGCCGACTTCTACGGCGCCATGGACGGGGCGTCCAAGTTCGTCAAGGGCGATGCCGTCGCCGCCATCGTCATCACCACCATCAACCTGTTCGGCGGCTTCCTGGTGGGCGTGATGCAGCGCCACCTGCCGTTCGGCGATTCGGTGACGACCTACAGCCTGTTGAGCATCGGCGACGGCCTGGTCTCCCAGATCCCGGCCCTGCTGATCTCCATCTCGACCGGCATCATCGTGACCCGGGCCACCACCGACGCCGACATGGGCTCCGACGTGCTGGCCCAGTTCGCCCGCCAGCGCCAGGCCCTGCGCACCGGCGGCGTGGTGATCTGCCTGCTGGCCCTGGTGCCGGGCCTGCCCAAGGTCCCGTTCCTCGTCGTCGGTGGGCTCATCCTCGTCATCGCCGCCCGGCTGCCCAAGGAGGCCGACCGGACGCCGGCCGACGCCGGGCCCGACCCGGCCGACGCCCCGCTGCCCGTCGACCCGACCGACGCCATCCGCAACGAGATGAAGGTCGAGCCCCTCGAGCTCGAGATCTCCTACGACCTGGTCGACCTGGTCGATGCCGCCCGCGGCGGCGACCTCCTCGACCGGGTCCGCGCCCTGCGCCGCAAGCTGGCCCTCGAGCTGGGCATGGTCATCCCCCTGGTCCGCACCCGGGACAACCTCGACCTGCCGCCCCACACGTACGCCATCCGCGTGCACGGGGTGGAGATGGGTCGGGGCGAGGCGCCGCCCGGGACGGTGCTGGCCATCGCCGACGACCTCACCCACCTCCCCGGCACGCCCACCACCGAACCCGTCTTCGGCCTCGCCGCCCGGTGGGTGCCGATCGAGCTGCGCCAGCAGGCCGAGCTCATGGGCGCCACCGTCGTCGACCGCTCCTCCGTCGTCACCACCCACCTGGCCGAGGTCGTGCGCCAGCACGCCGGCCGCCTCCTCGGGCGCCAGGACGTGAAGGCCCTCGTCGACATGGTGAAGGCCAGCGACCCCGCCGTGGTCGAGGAGCTCACGCCCAACGCCCTCTCGCTGGCCGAGATCCAGCGCATCCTCCAGCTGCTGCTCGAGGAGAACGTGGCCATCCGCGACCTCGTCCGCATCTTCGAGGTGCTGTCCGAGCGGGCCCGGGTGACCAAGGACCCGGAGGCGCTGGTCGAAGCCGTGCGCGGCGTCCTCGGCCCGGCCATCAGCGCCGCCCATGCCACCGACGGCCGCCTCCAGGCCATCACCTTCGAGCCCCTCGTCGAGCAGTCGCTGCTGGAGGCCCTGCGCAGCGGCGAGCACGGCACGTTCCTGGCCATCGACCCGGCCCAGGCCGAGCGCCTGGCCATCGAGGCCGCCACCCGGGCCGAGGAGGCCGAGCAGACCGGGGCATCGCCCGTGCTCCTGTGCTCGGCTCCCCTCCGTCCCGCCGTGCGCCGCCTCACCCGAGCCGCGGCACCGCGGCTCCCAGTCCTGTCCTACGCCGAGCTGGGGACCCAGCTGCAGGTGGAGACCATCGGGGTGATCAGCCTTGCCCAAAC
>JAOBWJ010000336.1 GCA_025463335.1 Acidimicrobiales bacterium
GCTGGTGGCGACCAGCGCCTGAGTCCCGCGTTGTGGGCAGTTGCGGTCATCGGTTGACCACAGCTGCCCACAACGGTCAGGTGTACAGGAGCGAGCCGGGCGTGGTCAGCACGTCGCCCGACTCGATCCAGGTCTTGAGGCCGGAGAGGATCATGGGCCAGCCGCCGTAGAGCTCGTCCCAGGCGCCCTCGCGCATCTGGTCGTGGGTTACGGTCAGCCGGCACGAGTCGGCCACCTGCTCGATCTCCCAGGTGATGCGGGACTCGCCCTCGGCCTCCGCCTCAGGGCTGAAGTGGGCGAGCATGGTCTGCACCAGCCGGCGGGGCGGGTCGACCTCGAGGTTGGTGCCTTCGCCCAGCAGGAAGTCGCCGGCCTTCATCTCGTAGGTCGATCCCGCCTTCCAGTCCGAGTCGATGCTGGCGCCGAAGTTGTACTTCGCCCGCTGCACCGGATCGGTGATCGCCTCCCACAGACGCTCCGGGGTCGTGCGGATGTAGATCTCGAACACCTTCTCCATCGTGGCCTCCAAGTGGCTCTTGAGCTCGATGAGCCCCGAGGCCCATGGCTCGGCGTACTTGCTCACCCACCGGTCGTGGACGAGCCGGATGGGGACGGGGTTGAGGAAGTGGACCTTCTCTCGGCCGCGCTTGCGCGTGACCACGAGACCCGCTTCCTCCAGCTGCTTGAGGTGCTTCATCACGCCGAAGCGCGACATCTCGAAGCGGGCCTCGAGCGCCCCCAGCGTCTGGCCGTCCTCCCGGAAGAGCTCGTCGAGCAAGCTCCGCCGGGTCGGATCGGCCAACGCCTTGAACACCTCGTCCACACCGCACGTTATATGTGACCTATTGGTCACATGTCAAGCGAGGCGGACCGGGAGCTCCTTGAGGCCGTTGTTGAGGTTGGAGCGGATGCGCCGGGCCGGACCGGTCTGCTCGATCGCCGGGAACATCGACAGCAGCTCCTCGAAGAACACGCGGCCCTCGAGGCGGGCGAGGTGCACGCCGAGGCAGAAGTGCTGGGCGATCCCGAACGACAGATGCGGGTTCGGGCTGCGGTGGATGTCGAAGGCCTGCGAGTCGGCGAACACGTCCTCGTCACGGTTGGCCGAGGTGTACCACATGGCCACCTTGTCGCCCTTGGCGATCTCGACACCGTTGAGGACGGTGTCCTCGGTGGTCGTGCGCCGGAAGTAGTGCAGCGGGTTGACCCACCGCAGCACCTCCTCCACCGTGCCCGGGATCAGGCTGCGATCGGCTCGAACCTCGGCCAGCTGATCGGGATGGGTGAGCAGGGCCAAGAGCCCCGACGAGAGCAGGTTGCGGGTGGTGTCGTTGCCGGCCACCACGAGCTGCACGAAGAAGCTGGCGAACTCCATGTCCGACATGGGGCCATCGCCGAAGTTGCCGGCGAGGATCAACGACGCCAGGTCGTCGCGCGGTTCCTCCGTGCGGCGCTGCTGGGCGAACGCGTAGGCGTACATGGCCATGACGTTCATGCCGGTGTCCGTGCGGACGTAGGAGTCGGTGGCGATCTCCGGGTCCTGCTGGCTCGTGCTCTGCTCGGCCCACCGTCGGATCTGGGGCCAGTCCTCCTCGGGGATGCCCACCAGCTCGCCCACCACCTGGCTCGGGAGCAGGCCGGCCACGTCGTGCACGAAGTCGACGTCGCCCTTCTGGCGGGCGTCGCCCAGGATCGTCCGGGTGATCTCCCGGATGCGACCCTCCATGCTGGCGATGACCCGGGCCTTGAAGCTGTCGGCCAGCGGCTTGCGGTAGGCCGTGTGCCGGGGCGGGTCCATCATCAGCAGCATGTTGCGGCTGTTGGCCAGCTGGGCCGGCTCCGGATCCTCGAGCACCACGCCCTGGGTCTCGGCCGAGAACAGCAGCGGGTGGCGGGCGACGTGGCTGAGATCGGCGTGCTTGAGCACCGCCCAGTAGCCCGGCTCGCCCGGCATGTCCTGCCAGTACACCGGCTGCGTGCGGCGCAGCTCGGCGAAGATCTCGTGGATCGGCCCGTCCACATAGAGATCAGGGTCGTAGATGTCGACCAACGCAGGCATGCGGCTCCCCTCTACCCGACCGCCTTCGGCCGGCCCCCCATGATGCCTTGCGTCAGATGCGGCGTCGGACGCGGGGTCAGACGCGGTCGCGGTGCCCGTCGTGGAGCGCGCACTGGGTGTTCTCGTTGTAGCGCGACAGGCTGGCGTTGCACCCCGGGGCCGAGCACACGCGGCCGCCGCCGAACGAGTCGATGAAGCCGCGACCTTCGCGACGCCGGGTGCCCGGAGTGGGCGTGGGCGTGATGGAGGACATGGACCGCTCGCCTTCTTGGAAGAGGCGCCTCGTCTCTCGCAGACGGGGGGTCGCTACCAGCTCGCCGCTGAGCCTACCGGTGTCAGCCCTCGGCCAGCTGGCCCATGATCGTCTGCAGGTCGAAATAGTCCCGCCATTCGGCGATGAGGCCGTCGCGCAGGACGAACACACCCATGACCGGGAGGTCGGCCCACTGGCCGTTGATCTGGAATCGGTCGACCCGCTCGTTCATGACCGTGTCGCCGTCGGCCACCTCTCGAAGCACCTTCCACTCCGAGTCGGCGCCCATGGCCAGGAGCATCTCGAGCTGTTCCTTGACGGCCGCCCGCCCCTTCACCGGAGCGATCGGCATGTTCTGGTACTCGACGTCGTCGGTCAGCAGCGGCAGGGCGGTGTCGTAGTCGCGCTTGGCCGCGGCCACCAGGAAGGCGTTCACGGTCTCGAGGGCAGTCATCGGCGGCGCTCCTTGGGGTTGGACACTCCGGGCGGCGCCCAACCGGCGTCGGCCCAGCTGAAGTTGGTCCCAGGCGGGACGATCTTGTCGATCCGGTCCAGGACGTCGGACGAGAGCGCGACGTCGGCCGCGCCGAGCTGGCTCTCGAGGTGCTCCATGGTGCGGGGTCCGATGATGGCGGCCGTCACTGCCGGGTGGTTGAGGACGAAGGCGATGGCCAGGTGGATCAGCGACAGGCCGGCCTCCTCTGCGACCTGGGCCAGTTGCTCGACCGCCTCCAGCTTGCGCTGGTTGCCAGGTTCCGACAGGTCGTAGCGGCCGGGCAGCCGGGCCGACCGGGTGCTCTCGATCTCGGTCGTTCCCGCCCGCCACCGACCCGAGAGCCAGCCGCCGGCCAGCGGGCTCCACGGAATGACCCCCATGCCGTAGCGCTGGCAGGTCGGGAGCACGTCGGCCTCGATGGCCCGCACCAGCATCGAGTACGGCGGCTGCTCGCAGCGGAAGCGCTCCCGCCCCCGATGGTCGGCCACCCACTGGGCCTCGACGATCTCCGAACCAGGGAACGTCGAGCTGCCGGCGTAGCGGATCTTGCCCTGGTGGATGAGGTCGGACAGGGCGCCGAGCGTCTCGTCCACGTCGACCTGGGGGTCGGGCCGGTGCACTTGGTAGAGGTCAATGTGGTCGGTCCCGAGCCGGCGCAGGCTGTCCTCGCATGCCCGGATGAGCCACCGGCGGGAGCTGCCCTGCATGTTGCGGTCCTGACCCATGGGCATGTGGGCCTTGGTGGCCAGCACCACATCGTCCCGGCGACCGATCAGGGCCTTGCCCACGATCTGCTCCGACTCGCCCAGGCTGTAGACGTCGGCGGTGTCGACGAAATTGATCCCGGCATCGAGGGCGGCGTGGATGATGCGGATCGAGTCGTCGTGGTCTTGGTTGCCCATGACCCCGAACATCATCGCCCCCAGGCAGAGCGGCGAGACCTGGACCCCTGTGCGCCCCAACGTGCGGTACTCCACGAAACCGGACCCTACCGGTCTTGGGATGCGCGCTCGGGGGCCGGCGCGGCTGGCAGCATGGTCAGTCCCCCATGTCGCGCTCCGTCCGACTCCGACCGTGGCAGAAGGCCGCCCTCGAACGCCTCGATGCCAGCACCAGCGCCGACTTCCTGGCCGTGGCCACGCCCGGCGCCGGGAAGACGACGTTCGCGCTCACGGCCGCCCGCCGTTGGCTGGCGGAGCACCCCGGGCGCCGCCTGGTGGTGGTCACCCCGACCGCCCACCTGAAGTCGCAGTGGGCCCGCGCCGCCCTCGCCCTCGACCTCGACCTCGAGGTCGGGTGGTCGCCCAACGAGGGCCTGGCCACCGACATGCACGGGCTGGTCACGACCTACCAGCAGGTGGCCACCGCCGCCCGCCCCCTCAGCGGCATCGCACGGGACGCGTTCGTGATCCTCGACGAGGTCCACCACGCCGCCGAGGATCGGGCGTGGGGCGACTCCCTCCGGCTGGCCTTCGACGGGGCCGCCAACCGCCTCTCCCTTTCGGGCACACCCTTCCGGTCGGA
>JAOBWJ010000272.1 GCA_025463335.1 Acidimicrobiales bacterium
CGGTGCCGACGTGCGGGTCGCCGCCACCTTGAACTTCGACGACAACGAAACCACCGCCGAGCAGTTCAACGGCGCCAACGCCCCCGTGGTGCAGACGACCCAGAACACCGAGACCTTCAACGGCACCAACGCCCCGCCGGGCGGGGCCCTGGGCCAGACGACCATCCCCGTGACGGCGGGCGGCACTTCGACCTACAACAAGAACCAGTTGCAGGAGACCCGGGCGGTGGACAAGACCACCACCAAGACCAAGGCGGCCCCGGGTGGTGTCCTGCGCCAGTCGGTGTCGGTGCTGATCGACAACAAGAAGGGTGCGACCCTCAACATGGCCGCGCTCCAGCAGCAGGTGGCCGCGGCGGCGGGCATCGACACGGCCCGGGGCGACACCGTGCAGGTGTCTCGCGCCAAGTTCGACACCAGCGTGAGCGACCAGCAGGCCAAGGACCTGAAGGCCGCCAACGCCAGCAAGCGCCTGCGCGACCTGATCAACGGTCTGAAGACCGTCGGCACCCTGCTCCTCGTCGCCCTCGGGCTGCGGGTCGGCTATCGCCGGCTGCGTCCGATCCCGATCGAGGAGTCCATTCCGCTGGAGCACCTGGCCCTGGAGGCGGGCGACGGGCAGCTGCTCGAGCTGGACGAGGAGGACATCGTGGAGCTCGAACCCGCCCGCCATTCCGTGACCATCGACGGAGAGGACGACCCGACGACGGTGCTCGTCAGTCGCCGCCATCGCCGGGAGCTGGACCGGCTCCCCGGCCTCGAGGAGCGCATGGCGGAGAACGCCGACATCGCCGATCTCATCGACCGTCAGCCCGACGATGTCGCCCAGCTGCTCCGCGGCTGGATGGCCGACCGCCGGTAGATGCGGACCGTGACCGACGAGCTCGAACTCCCTGATGAAGCGGAGATCGCGGGGCGCCTCACCGGCGCGCAGAAGGCCGCCATCTTCCTGCTCCAGATGGGCAAGGAGCGGTCGGCCAAGGTCCTCCAGACGCTCAAGGACACCGAGGTCGAGGAGCTCCTCACCGAGATCGCCCGCCTCGAAGGGGTGGACGCCAGCGTCGCCGACGACGTCCTCGACGAGTTCCGCGACCTGGCCGCGGCGCGTCGCTACTTCACCCAGGGCGGCATGTCCTTCGCTGCCGAGATCCTCGAAGCCAGCATGGGCTCGGGCAAGGCGCGCGACGTCCTCGACCGCCTCAGTGCGTCCCTGGTCGAGCTGCCGTTCGAGTTCCTGCGGCGCGCCGACCCCCGCCAGATCCTGACCTACCTCCAGGACGAGCACCCGCAGACGATCTCGCTGGTGCTGGCCCACATGCACGCCGACAGCGCGGCCATGGTCCTCGGCGGCCTGCCCGAGCAGCTCCAGTCCGATGTGGCCCACCGCGTCGCCACCATGGACCGCACGTCACCCGAGGTCATCACCCTCGTCGAGGAGGTGCTCGAGCGACGGCTGTCGAGCGTCATCCAGTCCTCCGACTTCTCCGCCGCTGGTGGCGTCCAGCCACTGGTCGAGATCCTCAACCGGTCGGACCGGGCCACCGAGCGACTCATCCTCGAGGGGCTCGAGAACCGCGACATGGAGCTGGCCGAAGAGGTCCGCAGCCGCATGTTCGTGTTCGAGGACATCGTCACCCTCGATGACCGCTCGGTCCAGATGGTGCTCCGCGAGGTGGACGCCAAGCAGCTGGGCGTGGCCCTCAAGGGCGTCCGCGACGACGTGCGCGTGAAGATCATGCGGAACATGTCCTCGCGGGCCTCGACCAACCTCTCCGAGGAGATCGAGCTGCTCGGCCCGGTTCGTCTGAAGAGCGTGGAAGAGGCCCAGGGCGACATCGTGCGGGTCATCCGCGCCCTGGAGGAAGCCGGCCAGATCGTCATCACCCGAGGGGCCGGGAACGATGAGTTCGTCGTATGACCCCTGGACCCGCAGCAAGGTGCTGCGAGGTCATGCCGCGGCGGCTCGACCGGCGTTCCTCGACACCGAGCTCGGGCGCGCCCCGATGCTCACCCTCATCCCGACCGAGGAGGACGAGCCCGAGCCGGAGATCGTCGGGGCGGAGTCTGCTGACCCCGCTGCTGACGAGGCCTACGCCGCCGGCTACGAGCTCGGCTACGTCGAGGGCTACAACGAGGGCAAGGCGGTCGGGTACGCCGACGGCTACCAGGCCGGCAACGAGGCGGCCGCGGCCGCGGCGCTCGACGCCGCCCAAGAGCGCGACACCCGTCTGCGGGAGGCCCTGGCGGCCCTCACAACCGCGGCCGGCGAGTGCAACACGCGTCAGGCGGCGTCCATCGCCGACATCGAGCGCACGATCGTCGATGCCGTCTTCGACCTGGCCCAGACGCTCCTCGGACGCGAGTTGTCGGTCACCCGGACGCCTGGCCGGGACGCCCTGGCGCGCGCCCTGTCGATGGTCCGGGACCACGGCAACGTGACGGCCCGCATGAACCCCGACGACATCGACACCGTCGGTGACCTGGCCGAGCTGGCGCCCGGTCGCGTGATCACGATCGTGCCCGACGCCAGCGTCGAGCCGGCCGGTTGCATCGTCGAGGCCGGCGCCATGCGCGTCGACGCGCAGCTCGGCCCGGCACTGGAACGGGCCCGGAAGGCGCTGCTCGGATGAGCGAGCGAAGCGAGCGAACCATGAACACAGGCTTTGGCGAGGCGCTCTGCGCCGAGCCGGTCACTGGTGCCCTCTGCCGGACACCGGCTGGAGCTGGTCGAGGAACGTCGGCGGTGCACCAGTGACGCTCACCGAACGCATGCCGACGGTCCTCGAGGCCGCCCGTCCCCGCGTGACGGGGCGTGTGGCGCGCGTGCTGGGCCTGAACCTCGAGGTCACCGGCATCGACGCCGCCATCGGGGACGCCGTCATCATCGAGACTCCGGGGCAGCCCGACGGCATCCTCCTCGGCGAGGTGGTCGCACTGCGGGACGACGGCGCAGTGTGCATGCCGTTCGGCGACCTGCGCGGCGTGCGCGCCGGCGCCCCGGTGGAAGCCACGGGCCGGCCACCGACGATCAGTGTGGGCGACGGACTGCTCGGCCGCGTCGTCGACGGGCTCGGCCGTCCCATCGATGGCGGGCCGCCCCTTCGGAACGTGCTCGAGGTCACCGTGGAGGGCACGCCGCCCCACCCCCTGCGTCGAGCCCGCGTCCAACGCCAGCTCGGCCTGGGCGTCCGGGCGCTCGACACGATGGTCCCGTGCGGCGCCGGCCAGCGCCTCGGCATCTTCGCCGGCTCGGGCGTGGGCAAGTCGAGCCTGCTCTCGATGATCGCCCGGGGCACCTCGGCCGACGTCTCGGTGCTGGCGCTGGTCGGCGAGCGCGGTCGAGAGGTGCGCGAGTTCATCGAGGGAGACCTCGGCGAGGAGGGGTTGGCCCGGTCGGTGGTGGTCGTCTCCACCTCCGACGAGCCCGCCCTGGTCCGGCTGCGAGCCGCCTTCACCGCCACGCGCATCGCGGAGTGGTTCCGCGACGAGGGCCGCGACGTGGTGCTCATGATGGACTCGCTCACCCGCTTCGCCATGGCCCAGCGTGAGGTGGGTCTGTCGGCCGGGGAGCCCCCCGCCACGCGCGGCTACCCGCCGTCGGTGTTCTCGCTCCTTCCCCGCCTGCTGGAGCGGGCCGGCCAGGCCGAGCACGGCTCGATCACCGGGCTGTACACCGTGCTCGTCGAGGGCGACGACATGAACGAGCCCATCGCCGATGCCGCCCGCTCGATCCTCGACGGCCACGTCGTGCTGGCTCGCCGGCTGGCCACGGCGGGGCACTTCCCGAGCATCGACGTGCTGGAGTCGATCTCCCGCGTGTCGGGCGCCGTGACCGGCCCCGAGCAGCAGCGGGCGGCCACCGACCTGCGATCCCTCCTCGCCGCCTACCGCGATGCCAAGGATCTCATCGAGATCGGCGCCTACGTGCCGGGAACCAACCCGCAGGTCGACCGGGCCATCGTCATGAAGGACGCGGCCGACGACTTCCTGAAGCAGGGCATCCACGACGTCACCCCGGCCGAGCAGAGCTGGTTCGACCTCCAGAACCTGGTCGGCGCCTCGTGAAGAAGTACCGCTTCCGGCTCGAGGCCGTCCTGCGCGTGCGGCGCATCGAGGAGGAGCGCGCCATGGGCGAGCTCCTCACCGCCAACCAGGCCATGGCCGCGGCCGAGGCCGAACTGGATCGCCGGCTCGAGCACTACCGAACCGTCTCCGGCGCCGAGGGCCCGGTGTCGCAGGAGGCGTACCTGGTCGCCCGCGCCCGCCAGGACGCGGCCGCGGCCGGTGTGGTGGCCGCCGGCGCCGCCCGACTGGCGGCTGAGGCCGAGGCCGAGCGCATGCGGGCCATCTGGGCGGCCTGCGCCACGCGGGTGCGCGCCCTCGAGCGCCTCGACGAGCGCCGGCGCGACGAACACGCCGGCGAGGTCCTCCGCGAGGAGATCATCGTGCTCGACGAGGTCGCCAGCGCGACCCGTCTCATCGGGGCGCGGCGATGACGGCGACCGACGGGATGGCCCAGGTGCGGGCCCGGATGGCCCAGATCGAGGCCCGCTTCGGCGTGCGGCCGCCGAGCGCCGTGAACGCAGCGCGGGGCAACGACTTCGCCGCTGCGCTGAGCGCCGCGCAAGGCGACAACGGCGGCAGCACGGCGCCGACCGGCTCACCCACCGGCGCCGACGTGATCCAGGACGCCCTCAAGTACCTCGGCGTGCCCTACAAGTGGGGCGGCACCGACCCCGCCAGCGGCCTGGACTGCTCGGGCTTCGTGCAGCAGGTCTACGAAGACCTCGGCGTGACGCTCCCCCGCGTCAGCCAGGACCAGGCCAAGCAGGGACGGCCGGTCAAGGACCTGGCCTCGGCCGAGCCCGGTGACCTGGTGGCGTTCGGCGACCCGGTCGACCACATCGGCATCTACGTCGGCAACAACCGCATGATCGTGGCGC
>JAOBWJ010000391.1 GCA_025463335.1 Acidimicrobiales bacterium
TGGTCGGCCGGCTCGAAGGAGTAGCAGTAGAAGTGGTTGCCCACGTCGACTCGGCAGCCCGGGTACTGGTTCTCGTACCAGGTGCCCCCGAGCGAGTCGTTCTTCTCGATGATCGTGAACGGGATGCCCTGCTCTTTGAGCCGGATCCCCGCCAGCAGGCCGGACTGGCCGCAGCCGATGACCAGCACTGGGAAGGCCTGCTTGGCTTCGTCGTCGGCGCGGATCTCGACCTGGCGGTGGTCGACGCCATCCAGCTCGAGCTCCTCGAGCATCAGCTCGACGTAGTTGTCGGGCACCGCCTCGCAGGCGAGGAACGCCATCATCTCCCGCACCAGCTCCACGTTGGGCGGGGGCGGGAGCACGCAGCCGCCGTCGCGGTAGGCGGTGATGGCGGCCAGCGCCCGGCGGCGGGCCTCGGCCTTGTCGTCCTCGCTCATGAACCCCTGGACCTCGTTGAGGAACAGGCCCTGGGGCTTCAGGTCGCCCCGGATCCACGACGGGTCGCCGGTCAGGTGAACCATGGAGACCAGCAGGGTCGGGATGCTGACGTCCTCGAGCGCGGCGGCGATGGTGGCGTCGTCCTCGGTGATGGGCAGGCCGGCGTGCGGGTTCTCGTAAGACATTGTCCTTAACAGTAGGTGTGGGAGGCTGCGCCTGGCATGCGAATCGACGTGTTCACGATCTTCCCCGACCTCGTCGAGGGGTTCGCCGGCGCCAGCCTCCTCGGACGGGCTCGGCAGAAGGCGCTGCTCGACGTGCGGGTCCACGACCTGCGGGCCACCACCACCGACGTCCACCGGACGGTCGACGACAGCCCGTTCGGCGGCGGGGCCGGCATGGTGCTCATGCCCGAGCCCATCTTCGCCGCCGTGGAGGCCGCCGACCCGCCCCGCCCGCTGTACCTGCTCGGTCCCGGCGGCCGTCGTCTCGATCAGGCCCTGGCCAGGGAGCTGGCCGCCGGCGCCGGGTTCTCGCTGCTGTGCGGGCGCTACGAGGGGGTCGACGCCCGGGTGCGCGATCACCTGGTCGACGGCGAGCTCTCGGTGGGCGACTACGTGCTGGCCGGCGGTGAGGTGGCGGCCATGGTCGTGCTCGAAGCCGTGGGCCGGCTCGTCCCCGGCGTGATGGGCAACGACACCTCGGCCGACGAGGAGTCCTTCAGCGACGGCCTGCTCGAGTACCCCCAGTACACCCGCCCGGCCGAGTACCGGGGGTGGGAGGTTCCCGAGGTGCTCCGCAGCGGCGACCACGGGCGGATCGCGGCGTGGCGACGGGCCCAGGCCCTGGCCCGGACGGTGCGGGACCGGCCCGATCTGGTCGACGTCCGGGGCGGCCTGAGTGACGACGATCGGGCCCTGTTGGAAAGGCACGGCTTGTTGCCCTAACCTGTGCTGTCCCCCGGGAAGCAGTTAGGGAGCCATCGCGCCATGAAGTCCACAGATCTGATCGACCGCGCCAGCCTGCGCGACGACGTGCCGGCGTTCTCGCCGGGCGACACGCTGAAGGTCCACGTCCGCGTGGTCGAGGGCACCCGTGAGCGCACCCAGCTGTTCCAGGGCGTGGTCATCCGCCGGCAGGGCTCGGGCGTCCAGGAGACGTTCACGGTCCGCAAGGTGAGCTTCGGTGTCGGCGTCGAGCGCACGTTCCCCGTGCATTCCCCGATCATCCAGAAGATCGAGGTCGAGCGGCTGGGCGACGTGCGCCGGGCCAAGCTCTACTACCTGCGCGACCTGCGGGGGAAGAAGGCCAAGATCAAGGAGAAGCGCGTTCCGCGCTAGCAGTTCTCCATGCGTGGCCGTCGTCTGCTGGTCGAGACCGCGCTGCTCCTCCTCACTGCCGTCGTCCTGGCCGTGGCCATGCGGGGCACGCTGGCCGAGGCGTTCCGCATCCCATCGGGCTCGATGGAGCCCCAGCTCGACATCGGCGACCGTGTCGTCGTGTCCCGGCTGGCGTACCGACTTCATGACCCTCGGCGGGGCGACGTCGTCGTGTTCGACTGCCCGGAGTCGGCAGGTTGTGCCCCCGCCCCGCACGCGGCCCTCCCCGTGCGGGCCGTCCAGACGGTGCTCGAGGCCGTGCTGCTCCGGGAGCCGCAGCCCGAGGAGTACATCAAGCGGGTGATCGGCCTGCCCGGCGAGACCGTGCAGGGCAAGGACGGCTGGGTGTGGGTCAACGGGCGGAAGCTCATCGAGCCCTACCTGGCGCCAGGAGTGGTCACCTCAAACTTCGGGCCCGAGACGATCGGGCCTGGGCGCCTGTGGATGATGGGCGACAACCGGGACCACTCGTCCGACAGCCGGATGTTCGGCCAGGTCGACGCGCGCACGGTGGTGGGCCGGGCCGTGGTCCGGATCTGGCCCCCGTGGCGGACTGCCTTTCTGTGACTCCTGCTTCGCCGGTCGCTTCGAGGAGCCTCGACCCACCTTCGTGAGCGGTGGCTGCAGGTCCGACGTGGCTCACCTGAAGGTGGGCCAAGGCTCCCCTTCGCGACCGGCGTAGGCTGCATCGGTGGGCACGGAAGATGTCGAGCGCTACGAAGCCGAGATCGAGCTCCAGCTCTACAAGGAGTACAAGGACGTCTGCCCGATGTTCACCTACGTGGTGGAGACGGAGCGGCTTTTCTACCTCTGCAACCACGTGGACCAGGTCGTCCACGAGGACGGCGGCCGAAGTTGGGTCGAGCTGAAGCTCAGCGATGCGTGGGTGTGGGACATGTACCGCCAAAGTCGCTTCGTGTCGGCCGTGCGGGTGCTCACGTTCAAGGACGTGAACATCGAGGAGCTCCCAAAGAAGGAGATCTGAGTGACGCAGGCACGGCGGCAGCGGGGGATCGCCGGCGAGGACGTCGCCGCTGCCTGGTACCTGTCGCAGGGCTATGAGCTGGTGGCCCGCAACTGGCGGTGCCGCACTGGCGAGCTCGACCTCATCGTGCGCCGGGGCCCGCTGTTCGTCTTCTGCGAGGTGAAGTCGCGCCGGACGACGGCGTTCGGCGCGCCCCAGGAGGCCGTCACCCGCGACAAGCGCCAGCGCATCCGCCACCTGGCCGCCCGCTGGATCGAGGACTCCCGCGTGCGTCCGGTCGAGATCCGCTTCGACGTGGCCGCCGTCCTCGACGATCAGCTCGAAGTCATCGAGGGAGCGTTCTAGCTCGGCCTCACCCCGGATTCACGGCCGGGTGCCGGGCCCGGAATAGGCTGCCGAGGCCATGAGCTCCGAGGCCCGCACCGAGCTGGACGCCACGCCAGCCAGCGCCGCCGCCGCCCGCACGTTCGTGCGCGACCTGCTGGCGGCCTGGGACTGCGACGACGAGGACGAGGTGGCGGTGCTCCTCACCAGCGAGCTGGTGTCGAATGCCGTCCGCCACGCGGGCACCCGGCTTGCGCTGGAGGTGCACGCTGATCCGGAGGTGGGCATGCTGCGCATCGCCGTCCGCGACCAGAACCGGGAGCTCCCGGTCCGTCGAGAGGCCAGCGTGGACGCCACCCGCGGGCGCGGGATCTTCCTGGTCGATGCCCTGGCCAAGCGGTGGGGAGCCGACATCATCGAGGACGGCAAGGTGGTCTGGTTCGAGGTCGGCGCCCAGCGGCGCCAGGCCTAGTCGTAGGGGAGCTCTTCGTCCGGCCGGGGCCGGAACTGGCGGAGCCAGGTGATCATCTGGGTCAGCCCGTCATCGCTCTCGACGTCGTGCTCGTCGAGCCACTCCTGAGCCTGCTCGGGACTGAGCTGGCGGTCGACCAGGGCGAACAGGAGCATCACCAGTGCCTGCCGACGCCGAGGCTCGAGGTCGGCGATCAGGCGGGTGAGGCGCTCGACGAAGTCGTCCCACCCTTCCGCTCGGACCAGCGCCCACCGCTTGCCGTCGGCCAGCTCCGTGACGAAGGCGGCGAAGGCGTTCTCGTCACCCTCGGCCGTGGTCACACGGGGCGTTCGCTGCCCGGGCGGGCGGTGGCGTCGCTGCGGTCAGGCCGGCGGCGAGAGCGCATGCGCGAGCGGGCACCATGGTCCTCGACCAGGGCGAGGGCGTGCACCGCGGTGGCGCAGGGCTGGCTCTCCCAGCCGCACCGGCAGCGACCGACGAACTGGCGCGTCCCATCCCCGACGGAGACGGAAACGTCGACCAGGTCGTGGTGGGCCACGAGAGAAGCTTGCCACCGGAAGCGACCGGTAAGCGAAGTCGCGGCCCCGGAGTCCGGATCAGTCGAACCACAGGCGACGGGCAGTGCCGCCCAGGAACTCGGCTTGCGCCGCTTCGTCCAGCCGCCGGGAGGCCCGCTGGGCCAGCGCCAACATGTCGGCGTAGGTGCCCTCGGTCTGCGGGTAGTCGGACCCCCAGATGAGCCGATCGGCCCCGAACGCCTCCGCCAGGGCGTCGACCACACCGGCCGGGTCGTCCAGCGGGTGGAGCACGTGTGAGGAGACCTTGACGTGCACGGCCGGCAGGTCGGCGAGGGCGAACAGCGGCTCGGCCCCTGCCGCGAAGTCGGCGAAGCCGCAGTGGTCGATGGCCACGCTCACGCCGGGGTGGGACTCGACGAGCGGGCGCAGTGCGGCGAGGTCGTTGGCCCAGAGGGTGGCGACGATGCCGACGCCTGTCTCGGCCGCTGCCGCCCACACGGCTGCGGCCCGGCCGTCGGTCAACCAGCCTGGGTCATCGACGCCGACCCCGAACACGCGCACGGCCCGCAGGGGCGCCTCGGCCACCAGGGTCCGCAGGTCGGCGGCCGGATCGGCGCCGTACATGTCGACCGCGCCGACGAGTGCCAGGCGGCCGTTGCTCTCGGTGACGACCTGGGCGGCGTAGGAGCAGTCGTAGCCGTAGCCGCCGACGAACTGGACGATCACGGCGGCGTCCACGCCGGCATCATCCATGACGCCGAGGAGCGAGGCGACGTCACCGGCGCCGTGGAACCAGTAGCCGACGTCGGGCCGGGGTGGGAACCGGTCGGTGTCGGCCGACATGACGTGGGTGTGGCTGTCGACGATCACGAGGCCCGCAGCGTAGGGCCGCCGTATGCTCCGGCGCGGTGGACGACAACGAGGCGCGGGCGCTGGTCCGACGGTGGTGGGACGGCATCTGGCGCGAGGGCAACCTCGACCTGGTCGACGAGCTCTGCACCGACCCCTACACCCGGCACACGGGCATGGGTACCGAACGGCTCTCGCACGAGGAGTACAAGAAGAAGCTCGTGCAGACCCAGCGGGTGCTGCGGGGGGCGGTGACCACCGTCGACGACGAGGTGGTGGCGGGGGACAAGGTCTGGTCGCGGGCCACCAGCCGGGGCGTGAACCTCGATGGCGAGCACGGCCAGGTCATGACGTGGATGGTCATCCACCGCATCGAGGGCGACCGGCTGGCCGAGATCTGGGCGGCGACGCTGCCCGGCGTCGAGTGGGAGTCGGCCTAACCCAGGTCGAGCAGGAGCTCGCGGTCGAGGATCTGCTGCCGCCGCGAGGCGAACACGGCCACGATGGCGAGCACGGCGATGCCCATGCCGGCGAGGGTGGGCCGCAACCCGAAGGCATCGGCGGCCAAGCCGAGGGGCAGGGCCACGATCCCGAAGCCGCTGTAGCCCAGCATCACGAGGGACTGGATGCGGCCGTGGTACTCGAAGTCGCTGAGGTTCAGCAGCAGCGACTGCGTCGTGGTCTCGAACGCCAGCGACGAGCCGCCGACGGCGGCGAGGACGATCATGGCCACGGCGAACGTCGGGGCGGCGGCGAGGGCGAGGAGGCCGACGCCGAAGCCGACGCCGGCGATGGTGGCCAGGCGCCACGGCTCGAGCCGTCCGCCTCGGCCGGCCGTGAACAACCCGGCGGTCACGGCGCCCACGGCCGAGCAGGCCGACAGGATCCCGTAGCCGGACGAACCCCGGTGGAAGATGTCGTCGGCCAGGGTGGGCAGGAACGCCAGGTACGGATAGGCGAGCATCACCACGCCGAGGGCGCAGGCCATGAGCAGTCGCAGGTCCTCCCGACCGCGGACGTAGGCCAGGCCGTCACGCATCTCGGCCAGCGGCGTCCGGCTCGGGCGGTTCGCGTCGGGGTTGCCGGGCGGGAGGAACAGGCCGATGACGGTGGCCACCGCGCACAGGGCGGCGCACACGAGGAACACGGCCTGGAGTCCCCACGTCGCCACACCGATGGCCATGCCGGCGGTGGTGGGGCCAACGATCCGCATCGACTCGGCGCTCATCTGGCCCAGGACGATGGCGTTGTTCATGGTCTCGCCCTCGACCAGCTCGGCGATGAACGCCATCCTGGCCGGCCCGTAGAGGGCGAAGGCCACGGCCTGGACGGCGCCGGACGCGATCAGCATCCAGTAGGCGACGACGTCGAACACGATGGCAAGGCCGATCCACACCGACGACACGGCGAGCAGGACGTGGGCGATGAAGATCAGCCGCCGCTTGGGCATGCGGTCGGCCAGCACACCGCCGATCGGGGTGGCGATGAGCATGGCCAGGCCGAAGCCGAGGAGGACGCCACCGAGCCCGGCGTTGGTGCCGGTGATCTCCTTGGCCAGCCAACCGCGGGCGATGCCCTGGGCGTTCACGGCCATGAACACGATCAGGCCGCTGATCCAGAGCCGGCGGTACTCGGGGTAGGCGAGGGACGCGAACGTCCCCTGGCCGCTTCCCCCCTTGAATTGCACGGGACGTTGCTAGCAGCCCGTAGGCGTGTGACCGTCAGCCGGAGCCGGATGTGAACGACCGGTAGCATTCCGCCATGGACTTCACCGAGAGCGAGGAGCACGCGCTCCTGCGCGATGCGGTGGCCAAGGTGGCACGGGGCTTCGGTCACGAGTACTTCCAGGAGAAGACCAACAGCGGGGGCAAGACCGACGAGCTGTGGGACGCCCTCGGCGAGCTCGGTTTCCTTGGCGTGGGCATCCCGGAGGCGTACGGGGGCGGGGGCGGTGGCATCAGCGAGCTGGCCATCGTGTGCGAGGAGGTGGCCGCCGCCGGCTGTCCGCTGCTGCTGATCCTGGTATCGGCAGCCATCTCGGCCGAGGTCATCAACCGGTTCGGGACCGAGGAGCAGAAGCAGGCGTGGCTGCCCGGGCTGGCCGGTACCGAGAAGATGGTGTTCGCCATCACCGAGCCCGATGCCGGGTCGAACAGCCACAACGTGGCGACGGTGGCTCGCCGCGACGGCGACGTCTACCGGGTCAGCGGCACCAAGACCTACATCTCGGGCGTCGACGAGGCGCCCCGGATGCTGACCGTGGTCCGCACCGGGACCGACACGGCCACCGGCCACGCCCAACTGTCGCTGCTGGTGATCGACACCGACGCACCCGGCCTCGAACGGTCGCTCATCCCCGTCGAGATCAAGGCGCCGGAGAAGCAGTTCACGCTGTTCTTCGACAACGTCGAGGTGCCTGCCGACCGGCTCATCGGCGACGAGGGCGACGGTCTGCGCCAGGTGTTCTTCGGCCTCAACCCCGAGCGCATCACCGGCGCCACCATCGCCAATGGCGTCGCCCGCTACGCCTTGGAGCGGGCGGCCGCCTATGCCCGCGACCGGGAGGTGTGGGGCGTGCCGATCGGCTCGCACCAGGGGGTGGCCCACCCGCTGGCCCAGGCCAAGATCGAGGTCGAGCTGGCCCGCCTCATGACGGCGAAGGCGGCGTGGCTGCACGACCACGACGCCGACCGCAAGGCCGCCGGCGAGGCGGCCAACATGGCGAAGTACGCGGCGGCCGAGGCCGGGCTACACGCCCTGGACGCGGCCATCCAGGCCCATGGCGGCAACGGCATGGCGTCGGAGTACGGCTTGGCCGACCTGTGGGGGATGATGCGGCTGCTGCGCATCGCCCCGGTGAGTCGCGAGATGGTCCTCAACTACATCTCGACCACGTCGCTGGGCCTGCCCAAGTCGTACTGACCCTACGATCGCCGCCGTGACGACGGTCGAGGCGCCCGACGGGCGGACGTGGGTGGTCCGGCGGCGCTGGCTCGGTGGCGGGGTAGGGCGGTTCCTGGCCGGCTACCACCGAGGTTGGC
>JAOBWJ010000402.1 GCA_025463335.1 Acidimicrobiales bacterium
AGCTCGGGCTGCAGGTCGCCCCAGCCCTCGGCGTCGAGCACCGGCTTGTAGGCCGGGGTCGAGCCGTAGAAGGCGATGAGGTTGCGCACGCCCCTGGCCGCTTCCAACTCCTGGTCGTTGCGGCCGCAGCCCACGATGACCTCGGCGGTGAGCTCGAGGTCGGCCCGCGTGCGGCCCGCCTTGGCCAACCCGCGGTCGATGGCGGGCAGCGTGCGTTCCTGCATGTGGCGGCCACTGTTGAACGGCATGACGAGGATGCCGTCGGCCACCTCGGCGGCCATCTCGTTCATCTTGGGGCCGAGGGCACCCACCAGGATCTTGGGTATCCCATAGGGGTTGGGGCCGGGGTGGAACGCCGGCGTCATCAACGTGTGGCGGGTGTACTCACCCTCGAACTTCAGCGGGGTGCCGTCCTGCCAGTGCTGGAGGATGGCCTTGGTGGCGAGCACCCACTCGCGCATCTGGCCCACCGGCTTGCCCCACCGCGAGCCGAACCGCTTCTCGACGTGCGCCTTGATCTGGGAGCCGAGGCCGAGCCGAAAGCGGCCCTGCGACAGGAGCTGCAGGTCGTAGGCGGCGTTGGCCAGGTGCATGGGGGAGCGCGGGAAGGCGATGGCCACGTTGGTCATCAGGTCGAGGTTGCAGACCGGTGCCGCC
The DNA here is from genome assembly GCA_025463335.1 of Acidimicrobiales bacterium. Classification (GTDB taxonomy): domain Bacteria; phylum Actinomycetota; class Acidimicrobiia; order Acidimicrobiales; family CADCSY01; genus RYN-34. The sequence continues at coordinate 658 of JAOBWJ010000402.1, forward strand.
GCCACCAGCGGGAAGAACAGGTCATGCGCGTTCTCGAACGAGAAGACCCCGTCCACCCCGAGCGCTTCCAGCTCCTTGGCCCGCTCGGCGGCACCGACCACCGAGTTGGAAAGCATCACATCGACCTTGAGCGTCACGCCTCGGAACCTAGTAGTCGCTAGGCCCTCCGTTCCTTGTCGCGTTCGACGTCTCCTCGACGTCAAACGCGACAGAGATCAGGCCAGAAGCTGGGCGAGCTCGGCCCGGACGAGGTCCGGCGTCTCGGTCACTTCGGACCAGCCGTACTCGTAGTGGTCCCAGCCTGAGGCTTGGATGGACCTTCGTCGGGCCATGTCCCGTCGCAGATGCTTCGACGTGGCGTGCCAACGGTGGCCGTTGGCCTCGATGGCGATCCGACGAGCTGGGCAGCCCGCGTCAAGCCGCACCTCCCGGCCGTCTGAGCATGTGAGCTTCAGCTGCAACGTCAGCGCGTGGCCGGCGGGGAAGAGAGCGTGCAGTCGACGTTCGAGCTCGGTATCGATGCCATCTTCGGGCAGAGCGTGCAGGACGACCGCCCGCAGCGATGCGGTGCCGCGACGACCACGACCGCCGACCCGCTCGAGAAGGGCCACCAGATCCTCGTGGGAGACGAGCTTGCGGATCACCGCATCCTGGATCGCCTCCTCGACGATCTCGTACGGCAGCACGGCGCCGAGGTCGAGCAGCGTCCGTGGCCGGCGAGTGCACGGGATCCCGTCCACGACCGTGAGGTCGAGCGGGTCGAGCAGGTTGGTGCGATGGAAGTGGACGCCCTGGGCACGAGGGAGGTCGCTGGCGCGGGTGGTGACCTCTGGTCGCCACCGCGGCACGTCACGGAACCCGTGCAGCCGGGCGGCACTGCGGTGCGACGCCACGGCTCCATCGCCGCCCGCGAGCACCGCTGCGTGGAGCCGTCCCTCCCACGTCAGCGGGACGGCTGCGTGGCGAAAGACGCCGGTGTGCATCGGCACCAGTAGGCCGTCCTCCCTGCGGCGCAGGAGCTCTTCACGTGTCAGGCCTTCATCCAGGGCCTGCGACCGGAGCAGCATGCCGCGGCGCGGGGCGACCAGCCGAGCCACGACGATGTCCGGTTTGTCCATGCCCGAGAGTCAAGCGATGGGGTACGACAGCGAACGAACTTTGTCGCGTTTGACGTCGTGACGACGTCAAACGCGACAAGGAACACGGCTCAGGTGAGGACGCGCTTCTTGAAGCCGGCGATTCCGCGCCAGAGGAAGAACGAGGCCAGGCCCAACAGGACCGGGTAGACCACGTAGAGGTGCATGTGGGGCGCGGTGGTGAGCGCGGCCCGGAAGCCCTCGGTGATGTAGATGAGCGGGTTCACCAGCACCAAGGTCTGGAGCCACGAGAACGGGCCGATCTTCACCGCCGCCAGCCGGGTCCACGGGTAGTAGGTGCCGCCGAGGAAGGTCATGGGCAGCACGACCACGCCGAACAGCATGGGCACGGTGCGGGGGTCGAAGAACGTGCCGAACATGAGACCCATCGAGGCGCACGTGATGCACGCCAGCGGGATCAGCGTGAGCAGGACGAGCCAATGCACCGACAGGTGGACGTGTACGTCGTTGGCGTGCACCACCGCCGCGATCGGGAACACCAGCAGCGCGGCGAACAGGCCTTGCAGGGCGCCGGAGACGACCTTGCCGACGGCCACCAGCGACACCGGCAGCGGCGCGAGGACGCGGTCCTCGATCTCCTTGGTGTAGCCGAACTCCTGCACCATCGGCATGGCCACGGCCTGGATGCCCTGGAACATGATGGCCAATCCCACCACGCCGGCCACCAGGATGGTGGCGAACTCCGACAGGCCGGCCGAGCCGCCGCTGCCACCGACGCCCTGGCCGATGGCCGGGAACACGTACAGGAACACGAACACCAGCAGGAACGGCTGCAGCAAGGTTCGGGGCAGGAACTCCTTGAGGTTCTTGCGCAGCACGTGCATGTCGCGCAGCAGCAGGGCCCCGAAGGCGGCCCGGCCGGCCACGCCGGCCGGGCGCACGGGGCGCTCGAGCGCCGGGTGCGTGGTGGGTTCGGCCGTCGTCGTCATCAGTCCCGCAGGTCCTTCCCGGTGAGGGTGATGAACACCGTCTCGAGGGTGGGCTCGGACACGCCGAGGTCGGTGATGTGGAAGCCGGCCCGGTCGGCGGCGGTCACCACGGCCGGCACGACACCCCGGGTGCCGTTGACGTGGACTCGCAGTCCGTCGCCGTCCCGGTCGGTGCGGCCCACGCCGACCACCTCTCGTTCCACCAGGGCGGCGAGAGCGTCGAGGTCGCCGTCGGTGCGGATCGTCACCACGGAGCCGGTGGCCACGCTCGCCTTCAGGGCGGCCGGCGTGTCGAGGGCGAGGATGCGTCCGTGGTCCATGATCGCCACCCGGTCGCAGAACTCGTCGGCCTCCTCCATGGAGTGGGTGGTGAGGAGGATCGTCTGCCCTTCGTCGTGCAACCTGCCGAGGATGTCCCAGAGGGCGATGCGGCTCTGGGGGTCGAGGCCGGCGGTCGGCTCGTCGAGGAACAGGATGGCCGGCCGGTGCAGGATGGCCCGGGCCACCATCAGCCGCTGCGCCATGCCGCCTGACAGGGCCAGCACCGGCGCCTTGGCCCACCTCGACAGGTGGAACTGCTCGAGCAGCTCGTCGGCCAGCTGGCGCGAGTCCCGGGCCGAGTGGCCGAAGAACCGCCCATGGAAGAAGAGGTTCTCCCACACGTTGAGGGAGCGGTCGAGGGTGTTCTGCTGGGGCACCACGCCGATGACCTGCTTGGCCGTGGCCGGGTGCCGCACGACGTCGATGCCGCCGAGCCACGCCTCTCCCGAGGTTGGCACCACCCGGGTGGTGAGCATCCCGGCGGTCGTGGTCTTGCCGGCGCCGTTGGGGCCGAGCAGCCCGAAGATCTCGCCCTTGCACACGTCGAGCGTCAGCGCATCGACCGCGGGGCGGTCCATCCCGGCGTACTGCTTGGTGAGCTCGGTGGTGCGGATGACTGTCTCCGGCACCCCTTCTTCCTAGCAGCGGAGTCGCGCGTTCCAGATCACGAGGGTGGGTAGTTGTACCGATACATGCATCCCGCCTAGCATCGGGGCATGGCCCGGGCGAACGAGGACGAGCTGCGCGCGATCGACTCGTTCATCGAGTTCATCGAGACCGTGGCGCGCAGCCCGTTTCAGCGGGAGCGAGTGCTCGACGCGGCGGCCACCAAGCTGTCGGGTGCGGGGCTGAACGCCTTGCGGATCATCGCCCGCTCCGGCCCCATCGCCGGCACCGAGGTGGCTCGCCAGCTCGGCGTCGACCAGTCGACCGCCAGTCGCCAGATCCGGCCGTTGGAAGACGCCGGGCTGGTAGCGCGCAACGCCGACGAGGCCGACCGGCGCGTCGCCTGGCTGGAGGCCACCGACGAGGGCAGGGCCGTGCTCGAGCGCATCCACGGCCAGCGCCGCGACGACGTCGAGCTCGTGCTCGGCGACTGGTCGGCCGAGGACCGGGCCGACCTGGCCCGCCTGCTGGAGCGGTTCAAGCAATCCATGCTCGACGCGCCATCCCGGCGCGCCGAGGCCAGCTGACGAGGGGGCACGCCCATGCGCACACCGATCTGCGAGAAGCTCGGCATCGAGCTCCCGATCTTCGCCTTCAGCCACTGCCGCGACGTGGTGGCCGAGGTGTCCAAGGCCGGTGGGTTCGGCGTGCTCGGCGCCCTGGCGTTCAGCCCCGAGCAGCTCGAGGTCGAGCTGAACTGGATCGACGAGCACTGCGGCGGCAAGCCCTACGGCGTCGACATCGTCATGCCGGCCAACTACGTCGGCAAGGGCGGCGGTGAGGGCGCCAGCCTCGAGAACCTCTTCGCCATGATCCCCGCCGAACACACCGCCTTCGTCGAGTCGCACCTGACCGAGGCCGGGATCGATCCCATGCCGGCTGACTTCGAGATGCGGATCAAGGCGCCGTCGCTCAACGTCGACGTCGAAGGCCCGGGCCAGGTCGCGGTGTCGCTCCAGCACCCGCTGGTGAAGATGCTGGTCAACGCCCTCGGGCCGGCGCCCAAGGAGGTCGTCGACCAGGCCCACGAGCACGGCATCCTCGTGGGTGCCCTCGTCGGGGCCCGGCAGCACGCCGAGCGCCAGGTCAACATCGGGGTCGACGTGGTCATCGCCCAGGGCACGGAGGCCGGCGGCCACTGCGGTGACGTGTCCACCATGGTGCTGGTGCCCGAGGTGGTCGACGCCGTGGGCGATCGAGCCCACGTGCTGGCCGCCGGGGGCATCGCCGACGGTCGTCAGATGGCGGCCGGCCTGGCCCTGGGTGCGGAGGGCGTGTGGACCGGCACCATGTGGCTCACCGTCACCGAGGCCGAGACCCCGCCCGACGTGGTCGAGAACATCCTCAACGCGTCCTCACGCGACACCGTGCGGTCCCGGGCCATGACCGGCAAGCCGGCCCGCCAGCTCCGCACCAAGTGGACCGAGATGTGGGAGGAGGAGGGCGCCCCGACCCCGCTGCCGATGCCCCTCCAGGGCCTCATCTTCGCCCCGGCGTCCCAGCGCATCGCCCGGGCTCACAAGCAGGACTGGCACGGCTCGCCCGCCGGTCAGATCGTGGGCCGCCTCAACTCCGTCCGCCCGACCAAGGACGTCATCTTCACCATGGTCGAGGAGTGGATCGAGGCCACCGAACGCGTCGGCAAGCTCGTCGAGGAGTGAGCTACCAGCCCTTGTAGGTGGGGTCGCGGCGCTGGACGAATGCTTGGACGCCTTCGTTCGCGTCGAGCGTGTGCATGGCGAGCTCCTGGGCGTAGGACTCGTCGTAGAACGCCCCGGCCCGGTCGGAGTCGAGCGAGCGGTTGACGAGCCACTTGGTCAGCGAGATGGCCCGGGTCGGCCCGTTGGCCAGGCGCCCGGCCCACTCGGCCGCCGTCTTCACCAGCTCGTCGCCGGGCACCACCTTGTTGACGATGCCGAGGCGGTAGGCCTCGTCGACCGGCAGGTCGTCGCCGAAGAACATGAGCTCCTTGGCCTTCTGCAGTCCGATGATGCGGGGCAGCAGGTAGGCGCCGCCGCCGTCGGGGACGATGCCGCGGCGCACGAACACCTCGATGAACTTCGCGGTGTCGGCGGCAATGACCAGGTCGCAGGCCAGGGCGATGTGGGCGCCGATCCCGGCGGCGGTGCCGTTGATGGCGCCGATCACCGGCTTCTCGCAGTCGAGGATGGCGGCCACCAGCCGCTGGGCGCCGATGCGGATGTTGCGACTCACGTGCCCGCTCGGGATGTCCGGCGCGTCGTCGGGCCGGGCCAGCTCGGGCTGGGCTGCACGCAGGTCGGCCCCCGTGCAGAAGTGCTTGGCGCCGGCGGCGGTGATGACGACCGCTCGCACGTGGTAGTCGGCGCTGGCCGCGTTGAGCAGGTCGATCACGTGGTTGCGCTGCTGGTAGGTGATGGCGTTGGCTGCCTCAGGGCGGTTCAGCGTGATCCAAGCCACGCCGTCCTCGATCCGGTGCAGCACCTGCTCCTCGAGCGTCGACTCCGTCATGGCCGCATCCTGGCCGATCAGTCAGGCCCGGGACGAACCGCCTGGGTGAGGACCTCGACGATCTGACGTTGGGCGGCGGCGAGCTCCTCGACCGGCAGGTGCGACCGGGGGAAGATCTCCTCGACGGCCTTGGCCAGGTCGGCACCGCAGCGGGCGACCAGGCGCTCGCCTTCCTCGGTGAGCTCGACGTGCTTGGCGCGCCCGTCAGTCTCGAGGCCGACCCGAGACACGAGCCCGGCATTGGTGAGCCGCTTCACCGTGTGGGTCATGCCGCTCGGGCTCTGGGCGATGCGCCGGCTCAACTTGGTGGGCGACAGCCGGTGGGGCGGCCCGTTCATCCAGAGGACCAGCAGCACTGACAGCTGGGCGCCGTCGAGGTCGTGGCGGCGCACGACGTCGGCCAGGAACGTCTCGGCCCGTCGCCCGGCCCCGAGCGCGAACGTGAACAGTGACCAGGCAGCGACATCGGCACCCGGCAGGCGGTCGGCGACGATCGCCTCGTACGACCGCTGGCCGGCCTCATCGAGGATCACGGCGCTCGCAAGGGGGCGGTCCTCAGCGTTCATGGAGCGCTCCTTCTGCCGCCTGTGACTGACGTCACGGATGCTACGTCAGCGAACGATCGATCTCTACGATCCCCCGACCTCTTGCGCGGCCAGGGCGCGCCGGTCGAGCTTCTGCATGGCGGTGAGCGGCAGCGACTCCACGAACCGCACCGCCTCGGGAAGCTTCCACGTGGCGATCCGGCCGGTGGCGTACTCGCGCAGGTCGTCGAGCGACGGCGGTGCGGCCGGGTCGCGAGGCACCACGACGGCCACGCCGATCTCGCCCATGACCGGATCGGCTCGGGGCACCACGGCGATGTCGCCGATGGCGGGATGCGACGACAGGACTGCTTCCACCTCCATCGGGAAGACGTTGTAGCCGCCGCGGATGAACATCTCCTTCCGCCGCCCGACCAGGCGCAGGCAGCCGATGTCGTCGATCATCCCGAGGTCGCCGGTCCACAGCCAGCCGTCCCGCAGGGTGCCGGCTGTGGCCTCGGGGTCGTTCCAGTAGCCGCTCATGACCGCGCCCGAGCGCAGGCACACTTCGCCGGCCTCGCCGGGGGGCACGACCCGGCCGTCCTCGTCGCGCACCTCGAGGTCGATGCCGGCTCGCGGTCGGCCCACGGTGTAGAGCGCCTCTTCGTCGGGGGCATCGAGGGCGGTGAGCGTGCCCAGCCCGCCGGACTCCGTGGAGGAGTAACGGATCGAGTAGGGCGCTTGGAACGCCTCGCGTGCCTCGCGCACGAGGCCCGGCGACGAGGGGCCGGCGCCGACGATGATCGAGCGGACGCACGTGAAGTCGTAGGTCCCGAACTCGGGCACCCGCAGCAGCAGGGCGATCTGGGGCGCAACGGCCGCCACCGCCGGCATGCGGTACTGGTCGACCATGCGGAGCACGTCCGCCGCCCGCCACCGGTGCAGGAGGCGGGTGGTCGTGCCCAGTCGCAGATACCACGGCAGCTTGGTCATGACCCCGACGTGGGCGAACTGCGTCGAGGCCAGCTGGTCGGAGCCGCCGCCCCAGGCCTCGCCAGCGTCCATGCGGCTGATGTTGGCCAGCTGCCGGTTGGTGAACACGGCGCCCTTGGGGATTCCGGTGGTGCCCGAGGTGAACACGATGGCGACGGGCCGGTCGGGGTCCTGGGGCAGCGGGGGCGGCGTGCCCTCCTCCCGGAGCGAGAGCAGGATGCCCTCGGGGTTGTCGGCCACCTCGACCACCTCGACCGGTGCGCCGTCGGGCACGCCGTCAGCAAGAGCGTCAGTGGTGAGCACGAGCTTGGCGCCGGCCAGCTCGACCAGTCGCGACCGCTCGGGCGGCGCCAGGCTCGGGTTGAGCCCGGCAGTCACGGCCCCGACCTTGGCCGCCGCCAGGTAGGCGACGATGTAGTCGACCGTCGACGGCAGCGACAGCACGACCACGTCGCCCATCCCCACGCCGCGGCGGGCCAGGCCCTCGGCCGCCTCGTCCGACAACCGGTCGAGCTCGCGGTACGAGAGCGGCCAGTCGTCGGCGGAGACGAACGCCGCCAGGTCGCCGAAGCGACGGCCCGCCTCGGCGGTGAGCTCCGGCAGCATCAGCGGATCTTGGGGATGATGCGCTTGCCCGACGCGAAGGCAGCCGAGCCCTCGGCGAGGCCCTCGGGGGTGTTGCCGGCCTCGAGGATGAACGGTGCCATCGCCACCGCCTGCTGGGGCGACAGCTGGTGCGCGGCCCAGACGGCGCGCACGGTGCCCTGCACGGCACGGGCCGGCTGCGACGCGATCGCCTCGGCCGCCCAGCGGGCCCGGTCGGCGAGCTCGGCGGCCGGCGCGACCTCGGACACGAGCCCGACCTGGAACGCCCGCTCGGCCGACATGCGCTCGTGGCTCCCGAGCAGCGACAGTCGCATCAGCTCGCCGAGCGGCAGGCGGGGGCCCATGAAGGCCGGCTCGAAGACGGCTGCCTGCCCGAACGTCACGTGGGGGTCGAAGAACGTGGCGTGGTCGGCAGCGATGATGAACTCGACCTCGCCCAGCATGTAGAAGGCGCCGCCGCACGCCATGCCGTTCACCGCTGCGATCACCGGCTTCCAGAGGCCGCAGCTCTTGGGCCCGATGAACGCCCCTGGGTCGTCGTAGGTGAAGGGGTCGTACCAGTAGTCCTCGACCTCGGCCGGCACGCCGCTGCGGTCGATGCCGGTGCAGAACGCCTTCTCGCCGGCGCCGGTGAGCACCACGGCCCGCACGTCGTGGTTGCCGCGCAGCGACTTCCAGAGGGACTCGAGCTCCGACACCATGACGTCGTCGAACGCGTTGAGCTTGTCCGGGCGGTTGAGGGTCACCCAGGCCACGCCGTTCGCCTCTTCGTACAGCAGCGTCTCGAACTCGGGCACCCGCGTCTCCTCGTGGATCTTTGACGGTCCGTCAGGGGCGGGTGATACTCCCCGCCGTGGCGGTCGAGCTCAGAACCCTGGTTGCCCCCGGGCACACCGTACTGGTGACGCAGGAGTGCCAGAACGGCATCATCGGCGCCGACGCGTCGCTGCGCGAGCTGTCGGAGGCGGCGGCGCCCATGCGCACCGTGGCCGGCGAGCTCACGGCAGCGGCCCGGGCCGCCGGCATCACCGTCGTGCACTGCGTGGCGTGGCGGCGACCGGACGGCAAGGCGTCGAGCACCACCGCCCGCATGTTCGCCGGGGCGCTCAAGGCCGGGCTCCAGCTGACGCCCGGCTCGTACGTGGCCGACGTCATCCCCGAGATCGGCGTCGAGGAGGGCGACATCGTCCTCGGCCGCTACCACGGGCTCGGTCCCATGGGTGGCACCGACCTCGACATGGTGCTGCGCAACCTGGGCGCCACGACCATCGTCGGCGTCGGCGTGTCGGTGAACGTCGGCATGCTCAGCTTCGGTCTCGACGCCGTGAACCACGGCTACCAGTTCGTCCTGCCGCGCGACGCGGTCGCCGGCCTTCCCGCCGACTACGCCGAGGCGGTGATCGACAACTCGTTCGCAGTGTTCGGCACCGTGGTCCGTGCCGCCGACGTGATGGCCGTCTGGAAGCAGTGACCGAAAGCGAGCTGCGGGCCGCGGATGGGCGGGTCCCTGGCCGTCGCGGTCGGGCCACGCGCAGCCGGCTGCTCGAGTGCACGGCCGAGATGCTGGCCACCACATCGCTGCGCGATCTGAAGGTCATCGACATCGCTCGTGAGGCGAGCACCTCGCCGGCGACCTTCTACCAGTACTTCCCCGATGTCGAGTCGGCGATCCTGGTGCTGGCCGAGGAGATGGCGGTCAGCACCAACGCCCTGGCCCAGCACGTCCGGGCCGCGAACTGGAAGGGCAAGGGCGGCTACGAGTCGGCGCTGGCCCTGACCGACCGCTTCATCGAGTTCTGGGAGCAGTACCGCCCCGTGCTCCGGGTGGTCGACCTGGCGACGGGGGAGGGTGACCGCCGCTTCAACCAGATCCGGTCGCGGATGCTCAACGAGGTGACCGTCGCGCTGAGCGACGCCGTGCGGCTGGCCCAGCCCAAGCCCCGGGGCGACGAGCCGCTCGACCCCATGGCCACGGCCGGCGTGCTGGTGGCCATGCTGGCCAACGTGGCGTCGCACCGGTACGGCTTCGAGTTCTGGGGCATCCGCACCGGCGACGCCCGGCGGAGCATGGCCCACCTCATCTACTGGGGAGTGACGGGTCAGCGCCCACCCGTGTAATCTGACGACACGTCAGGTTTATACGACGCAGCTTCCAACAGCGCGGAGGAACGACCCGTGGAGCTCCCCAAGATCATCAGCGTCGACGATCACGTCGTCGAGCCCCCGCACGTGTGGCAGACCTGGCTCCCGCCCAAGTACCGGGACCGGGGTCCCAAGGTCGAGCGCCGCGGCATCGCCGGCATGAAGCACATCGGCGGCGGCCAGTACGAGCAGTCGTACGCCGACGACGCACCCAAGGCCGACTGCTGGGTGTTCGAGGACCTCGTCTACATCAACAAGCGCCACGTGGCCGCCGTCGGGTTCGACCGCGACGACATGACCATGTCGCCCATCACCTACGACGAGATGCGCCCCGGGTGCTACGACCCCAAGGCCCGCATCGAGGACAACGAGATGAACTGGGTGGAGGCGTCGCTGTGCTTCCCCTCGTTCCCCCGGTTCTGCGGCCAGGCCTTCACCGAGGCCAAGGACCGCGAGCTCGGTGAGGCGTGCATCTACGCCTACAACGACTGGATGGTCGAGGAGTGGTGCGGCGACTCGGGCGGCCGCCTCATCCCGCTGATCATCGTGCCGCTGTGGGACGCCAACCTGGCCGCCGCCGAGGTGCGCCGCAACGCCGCCCGTGGCGTTCGCGCCGTCACGTTCTCCGAGATCCCGCCCCACCTGGGCCTGCCGTCGATCCACTCCGGCTTCTGGGACCCGTTCTTCCAGGCGTGCGAGGAGACGAAGACGACCGTGTGCATGCACATCGGCTCGTCGTCGCGCATGCCGGCCACCTCCCCGGACGCGCCGGTGGCCGTCGCCGCCTCGCTGTCGTTCAACAACGCCATGGCGTCGCTGATGGACTTCCTGTTCTCCGGCCTGCTGGTGCGCTACCCGAAGCTGAAGCTCGCCTACTCCGAGGGCCAGATCGGCTGGCTGCCCTACATCCTCGAGCGGGCCGACGACGTGTGGCGCGAGCACCGGGCGTGGGCCGAGGTCAAGGACATCGTCCCGAACCCGCCGTCGACCTACTACTACTCGAACGTCTTCTCGTGCTTCTTCCGAGACCAGCACGGCATCGACAGCCTCGACATCACCGGCGTCGACAACGTCACGTTCGAGACCGACTACCCGCACACCGACTCGACGTGGCCCGACACCAAGACCATCGCCGAGGGCTACATGGCCGGGTTGGCCGACGACGTGGTGTTCAAGATCATGCGGGGCAACGCCCTCCGGATGCTCGACCGGCCGTTGGACTGGACGGCCAGCTGACTATCGTTCGCCGACGAAGCACTTCGAGGGGAGACACGGGCATGGCAGGACAGCGTTGGGACCGCGAGAAGCTGCTGATCGGCGGCGAGTGGCGGGCGGCGAGCGGCGGCACCTACGACGTGGTGAACCCGTCGACCGAGGAGGTCGTGGGCGTTGCCCCCGAGGCCACGCGGGAGGACGCCTTCGAGGCTGCCGCCGCGGCCAAGGAGGCGTTCTGGACGTGGTCGCGGACCACGCCGGGCGAGCGAGCCGAGATCCTGCGCCGGGCCGGTGAGCTGCTGGCCAAGCACAACGACGAGCTGGTGCCGCTGGTCCAGGCCGAGACGGGCGCCACCGCCAAGGTGGCCTCCTCGATGCAGGTCCCGGTCGCCATCAGCCGGTTCAACCGGTACGCCCAGGGCGCCATGGAGTCGAACCAGATCCCGCTGCCGCCCCAGGTCATGCCCGACACCGCGCTGTCGGCCGGTGGCGTCATCGGCGCTGTCGTGAACCGGGCGCCGGTGGGCGTGGTGGCGTGCATCGCCTCCTACAACTTCCCGCTCACCAACATGGCGGGCAAGGTCGCCCCGGCCCTGGCCATGGGCAACACCGTGGTCGTGAAGCCGGCCCCGCAGGACCCGCTGAACATCATCGACCTGGTGTCCATCCTCGAGGAGGCCGGCGTCCCGGCCGGCGTCGTGAACATCATCACCGGCTCGGGGGCCGAGGCCGGCGCCGCGCTGGTCGACTCGCCGGACGTCGACATGGTGAGCTTCACCGGCTCGACCAACGTCGGCATCAAGATCGCCGAGGCCGGCGCCAAGACCATGAAGCGCAACCTCATGGAGCTGGGCGGCAAGGGCGCGGCGATCGTGTTCGACGACGCCGACCTGGGCTCGGCCATCGCCGGCATCGCCTCGACGTGGGCGTTCCACTCGGGCCAGATCTGCACCGCGCCCACCCGGGTGCTGTGTCAGCGGGGCGTGTACGACGAGCTGATGGGCAAGCTGACCGCCACGGCCAACGCCCTGAAGGTCGGTAACCCGCTCGACGACGACACCATCGTCGGCCCGCTGATCTCGGCCGCCCAGCGCGACCGGGTGGAGGCCTACATCAACGGCGCCATCGACCAGGGTGGCGCCCTGCTCGCCGGTGGCTCCGAGCGCCCCGACATCGCCACGGGCTACTACGTCCGCCCGACCCTCATCGCCGACTGCAACCCGTCCATGACGGTGGTGCAGGAGGAGCTCTTCGGCCCCGTCGTCGTGGCCATCCCGTTCGACGACGAGGAGGAGGCGATCGCCCTGGCCAACCAGTCGGTGTTCGGCCTCTACGACTACGTGTGGTCGGGCAACAAGGCCCGGGCGTTCGAGGTGGCCAAGCGGCTGCGCACCGGCAACGTGGGCGTCAACACGACGCAGCGCAACCACGAGACGCCGTTTGGCGGCTTCAAGCTGTCGGGCATCGGCCGTGACGGCGGGTCGTTCGGCCTGCACTGCTACTCCGAGATGCAGTCGGTGGTCTGGCCGGCGTGAGCGGCCCGGTCGACGATCCTCCGCCGGTCGCCCGTGGGCCGGTGGAGGATCGCCGGCACTCCCTGTTCCACCGTCACCACGACGAGGACGAGCAGCCAGCGGCGTGGTGCCCGCAATGCGGCGGTGAGTTCCGCGCTGGCACGACCTGGTGCGATGACTGCGGCGTCCCGCTGTCGACGGAGAAGGCCCGGGAGCCCGATCCCGAGACCGAGACGGCGGCGGCCGTCGAGGCCCGGCGCGACGTGGTCGAGTACGACCTCAGCGACTGGAGTCAGGAGCAGGCCCGCGAGCTGAATGACCAGCTCGCCATCGACCACGTGCCCCACCAGTGGACGATGCGGACGCTCCGGATCGCCGGCGAGTTCGAGGCCAGGGCCGATGCCCTCATCGACGCCATCGACGGGCTCGACGACGTCCCCGACGACGTGCAGTACGAGTTCCAGGACTGGACGCCCCAGCAGTGCGAGCAGCTCGTGACCCGGCTCGTCGAGCTCGGCATCGCGTGCGTCTGGGACGGCTACCTGCTCGGGATCGGCGCCGCCGACGAGGCCGCGGTCGACGCCGAGGTGCTGACGATCGACCCCGACTTCCCGATCACGCCCACCGACGAGGGCGAGGCCTGACATCTGGGCAGTTGCGGTCGATGGTCGACCGCAACCGCCCAGAACCCGGGACTGCTAGCCCTCGTTGACGAGCGGGACGACCTCTTCGACGAAGGCGTCGTACTGCTCGAGGTACTCGGCCAGGGTGCGGCCGCGGAACTTCACGTGCACGGTGTTGGCGCCGGCCTCGCGGGCGGCCCGGAGGTCGGCCGCGTAGGCCTCGGTGCCGACGATCATGGCCGGCGGGAGGTCGCTGCCCCACTCGCCGGTGAGGTGCACCCAACCGGGCATGTAGCCGATGTCGATGGGGGCATCGCCCCGCCCGTTGGCGTCGGCGGCCGAGCGGATCTCCTCGATGATCGCCGGGTACTGGTCGAGGGAGTTGCCCATCGGGATGTAGCCGTCGCCGAACTTGCCGACCCGGCGCCACGCCGCCTTCGAGTTGCCGCCGATCCAGGTGGTGAGCGAGCCGCTCGCCGGCTGGGGCGAGACACCCACATCCGAGTACGAGTAGCGCTCGCCCTTGAACGAGGCGTACTTGCCGTCGAACACGCTCGAGAGGGCCTCGAGCGACTCGTCGAGGATGGCGCCCCGCTCGTGGAACGGCACGCCGAGGGCGTCGAACTCGGCCTCGACGTGGCCGGCGCCGACGCCGAGGATGGCCCGGCCGCCGGACAGGTGGTCGAGCGTGCCGAACGACGACGCCGTCTGCAGCGGGTGCCGGTAGGCGGCGATCCACACGACCGACAGCAGCTTCACGTCGGTGGTGTGGGCGGCCAGGAACCCGAGCGTGGCCACCGTGTCGTACCAGGTGGTCCGCATCTTGGCCGCGTACTCGTTGTCGGGCACGGCCACGTGGTCGCACACGCCGATGAACGAGTGGCCGGTGGCCTCCGCCTTCTGGGCGACGGTGACGAGGTCGGCCACCGTGGCCGCGTCCTCCCAGGGATCGACCAGGTTCAGGGTGAGCGTCTGGATCGGGAGCTGAACGCCATAGACCCAGCCACCGTCCTTGACCAGCGCGCCGCCCATCAGAAGGTGAGCACGCCGCGGGCGAGCTTGCCCTCGTGCATGTCGTCGACGACCTTGAAGAAGTCCTCCATCGGATAGGTCTTGCTGACCATCCGGTCGAGGTCGAGCAGGCCCTTCTTGTACATGTCGACGATGACCGGGATGTCCTTCTGGGCCCGGACGCCGCCGGCGCGGGAGCCGACGATCGACCGGTCGACCTGGGTGAGGTGCGTGATCGGCACGGCGTAGGTGACGCCGGGGGCGGGGACGCCGACCTGCACGCAGGTGCCGCCCCAGTCGAGGCTCTCGACGGCCGAGCCGGTGACGGCCGGGTGGCCGACGCACTCGAAGGTCCAGTTGGCGCCGCCGGCCTTGAACGGGCCCTCGGCGTTGTCGGCCGAGAACGGGGCCAGCTCGCGGATCCGCTGGACGGCGTCCTCCTTGGAGGCGTCGATGAAGTGCGTGGCGCCGAGCTCGAGGGCGAGCTTGCCCTTCGACGCGAGCGTGTCGACGGCGATGATCAGGCCGGCGGCCTTGATGCGCAGGGCCTGGATGACCGAGAGGCCCACGCCGCCGGCGCCGAACACGGCGGTGACGTCGCCCGGCTGCACGTTGGCCCGGTTGAACACCGAGCCCACGCCGGTGACCACGCCGCAGGCGATGAGGCAGGCCGAGGTGAGCGGCACCTCCTTGTCGATCGGGACCGCCTGCACCTCCTTGATGATCGTCATCTCGGCGAACGACGAGGTGGCCGCGAAGTTGCCGCCGGGCACGCCGCCCACGGTGAACGGCTCGGTGCGGTTGCCGATCGACTGCTTGCACCACGTCGGGTGGCCGGCGTTGCAGCGGTCGCAGATGCCGCAGTTGGCCACCGTGCCGATGACGATGTGGTCGCCCACCTTCACCCGGCTGACGTTGTCGCCGATGGCCTCGACGACGCCGGCGCCCTCATGGCCCATCACCGACGGTGCCGGCCACGGGATGGTGCCGTCGACGACGCTGATGTCGCTGTGGCACACCCCGGCGGCGACCACCCGGACGAGCACCTCGTTCGGGCCCGGCTTGCGGACCTCCACGTCGTCGCGGATCTCCGCTGTCTCCCCGTTGAACACGATCGCGCGCACGAGCGCCCCCTTGGTCGAATCGATCCTTCGAGAAGGTATCTACTGGAGGTAGGAAACGTAGGTGTCGAGAACGGGAAGCACCTCGTCGGCGTGGGCCGCCGGCACCCGCAGCACGGTCTCGGTCACGCCCAACGACTCGTAGTACGCCATCTTCTCCGGCGTCGGGAACACGCCCATGGGGACGATGTGCAGCTCGTCGGGGTCGCGGCCGACCTCGGCGACGGCCTTGCGGAGCTCGGGGAGCTGCTCCTTCAGGCCGGAGCCGCCGAAGGGGATCCACCCGTCGCACCACTCGGCGATGTTGGCGAACAGCTTGGGCCCGGCGGCCCCGCCGAGCAGCGTGCGCACCCGCGGTTGCTGGACCGGCTTGGGCCAGGACCAACTGGGGGAGAGGGTCACGTGCTCGCCCTGGAACTCGGCGACCTCGTCCCGCCAGAGGGCCTGGCACGTGAGCATGACCTCGCGGACGACGTCGCGGCGGTCGGCGAAGGCCACCCCGTGGTCGCGCAGCTCCTCCTTGTTCCACCCGAAGCCGACGCCGAGGACGACCCGCCCGCCGGCGATCTCGTCGAGCGTGGCCACGGCCTTGGCATAGGCGATGGGGTCGTGCTGGGCCGGGAGGGCAACCGCCGTGCCCAGGAGGATGCGGTCGGTCAGCGCCGCCGCCGCGGCCAGGGAGATGAGCGGGTCACGGGTGCGCTTGTAGCCCTCCTCCAGCTCCTCGGTGCCGGTGGCCGGCGGCGTCTCCCGACTGACCGGGATGTGGGTGTGCTCCGGCACGTAGACCGAGTGGAACCCCCGTTCCTCGGCGGCCACCGCCAACTCGTGGGCCGGCATGGCCTGGTCGGTCGCGAACATGGTGATCCCGTACTTCACCGCCGTAGTATCGACCGGCCAGCGACCTCGAAGGGGAACGAGATGCTCGACTACCTGATCCGCGGAGCCACGATCGTGGACGGCACGGGTGCGCCCGGTGTCCAGGGCGACGTCGGGATCAAGGACGGGCGCATCGTCGCCATCGGCCAGGTCGACGAGGACGCGACCACCGTGGTGGACGCCGACGGCCTCGTCCTCGCGCCCGGGTTCGTCGACCCCCACACCCACTACGACGCCCAGCTCTTCTGGGACCCGTTCGCCACGCCGTCGAACGTCCATGGCGTCACGTCGGTCATCGGCGGCAACTGCGGCTTCACCATCGCCCCCATCAAGGCCGAGGACGCCGACTACATGCGTCGCCTCCTGGCCCGGGTCGAGGGCATGCCGCTGGTCGCTCTCGAGAACGGCATCACCTGGGACTGGCAGTCCTTCGGCGAGTACCTCGACCGGCTCGACGGCAACCTCGGCCTCAACGCCGGGTTCCTCGTCGGCCACTGCGCCATCCGCCGCTACGTGATGGGCACCGACTCGGTCGGCAACGAGGCCACGCCCGAGCAGACGAAGGCCATGCAGGAGCTGCTGGCGGAGTCGATCGAGGCCGGCGGCCTGGGCTTCTCGACCACGCTCTCGTCGACCCACTCCGACGGTGACGGCAACCCCGTGCCGTCGCGCTGGTCGACCAAGGAGGAGCTGCTGGCCCTCTGCGAGGTCACCGGTCGTTACGACGGCACCACGCTCGAGGGCATCGTCGAGGGCTGCCTCGACCAGTTCAAGGACGAGGAGATCGAGCTGTTCGCCGAGATGTCGGCCACGGCCAACCGCCCGATCAACTGGAACGTGCTCACCGTCGACGCCGCCGTTCCCGAGCGGGTGCCGCGGCAGCTCGGCGCCTCCGACGCGGCGGCCGCCATCGGCGGCAAGGTCGTGGCCCTCACCATGCCGGTGCTGGTGCCCATGAACATGAGCCTGCGCAACTTCTGCGCCTTCAACCTGATCCCCGGCTGGGGCGAGATCCTGGGCCTGCCGGTCGAGGAGCGCATCGCCAAGCTGAGCGACGCCGACGTGCGGGCCAAGATGATCGAGCAGGCCAACTCGAAGGAGGCGGGCGTGTTCCGCCGCCTGGCCGACTTCAAGCGCTACGTCATCGGCGACACGTTCTCCGAGGCCAACGAGGGGCTGAAGGGTCGCATCGTGGGCGACATCGCCGCCGAGCGGGGCCAGGACCCGTTCCAGACCCTGGTGGAGATCGCCTCCAACGACGAGCTCAAGACCGTGCTGTGGCCCATGCCCACCGACAACGATCCCGACAGCTGGGCGTTGCGGAAGTCGGTGTGGGACGACCCCCGGGCCATGATCGGTGGCTCCGACGCCGGCGCCCACCTCGACCGCATGTTCGGCGCGTCGTACACCACCCGCTTCCTGGGCGACATGGTGCGGGGCCGCAAGCTCGTTTCGCTCGAGCGGGCCGTGCAGATGATCACCGATGTGCCGGCCCGGCTGTTCGGGCTGAAGGAGCGGGGCCGCATCGTCGAGGGTTGGCACGCCGACCTCGTGCTGTTCGACCCCGAGACCATCGAGTCGGACCCGGCCGAGCTGATCAACGACCTGCCCGGCAACACCCCTCGGCTCACCGCCCAGTCCCAGGGGATCGCCAGCGTGTGGGTCAACGGCGTGCAGACGGTCGTCGATGGCAAGGCCACCGGCGCGACGCCCGGCACCGTCATCAAGTCGGGTCGCGACACCGAGACGGTGTCCGCTCGATGACCCTGCGCCCCGAGGACGCCCTCCTCACCGACCAGGTCGTCGTCGTCACCGGCGCGGCCCAGGGCATCGGCAAGGCCACCGCGCTGTCGGCCGCATCCTTCGGTGCCGACGTCGCCATCTGCGACCGCAAGCAGGAGGGTCTCGAGCGCACGGCGGAGGAGATCCGGTCGATGGGTCGGCGGGTCGTCACCGGCCTGATCGACGTGCGCGATGCCGAGGCCGTCGCCGGGCACCTCGACGACGTGAAGGGCCAGCTCGGTCGGGTCAACACGCTGGTGAACAACGCTGGCGGCGGGTTCGTGTCGCCGTTCCTCGACGTCAGCCCCAAGGGCCAGCAGG
>JAOBWJ010000404.1 GCA_025463335.1 Acidimicrobiales bacterium
AGCCACCTCCGCGAGTTCGTGACCCACTCCGACACCCTCACCATCGAGGCCGAGCTGGCGCTGGCCATGTCTGAACCGGGGCAGCGCTCGTTCGAGGTGGCCTTCACCACCCAGGACGGCTCGGCGACCGTGCCGATGAGCCTCACCGTGGTCAACCTGCTCGACGACCGCACGGTCGAGGGCCTGGTCGTGAGTGCGGTCGACATCACCGCCCTGGCCGAGTCCCGTGCCCGCCTCCAGCATCTCGCGAACCACGACCAGCTCACGGGGCTCCCCAACCGGGCGGCCCTGACCGAGCGGCTGCACGACGCGCTGAGCGCGGCTCGCCGCCGCGACTCCTCGGTGAGCCTCGTCTACTGCGACCTCGACGGGTTCAAGTCGGTCAACGACCGCTACGGCCACTTGGCTGGCGACCATGTCCTCAGGAGGACGGCCGACCGGTTGCTCACCGCCACCCGTGCCGGCGACACGGTTGCCCGGATGGGCGGCGACGAGTTCGTGATCCTGGTCGAGGACGGCGAGGCCCGATCGCTCCGGGCCCTGCTCACCCGCATCCGGGAGGCCCTCAGCGCGCCCATCGAGCTCCCCACCGGGGAGGAGGTCTCGATCTCCCTCACCGCCGGCGCCGCCACCGCCGATGGTGGCAGTGACGTCGACGATCTCCTAGGCCGGGCCGACGCCGCCATGTACGCGGCCAAGGACCGCGACCAGACCTGAGCGATCAGCGCGCCGTGCCGTCGAGGTTGTGCACGATGAGGCCGCCCTGCTCGATGAGGTCGAGGCTCACCGTCACCCGACCGGTGACGTCCTCCGGGCAGTCGCACAACGCCATGACACCCTCGACCATCTCCTCCATCGACTCGATCTGCTCGGGGCGGAGGGTCTTGCCCACCAGCTCGGCCGCCCCCTCGCTGAGCACGGCGGCGCGGGGCTCGACGGTGTTGACGCGGATGCCGGTGCCGAACAGCTCGGCGCCGAGCCCGTTGGTGACGCGGTTGAGCGCCGCCTTCGACGCCCCGTAGATCGTGAGCGTCGAGCCCTGGACGCCCATCTCGAACGGGGGTCCCTCCCAGTGCCGGGCGCTGCCGCTCGACAGGTTGACGATCCAGCCCTCGCCGGCCGCCTGCATGCCCGGGATGACGGCCTGGGCGAGGTCGAGGGTGGCGTGGACGTTGGCCTCGAAGATGAGCTTGCGCCGCTTGAGCGGGTAGTCGGCGAGCGGCTGGTAGATGGCCGCCGCCGCGTTGTTGACCAGGATCTCGATGTGGCCGCCGAGGGCCTCGGCCGCGGTGGGCACGATGTCCTGGCGGGCGGCCTCGTCGGTGAGGTCGGCCACGAGGATCTCGACCTTGGTGCCGTAGCCGCTCAATCGGGCGGCCGTCTCCTGGAGGCTGCCGGCCAGGTGATCGTGCTTGTCGAGGGTGCGGGCGGTGATGACGACGTCGGCCCCCTCGGCGGCCAACCGCTCGGCGATGCCGGCGCCGATGCCGCGGCTGGCCCCGGTGACGAGGGCACGGCGTCCGGTGAAGCGTCCGGCCATCAGATGATCCCCTTGTTCTTCAGGAAGGCTTCGAGGCACTCGCCGATGTAGGCGCAGTCGTCGTCGCTCATCGAGTGGTTGTTGGGCAGCACGATGCCCCATTCCATGACCCGGTCGGCGTTCGGCAGGCCGCCCGCCGGCTGGCGATGGGGCTTGTCCTTGAACGCCGGTTGGCGGGTGGCGTTGCCGGTCCACACCATGCGGGTGTCGACGCCGTGCGACTCCATCCACTGCTGCAGCTCGGAGCGACGGATCCCGCTCTGGCTGTTGATGATGGCAGGGAACATGTGCCAGCCGGTCTCCACGCCTTCGGTCAGCTTCGGGAGCGTGAAGTGCTCGGGCCAGCGGGCGAAGTGCGACGAGGTGAGCTCGAAGTTGCGCTGGCGCCGGGCCAAGTTGTCGCTCAGCTTGTCGAGCTGCACCAGGCCGAAGGCGGCCGACAGCTCGGACGGCTCGAAGTTCCAACCGACCTCGTCGAAGATGAAGAGGTTGTCGTATTCCATCTCGCCGACGTCGTCGCCGCCGTCGATCGTGCTGAAGAAGCGCTTGTCGACGCCCTTCTTGGAGCCGAACAGCTGCACCTCGGAGCGACGGCCCCAGCGCCGCAGCAGCAGGGCCTTGTCGGCCAGCTCGTCGTCGTCGAAGCACACCATGCCGCCCGTTCCGGCGGCGGTGATGATGTGGGAGAGGGCGAAGCTGGTGAGGCTGATGTCGGCGCGGGTCCCGGTGGGCGTGCCCCGCAGCGTGAGGCCCAACGCGTCGCAGCTGTCCTCCACCACCTTCAGCCCGTGGGCGTCGGCGATGGCGCGGATCCGGTCCCAGTCGGGCGCGTTCCCGATGAGGTTCGGGGCGAGGATGGCCTTCGTCTTCGGGCCGATCATCTCCTCGATGGCGTCGACGTCGATCTGGAAGGTGTCCGGGGTGACGTCGACGAAGGCGGGCACGATCCCGGCGCGCACCATCGGCGCGATGTCGGTGGAGAAGGTGACGGCGGAGGTGACGATCTCCTCCCCGGGCTCGAGCCCGAGCA
>JAOBWJ010000415.1 GCA_025463335.1 Acidimicrobiales bacterium
GGCTCGGGCCAGCCGCCCCGCTCGCCGCGACGGCGAGCCCTCCCGCCCAGCGCCTCGGCCCACGCCGCCGGCACCGGCGGCTTCCGTGGCGCGAGCTGTCGGCGTCGACCAGAACAAGGCCGTCCGTCGCACGCCCACCTCGCCTCCGACGAGCCGCCAGCCGGCGTCGCCGAGCGATCGAGCCCCGGCTGGCCCGGTCTCGAGCACCGTTTCGAACACCATCTCGAACACCGCGGCGACGTTCGCCGCCTCACCGGTCGGCACGGACGCGACGGGACGCGATGTTGTTGCTGCCGAGTCGCTCGCGCCCACCGACGCATCCTGGCCGGAGGCCACGGATCCGGCTGTGACGTGGCCCGGAGTCGAGCTCGAGCGGGCGTCGTCGTCGCCGACCACGGTCGGCCGCCAGGTCGCTGTTCGGCCGCTGCTCGCCGGGTGGCGGGCACCCACGGCTTGGCGCAGCATCGCCGCCGGTCCCGGGGTGCGACTGTTGCCGGTCGGGCCCCGGACGTTGTCGGCGGGTTGGAGTGATCAGATCGCCCCGGCTGCGTCGTGGGCAGACACCGTGCGGCGTGCCGTCATCGATGCCGACGCCTCACCGGAGGCCGTGCGTCGCCTGCTCGTGGGCGGGCCGGCGGTCATCGTGCGCGACGGTGGTGCGTCTGGCGATGCACCGTCCGGGGCCGGAACCAGCTCGGGTCGAACAGCGTCGACGGGGCCAGCCGTTGCCGGACGCGTGAGCGGGCCCTCCACCGCGACGACAGCGCGGTCGGCTCGCCAGGGCGTGGACGATGTGGCTGCTCGGCGGTCGGAGGGTGCACCAGCCAGCCCGGCGGCGTCACGATCGACGAGCGCGCCAGCGACATCGGTCGGCTCGGTGGCGTCGGACTCGAGTCGATCGGTCATGTCGTGGTCGTCGCTCGCCGGCGCCGCACCGATCCTCGTCCGTCATCGGAGCGTGAGCTCCCCCGACGGGCCCGGCGTCGAGGTGTCGAGGTGGACGCTGCCTCCCGGGGCGGCAACTGTGCGTCGCGCGGCTGCGCCCGGGATGCTCGAGGGCCCGACCGGTGATCCCGGCTTTCGACCGTCCGACGCTCGGGGCCCGGGACGGTGGCTGGCCCGCGCCGCCAGCGCATCCAGGTCCGGCGTGGTGGGCGGTGTCCACCGGGTGCCGGTCGGCCCGCTCGGGCCTGTGCGGTGGTCGGCCCGTGCCGACGCACCCGTCGTGGCCCGAGCGGCTGCGCCCGGTTCGGCGTGGTCCGCCTCGGTGGCGGCGGCGTCCGCCGCCATGGCCGGGGGGTCGCCGCTGGTCGCCTCGACGGGCGTGCGCCCACCTGTGTCGGGCGGCCTGACCCTCGTGCGCGGTGGCGCCGTCGGCGGGGGCGACCTGACCGTGGCGTCGGTCCAACGGGCCAGCAACCACCCGGCTGCCAACCGGCCCCGGTTGGTCCAGTCTCCGCCGGTTGCCGAGCCGGCAGCGACGGCTCCCAGCATCCGGCGCGCGGTCGTGGATCCCGCCGGGGTCGGCCCGCGCACGGCGCCGGAGACGGCGTTCGTGGGCCGGGCGCCCATGGGCGGCGCTCCGTTCGTCAACGTGCCTGGTGCGGTGGCCGCCCACGGCCTGCCATCGGCGGCGGCCTCGCTCGTCGGGGTGACGGCGATCGGCCCGGGAGCCGGGCGCCTGGCTACGCCGGGCCTGCTCGCTCGTCTGGTGCACGGCCAGCCGGTGCTCCGGCGGACCGCCCTCGAGGTGGCGCCGCCGGCCCTCGTGCGGGTCGGCCGGGCGCCCGAAGTCGCGCAGCCTTCGGTCCGTCACCTGACCCGTCCTGGCCTGCCGGCGGGGCCGGCCGGTCTGGCCCGCCGTCGGGCGGCACTGGCCCATCAGCCGCAGACCGCCACCGAGCTGGTTCGTCGTCAGAAGGCACTGGCCCATCAGCCGCAGACCGCCACCGACCTGGCTCGCCGTCAGACGGCGCTGGCCCATCAGCCGGCGATCGCCGCCGGGCTGGTTCCGGTGGATCTGGGTTCCCGCGCCATGGTCCGGCGCCGTCCGGACGGATCGCCGATCCACGTCGATCACCTCATGACGCCGGGTGCCCGCCAACCGTCTGAGCTCGTCGGCATCTCCCAGGGCGGTCCGGTCGCACCGGTCACCGCCGGCCCGCAGTCCTGGGCCCAACGGGTTGCCGCGTTCGCCGGCTCGGCGGGCGCCCCGACGGTCGCGTCGCTGCGAGGCCTGCCCGTCGCCCCGGCCGCCTTCGCCCTTCGGGATGTGGACGGTTCGGGGGCGACCGGCCCCACGAGCGTCCACAAGTCGGGCGCAGTGCACCGCTCGCGCACGCCACAAGGTGTGGCCGCCACGGTGGCCCACCGCATCCGCGGTCGTCGCCAGCCGGTGCCGGGGGTGGCCGCTCGCTGGCGGGCCACCGACGTCCCGTCCCGGTCCCTGCCCGGGCTCGCTCCCGCAGCCCTGCGCCCGCTCACCACCAGCGCCCCGGCCGCCCGGGCTGACATCCGCCGCCGGCCGCTCCGCCCGTCGTCGGCCGGCGCCGCCGCCCGCTTCGACGAGGTGCTCCGCAGCACCGCACCGGTGCGGCCCGTCGCCCTCCCCGTCCGCTTCCGTCCGCTGGCCGAGCGCATCGTGGGCCGCATGCCGGTCCAGATCGCCACCGGCACGGCGTCGCGCCGGGCGCTGGCGGCCGTGGGGGCCAGCGCCGCCACCACCAGCTCGGTGATCCACCTGCCGTCAACCCCCGACAGCAGCGCCCGGACCGCGAGCATCCTCGCCCACGAGCTGACCCACGTCGCTGCCGCGTCACCGGTCGCTCGCTTCCACGGTGGCCGTCCGAGCATCGAGGAGACGGCCGCCACCCAGGTCGAGCGCATCGTGGCCCGGGCCGCCCGGACGAACGGCCAGGGTCGGGGACCGGTCACGTCTGGGACGAGCGGCCTGCCGGTGGGCGGCTTCGTGGGCGTCCGGGGGGCCACCGCAGGACCGCCGGTGCCTGACTCGGTCGGCGGGTCCGCGGGTGGCATCTCGGCAACGGCCGCCGCCGCCATCGTGTCCCGGTCGGCATCGAGCGGCGGGGAGATCCAGCGCCGGGCCGACGGCGGCAGCGGTGGCTCGTCGTCCCGGTCCCGGTCGGGCGGCACCGTGCAACGGTCGTCGGCCCCGGGCGGGGGAGCGCGACCTGCGGACGCGACCGACCGCACCATCCGGCGCTTCGCCGACACGAACCTTGAGCGCGGGGCCGGAACGGCCGATGACACTCTCGTGCTGTCGGAGCAGGCCATGGACGCCATCGTGCAGGCCCTCGAGGCGCGCCTCCTCGAATCGATCGAGCGGCGTGGCGGACTCTGGCGAGGAGGCTTCTAGTGACGGCCCAACCGACGACGCAGCAGAAGGCGTACCTGATGACGGAGAAGGACGTGCGCATCCCGTGCATGTTCAACCCGTCCGAGCTGCACATCTCCCGGTCCAACTCCTGGAGCGGTGAGGCCAAGCGGGGCACCGACGCGCCCAAGCTGGCGTTCGACGGCGGACAGGCCAGCACCATGAGCCTCGACCTGCTCTTCGACACCACCGCCGACGGGGTGCCGGTCACGAACTACACCAACAAGGTGCTCGACCTCATGAAGATCGACACCACCCTGGCCGGCTACGACGCGGCCAAGAACAACGGCCGCCCGCCGTGGGTGAAGTTCCACTGGGGCGACATGCACTCGTTCAAGGCCATCATCGAGAGCGTCGACCTCCGGTTCACGTACTTCTCGTCCACCGGCATGCCGCTCCGGGCCAAGGTCGACATGAGTCTCAAGCAGTACGAGCCCGACGCCAACTGGGGCCCGCAGAACCCCACGTCGGGGACGCCCCAACCCCATCGGGTGCACCGCGTCCAGAAGGGCGAGACGCTCGACCGCATCTCGGCCCGGCACTACGGCGACTCGACCAAGTGGCGGCTCATCGCCGACGCCAACGGCATCACCGACCCGCTGGCCCTCCGCCCCGGCGCGTTCCTGAACATCCCCAAGCAGCAGGTCTGATCGATGTCCGCTGCCGATCTCGTCCTCACCGTCGACGTCAAGGTCAACGGGACCGCCCTCAGCCAGGCGGCCAACCTGGCCCTGATGACGACCCGCGTCGAGATGTCGCTGTGGGTCGCGGGTCGCTGCACGCTGCGGTTCTCGGATCCCGACTTCGCCCTCGTCGACGATGACGCGTTCACGGTGGGCAAGGCCCTCACCGTCGATGTGCCGGACGAGGACACCGGCAGCACCACGGCGGTGTTCGTGGGCGAGATCACCGACATCACCTTCGACACCGGCTCGTCCGGTCGGCCCGAGCTGGTGGTCGCGGGCATGGACAAGAGCCATCGCCTGGGCGCGGCCACCAATGTGAAGTCGTTCGCCAACCAGAGCTACCAGACGATCGTCTCCGGCATCGCCTCGGCCTGCGGTCTCACCGCCGACGTCGACATCAGCGGGGCCGACCTGCCCTATGTCCTGCAGACGACGTCAGACATCGCGTTCCTGACCGACATCGCGCTGCGCACCGGTTGCGACTGGTGGGTCGACGACGCCGGGCTCCACTTCAAGAAGCGGGCCAGCACCGACGGCCCGAGCGTGACCTACGGCGACGACCTCAACGAGTTCCGCGTGCGCTACTCGGGGGCCGGCCGGCCCAACCAGATCACCGTGCAGGGGTGGGACTCCGGGACCCAGGCGCCCATCACCGGGAACGACAGCGGGCTGCTCACCTCTACCGCCGTGCCTGGCATCGGGGCCACCTCGACGTTCGCCACCGGCAACCGCTCGGCGTCGAACTCGGCATGGGGCAAGACGGCCATCACCGGTGGGATCGCCGTGGTCGATGCCGCCGAAGCCTCGGCCGTGGCCGACGCCCTGACCGCCCGGGTCGACGCCGCCGAGGTCCTCGCCCACGGCGTCGTCGCCCTCAACCCGGCCGTCAAGGTCGGCAAGATGATCGACGTCGGCGGCGTGGGCACCAAGGTCAGCGGCAAGTACCTGGTGACATCGGTCGAGCACATCATCTCCCAGGACCGCATGGAGACCCGCTTCACCGCCGGCAACAAGGCACCCGTGGGGCTGGCCGACCTGGTCGGCGGCCAGGGTGTTGCCGGAGCCAGCCGTTGGGGCGG
The DNA here is from genome assembly GCA_025463335.1 of Acidimicrobiales bacterium. Classification (GTDB taxonomy): domain Bacteria; phylum Actinomycetota; class Acidimicrobiia; order Acidimicrobiales; family CADCSY01; genus RYN-34. The sequence goes on from JAOBWJ010000415.1 coordinate 5,160, forward strand.
CCTCGGTCTGGTCGTGGGCAAGATCACCGCCATCAAGGAAGATCCCGACAGCGCCGGCCGGGTCAAGGTCACGTTCCCCACGCTCAGCGCCGCCGACGAGAGCGCGTGGGCCCGGCTGGTGGCGCCCGGGGCCGGCAACGCGATGGGCATGCACTTCAGCCCCGAGGTCAACGACGAGGTGCTCGTCGGCTTCGAGCACGGCGACACCCGGTTCCCCGTCGTCCTCGGCGGGCTGTGGAGCAAGGCGAGTCCACCGCCGGTGACGACCGCCACCGACGAGGTCGAGAGTCGCCTCATCAAGTCGCGCCTCGGCCACAAGTTCGAGATGAGCGATGGCAGCAGCGACGACAAGAAGCACATCGCCCTGTCGCTGGCGGACGGTGCCAACAAGTTCCGCATGGGTGCCGACAAGACCGACCTCGAGGTCGCCTCGGGCAAGGCGTTCACCATCAAGGCCGGCAGCGCCACGATCAAGATCGACGCCCAGGGTGGTGTCACGATCGAGGGTGGGGCTGTCACCATCAAGGCCACGCAAGATCTGACTCTCAAGGGCATGAACGTGAAGATCAACGCCGACATGGGTGTGACCATCGCCGCGAACACCGAGTTCAAGGCGAGCGGCAACCTCGGGGCCACGCTCGAGTCCTCGGCGATGGCGACGGTCAAGGGCGCGATGGTGAAGATCAATTGAGCGACTCGACGGCGGCCGACACCAACTCCTTCATCGGGCGCGGCTTCGCGTTCCCGATGCGGGTCGACAGCACCGGTTCCATCGCCATGGTCTCGGGCCCGGAGGACATCGATCGCTCGATCGTCATGGTCCTCGCCACGGCCAAGGGCGAGCGCCTCATGCGGCCCCAGTTCGGGTGCTCCATCTGGGACCAGCTCTTCGACCCGATCAACGCCAACACCCTGGGCCAGATGGCCCAGGCCGTACGCGAATCGCTGTCGCAGTGGGAGCCCCGGATCGAGGTGGAGCTCGTCCAGGCCCACCCTGACCTCGACCACGACGGCAAGGTGGCCATCGAGATCACCTACCGGGTCAAGGCCACCAACGACCGCCGGAACCTCGTCTATCCGTTCTACGTCATCCCGAGGGAGGGTGAAGAGTGAGCCTTCCCAGCCCGAACCTCGACGACCGCAGGTACCAGGACATCGTCGACGAGGCCAAGCGCCTCATCCCCAGCTACACGCCGGAGTGGACGAACCACAACCTCTCCGACCCCGGCGTCGCCCTCATCGAGCTGTTCGCCTGGATGAGCGAGATGCTCCTGTTCCGGCTCAACCAGGTGCCCGACCGGCTCTACACCAAGTTCCTCGACCTGGTCGGGATCGAGCCGTATCCGTCGTCGTCCGCCAAGACCGACCTCACCTTCTGGCTGTCGTCGGCCCAGGCCGACGCCGTGCGGGTGCCGGTCGGCACCCAGGTGGGCACGCCCTACGCCGAGCGCGAGACCCCCGTCCTGTTCACCACGCTCGAGGACCTGCTCATCAACCAGCCGGTCCTCACCGCCGCGGTGACCACCCTGGCCGAGGACATCGAGCTGGTCACCGACGTGTGGGAGGACCTGCGCTACCCCACCGCCACCATCCCCTGCTTCGGCTCCCTGCCGCAGCCCCTGCCCGGTGACTGCTTCAACCTGGGCTTCGAGGGATCGCTGGCCGGCAACGTGATCCGCCTCGACGTCGAGGCGACCATCGAGGGCATCGGCGTCGACCCCCGCAACCCTCCGCTCTCGTGGGAGGTGTGGGCCGGCGAGTCGTGGATCCCGGTGGTGGTGCACGAGGACACGACCGGTGGCCTGAACCGCGACGGCAGCGTGCTGCTCCTCGTTCCCATGGCCCATGCGCCGTTGACGCTCGGCACCAAGCGCCTGTTCTGGCTGCGGGCCCGCCTGGCCGTGGCCGACATCGGCCAGCCGACGTACCAGACGTCGCCGCGAGTGCGCGATCTGACCGTGCGCAGCCTCGGGGGCACGGTCGCGGCCGAGCACGCCGAGGCGGCTGCAGCCGAGATCCCGGGCCGCAGCGACGGCTCGCCCGACCAGGCCTTCACCCTGCGCCACCACCCGGTCCTGCCCCGGCGGGGCGGGGAGACGGTGCGGGTCACGTTCGAAGGGCGCACCGAGGAGTGGGCCGAGGTCGCCGATTTCGCGGCGTCGGGCAAGGACGACAGGCACGTGGGCTGGGACCCGGGTTCGGGCACCATCCGCTTCGGGCCCAACATCCGCTACCCCGATGGCCGCATGGTCCAGCACGGCGCCGTGCCTCCCGGCGGGGCCGAGATCGGCGTGTCGGGTTACCGCTACGGCGGCGGCGCGCCCGGCAACGTCGGGGCCAACACGCTCACCTCGCTGCAGACCACCATTCCGTTCATCGGGTCGGTCACCAATCTGCGGGCCGCCACCGGCGGCGTGGATGCCGAGACGGTCGACAACGCCAAGCTCCGCGGGCCCATGACCCTGCGCACCGGCCAGCGGGCGGTCACGGCCCACGACTTCGAGCGGCTCACCCTGGAGGCGTCACCGGCCGTGGCGCGCTCCCGCTGCCTCCCGCCCGAGCGTCCGGGTGGTCCGGTCCGGGTGCTGGTCGTGCCTTACGCCGACAAGCCGGCCGAGGAGCTCGTCCTCGACGACTTCGCCTTGTCCGACGAGTTGGTGGCCACGGTCAGCGGCCACCTCGACGAGCGCCGGGTGGTCGGCACGTCTATCGAGATCGGCACGCCCTACTACCAGGGCGTCACCGTGGCCGCCCTGGTCAAGACCCTGCCCGGCCGGCCCGCCGGCCTGGTGCGCCAGCGGTCGCTCGACGCCCTCTACCGCTTCGTGAACCCGCTCACCGGTGGGCCCCAGGGCGAGGGCTGGCCGTTCGACACCGACCTCAACTCGGCCATCATCACCCAGCTCCTCTCCGGCATCGACGGCGTCGAGCGCGTCGAGGAGGTGCTCTTCTTCGAGTACGACGTGCGCAACGGCTCGCGGCTGGGTGCCGGCCGCGAGGTCGTGCGCCTCGACACCCAGGCGCTCTTCCTGTCCGTCGCCCACCAGGTGGTGGCGCGGTGAACCGTGGCCGCTGGCTCATCGACCAGCTGCCGGTGGCCATGCTGGACGACGACTTCCTCGTCCGCTTCCTCGGGATCTTCCAGGAGCTGGCCGACAGCTTCATGGTGCAGGCCGACAACATGGAGCACCTGCTCGATGTGGCCGTCACCCCCGAACCGATGGTCCGGTTCATGGGCGCCTGGCTCGGGGCCCGCACCATCGACCCGTCGCTCGACCACCAGACCCAGCGGCGGATCGTGCGCGAGCAGGGCCAGATGCTGCCGTGGCGGGGGACCGTCCGCGGCCTGCGCCAGCTGCTCGAGCTGATCACCGGCGGTCCGGTCGTGGTGGTCGACAGCGGCGGGGTCTACGCCGAGGGCGACGCCCCCGAGAATCCCGGTCATGTGCACATCGAGGTGCTCAGCAACGGTTGGGCCACCGACGACGACCTCGTAGCTTTGATCCTGGCCGACCTGCCGGCGGCCGTGAGCTTCGAGCTGTTCATCGGCGAGCGGAAGCTCTGGCCCAAGGAGCGTCACGCCATGGCGGGCGGCGCAATGACGACGGAGGCGACGGAGTGACGACGACCATCATGTGCCCGAGCTGTGGCACGGCCGCCGAGCTCGACCGGCTTTCCCGCACCGCTGACGAGTTCTGCAAGAAGTGCGACTACCCGCTGTTCTGGGCCCCGGTGCCCACCACGCTCGCCACCCTCAACGGTGAGGAGACGGCCGAGACCACCCTGCGCCGCCTCCCCGGCGCCGGCGGCCGCCGGGCCGTGGCGTCGGTCCCGTGCCCCACGTGCGCCGAGCTCAACGCCCCGACGTCGCTGGTGTGTCATCGGTGCAACGGTCCCATGGTACTGGTCGAGCCCGAGCCCGAGCCCGAGCCGGAACCCGAGCTCGAGCCCATGCCGGCCCCCGAACCGATCGTCATCCCCGAGGAGCGTTCCACCTATGGCTGGTGGATCGCCCTCGCCGTCGGGCTGGTCCTCGTGACCGTGCTCGTCGTGCTGCTCGCTGCCTAGCACCCAACACCGTCCGACCTCCGGCCGGCACACCGTGGGGCCACTAGCTGGTGGTGATGCTCACCGGGCCGTTGGTGCCGACGACGGCCTGGTAGCTGTTCGGCGTCACCGTGGTCTTGGTGGTCACTGTGAT
>JAOBWJ010000028.1 GCA_025463335.1 Acidimicrobiales bacterium
CCGTCGTGTCGGAGGAGGCGGCCAAGCAGATGGCCGAGGGCGTCCGCAAGCGACTGGGGGCCGACGTCGGCCTCTCGGTCACCGGCGTGGCCGGCCCGGCCGAGCAGGACGGCCAGCCGGTCGGCACGGTGTGGTTCGGCCTGGCCATCGGCGAGACCGTCGAGGCCGTGCATCTGCGCCTGCCCGGCGGCCGCCGGCAGATCCGGCAGTTCGCAGCCATCTCGCTGATGGACCAGGCCCGCAAGCGGCTGCTGGCATAGCGAAGCGAGGAAGGCCCCGCCGCGAGACGAGCGGCGAGCGAGAGGGGTCAGGAGCAACAGTGCCGAGAGGCCAACCTTCGTTGCTTTCGTCCGTCCGGCCCGCGAGGGCAATCCGACGAAGCCCCAAAGCCGACAACGCCGCACCGGCCGAGGACGAAAGCAGCGATGGTGGCCGAAGGCACCGATGGTGACCGCCGAAGGCGGCGCAGAACCCATGAGCCAGGCGGGCTAGCCGCGGCACCGCCGCCGTCGCCGCCGCACAACAACGGCGACGACGGCGACCAGAACAACAAGCAGTCGCAGCCGGCCCATCATGCCGTCACGTCCCGTCGCGCCAGCAGGAGCAGGCTGATGGCTGCCGCCACCCCGGCGTAGAGCGCTCCGGTGAGCAGGGCTCGGCTCAGGCCGAGCTCGGGCGTGCCGCCGTTGATGACCGCCCGGAGCACCTGGCCGGGGAAGACCCGGTAGCCGGTGGTCCACGAGTCGACCGTGATGTTCTCGAACGGTCCGGCCCATGCGAACCCGACCCCGAGCGCGAGGGGTGCCGAGCGGAACACGAAGGCGAGGGTGGTGCCGAAGATGGCCCAGCCGGCGACGCCGGCGAACACGGTGCCGAAGTCCTTCACGGCGTCGACCGCGCTGCCGGCCGAGAACCAGTCGGACGTGGACACGTCCTGGCCGGGCGCGGCCAGCAACGAGATGATGAAGGTGGCCACCTCGGCCAGCAGGACCACACCGGCGGCCACGATGAGGATGCCCACCAGCTTGCCGATGATGACCTGGAGCCGGTGCGGGTTGCGGAGCAGCAGAGCCCGGTACGTGCCGCCCGAGAACTCGCTGGCGAGGAGGGCGATGAACGTCACGAAGACGAAGAAGCCGATGAACGACGCGCCGACGGCGAAGGCCTCGGTGCCGCCGCCCTGGCGACCGAGCAGCTCGAGCGTGGTGCCGCCCTGAGGGCCGACTGGGCCGCTCGCGGGGGCGCCCGAGAAGACGGTGAGGGTGGCGACGACCGAGAACAGCAGGGCGCCCAGGGCGGCCAGCGTCATGGGCTTGCGCCGCCAGAGGCGCTGCAGCTCGGCTCTGATCACGGCGGTCACAGCGCACCTCCCTGGACCATCGAGAGGTACCGCTCCTCGAGGCTCGACCGTTGCGCGTGCAGCTCGACGAGCACGATCCCGGCGTCGAACGCGGCCCGGTTCACGGCGGCGGCCGCCCGCTTGGCGTCACCATCCATGAAGGCCATGAGGTGGTCGTCTCGGACCTCGACGAGGTGGCCGCCGGCCACCAGCAGGTCGGCCAGGGCAAGGAGGTCCTCGGGCCGCTCGGGCGCCACGGCGAGGCCGTCGCTCCCGGCGAGGAAGTCGGCCGCCGGTCCCTGGTAGAGCGTCCGTCCGGTGTCGATCAGGACCAACCAGTCGCACACCTGCTCGAGCTCGCTGAGCACGTGTGAGGAGACGAGCACCGTCCGGCCCGATCCGGCCAGCCGGCCGATGAGGTCGCGCATCTCGCGCATGCCCTGCGGGTCGAGGCCGTTCGACGGCTCGTCGAGGATCAGCAGCTTCGGATCGCCGAGGAGGGCGGAAGCAATGCCGAGCCGCTGCTTCATGCCGAGGGAGTAGCCGCGGTAGCGGTCATCGCCTCGGCCCTCGAGCCCCACGAGCTCGAGCAGGGCGGGGATGCGGTCGGGGTCGTGCCCGCCGACGGTGGCGAACACCCGCAGGTTCTCGATGCCGGTGAGCGCCGGATAGAAGGCCGGGCTCTCGATGAGGGCGCCGACGTCGTGGAGGTAGGCGCTCGGATGGTCGATGGGGTGGCCGAGGACGGCGGCCGTGCCGGAGGTGGGTCGGACCAGGCCGAGCAGCATGGCCATGGTCGTGGTCTTGCCGGCACCGTTGGGGCCGACGAAGCCGGCGACGACACCCGTCGGGAGCTCGAGGTCGAGCCCATCGACGGCGGTGCGTTCGCCGTAGCGCTTGGTCAGGCCCGTCGTTGAGAGGGCAGAGGTGGTCATGGGCCCATCGTGCGGTCCGCCGCCGCTCCCGTCGTCGTGCCCGGGAGGGCTCGTCGCCTGCGCCCGGTGAGGTAGTTCGCGCGCTACTGCGTGCCTCCGGCGACGGGTCCTGTCACCGAGTAGATCCTCCGTTGAACCCGCGACGGAAAGTCAACGGAACTGTTGACCATTCGTCGCGGGTTCGCCCCGGGGAAGGGGCGGTAGGCCGTGGTCGCTGAGTTGGGCGGGATCCGCCTCGTTAGTGGAGCCAGCCCGGCCGCACGAGCCCGGCCTCGTAGGCGTAGACGACGAGCTGAGCTCGATCCCGAGCGTGGAGCTTGACCATGGCTCGGCTCACGTGGGTCTTGGCGGTGGCCCCGCTGACGAAGAGCCGGGCGGCGATCTCGTCGTTGGTGAGGCCCTGGCCCACCAGCGCCATGACCTCCCGCTCGCGGTCGGTGAGGGCGTCGAGGCCGGGGACGTCACCCGGATCCTTGGCCCGGGCCGCGAACTCCTCGATGAGGCGCCGGGTCACGCCGGGGGACAGCAGTGCGTCGCCGGCCACCACGGCCCGGATGGCGCGGAGGAGCTCGGCCGGCTCGGTGTCCTTCACGAGGAACCCGTTGGCGCCCGATCGGATGGCCTCGAACACGTACTCGTCGAGGTCGAAGGTGGTCAGCACGATGACCCGGACATCGGCCAGGCGGGCGTCGGTGGCGATGGCCCGGGTGGCGGTCAGGCCATCGACCCCGGGCATGCGGATGTCCATGAGGACCACGTCGGGGCGGTGCTCGACCGCGAGGCGGACGGCCTCGTCCCCGTCGGCCGCCTCGCCCACCACGGTGATGTCGACCTGGGCGTCGAGCAAGGCCCGGAAGCCGCCGCGCACGAGCGCCTGGTCATCCGCGATGACGACCCGGATCACTCGTGCCCCACCGGGAGCCGGGCGACGACGCCGAAGCCGCCGCCGGGACGGGGGCCCGCTTCGAGCGTCCCGCCCAGGGCGGTGGCGCGCTCCCGCATGCCGGTGATCCCGTTGCCGGGGACGGCATCGCCGCCGAGGCCGTCGTCGGTGATCTCGACGGTGACGGCATCGCCGTCATGGTCGAGCCGAATGGTGGCCGTCCGGGCATGCGCGTGGCGGGTCACGTTGGTCAGCGCCTCCTGCACGATGCGGAAGGCGGCGAGCTCGACGGCGGTGGGCACCGCAGGGAGAGGGCCGTTCCGCTCGAGGCGCACGTCGAGGCCATTGCCACGCACGGCCTTCACCAGGGCGTCGAGATCCTCGAGCCGGGGGCTGGGTGTGCGCGGGGCGTCGTCGCCGGCGCGGAGGAGGTCGAGGGCCGAACGCAGCTCGTGGAGGGCGTCGCGGCTGGCCTCCTTGATGTTGGCCAGGGCGGTGCGGGCCTGCTCCGGTTGCTCGTCGACGAGGTGGAGGGCCACGCCGGCCTGCACGTTGATGAGCGAGATGTCATGGGCCAGGACGTCGTGGAGCTCTTGGGCGATGCGCAGGCGGTGCTCGCCGGCCCGGCGGCGCTGGTCCTCCTCGGCAGCCAGCTGGCGCTCGGCGGTCTGCTCCCGCCGGGTCCGCACCGCCTCGGCCACCGCGAGCACGGCGGCGAGCACGGCGGCCACCACGAGCAGGTGGAGCCACGGCATCTGGCCGATCCGCTTCGGGTCGACTGCCTCGGCCAGCACGAAGCCGGCGAAGCCCACCGCCGTGACCGCCCAGGTGGCGCGGCGGCGTCCGGCGAGCACAGCGGCGACCAGGGCCACGACCACGCTCACGAAGATCGGCCCGTACGGGTAGCCCAGGCCGATGAAGACGTCGGCCGCGGCGAGGGCGGCGGCGGCGGCCAACACCGGCCAGCGGTCGCGGAAGGCCAGGGCCAGCGGGCCCAGCAGGACCAGGGCCACGGCCAGGGCGTCCATGGCCTTGCGGTCTGGTTGGTCGGTCGACGCGCCGAACGACCCGACGAGCTGGAAGACGCCGATGGCGATGGCCATGGCGACCACGAACCATCGGCGGCTGGGATTCACGACCGAACCGTAGGCCCGGACGCGTGTCGTGTCGTCGGCCCGAGGGCGCATGTCGGGCTGCGCCCGGGGGCGTACGTCAGGCGCCGGCCGGCTCCTTGCGGAGGCTCGCGGAGTTGATGCAGTAGCGCAGGCCGGTGGGCGGCGGACCGTCGGGGAACACGTGGCCGAGGTGGGAGTTGCACCGCGAGCAGCGCACCTCGGTGCGCACCATGCCGTGGGAGCGGTCGTGGATCTGCTCGACGGGGGCGTCCTCGACCGGCTGCCAGAACGACGGCCAGCCCGAGCCCGACTCGAACTTCTCGCCGCTCTGGAAGAGCTCGGCGTCGCACACGACGCAGTGGTACGTCCCGGGCTCGTGGTCGTCCCAGAAGCAGCCGGTGAACGCCCGCTCGGTGGCGTCCTGGCGGGTGACGGCGTACTGCTCCGGCGTCAGCCGCTCACGCAGCTCCGCATCATCAATGGTCACCTTCTCGCTCATGGCACCAGGCTAGGGGCGTGCGCCTGTTCGTCGCCGTGTGGCCGCCCGCCGAGGTGCTGGACGCCATCGGGGCCCTCGACCGCCCCGACGTGCCCGGGGTGCGGTGGACGACGCCCGACCAGTGGCACGTGACGCTGCGGTTCCTCGGCGACGTGGCCGACGAGCTGGTCGCACCGCTGGGGGCGGGCCTCCCCGGCGGCCCGACCGCGGTGGCGACGATGGGCCCGGTGACCGCCCGGCTGGGGCGGTCGATCCTCATGGCGCCGGTCGGCGGGCTCGACGAACTGGCCGCGGCCGTGTTCGCGGCCACCGCGCCGCTGGTGCCGGTGGACGAGGCCCGCCCGTTCCGGGGTCACCTCACGCTCGCCCGGGCTCGCCGGGGCGCGTGGATCCCGTCGACCGCGGCCGGGAAGCCGCTGGCCGGGTCGTGGTCGGCGGCCCGCCTGTCGCTCGTCCGCAGCGAGCTGCACCCGAGAGGCGCCCGCTACTCGGAGGTGGCCGGCGTCGATCTGGCCGAGGGTGCTTGAAACGAACGGATGTTCGTCGTACGGTAGGAGACATCACATCGGTGTGATTTCGAGCCCTGCTCACTGTCACACCCCCTTCGTAGGGTCATCCCCATCGGACCCGAATGGTCCCCCGATCTGAGACGGACGACAGGAGCAGGCAGTGGCACTGGACCGAGACAAGGGTGCGAACGACCGGGCCAAGGCCCTCGACATGGCCCTCGGCAACATCGACAAGACCTTCGGCAAGGGCTCCATCATGAAGATGGGCGAGAAGGGCTCCATGCGGGTGGAGACGATCTCCACCGGTGCCCTGGCCCTCGACCTGGCCCTGGGGGTGGGTGGCCTGCCGCGCGGGCGCGTCGTCGAGATCTTCGGCCCGGAGTCCTCGGGCAAGTCGACCATGGCCATGCACGTGGTGGCCGAGGCGCAGCGCAACGGCGGGATCTGCGCCTACATCGACGCCGAGCACGCCATGGACCCGGCCTACGCGGCGGCTATCGGCGTCGACATCGACGAGCTGCTGATCTCCCAGCCCGACACGGGGGAGCAGGCGCTCGAGATCTGCGACATGCTCATCCGCTCCGGGGCGCTCGACGTGGTGGTCATCGACTCGGTGGCGGCCCTCACGCCCCGGGCCGAGATCGAGGGCGACATGGGCGACACCCACGTCGGCCTCCAGGCCCGGCTCATGTCCCAGGCCCTGCGCAAGCTGACGGCCAACCTCAACAAGTCGAACACGATCTGCATCTTCATCAACCAGCTGCGGGAGAAGATCGGCGTGATGTTCGGCTCGCCCGAGACCACGCCGGGCGGCCGGGCGCTGAAGTTCTACTCCTCGGTCCGGCTCGACATCCGTCGCATCGAGTCGATCAAGGACGGCGTCGAGGTGGTGGGCAACCGCACCCGCGTCAAGGTCGTGAAGAACAAGGTGGCCCCGCCGTTCAAGCAGGC
>JAOBWJ010000035.1 GCA_025463335.1 Acidimicrobiales bacterium
GGCTCGGCGTTCGTGTCGGAGCGGTTCAACGTCAAGGACGCCTGCACGTTGTCGGGCGCGGTCGGCGCCGTGACCGAGACGCTTGGTGTGGCCACGGCGGCGACGAACCCGAACACCCGACACCCGCTCGTCACGGCAACGTTCGCCACGACCATGCACCGCATGACCTGTGGGCGGTTTGCCCTCGGCCTCGGCCGTGGATTCGACGCCCTCATGGGGGCGATCGGGCTGTCGCCGGTGACGTGGGCCCAGCTCGAGGACCTGGCCGGCATCCTGCGCCGGCTGTGGCACGGCGAGATGGTGCTGGGCCACGACGGCCCGGCCGGGAAGTACACGTACCTCAACCAGGAGGCGACGTTCGACGAGGACATCCCGCTCCTCCTGGTCGCCCTCGGTGAGAAGACGCTCGAGCTCGCCGGCACGTGCATGGACTCGGTGGTGCTCCACACCTACTTCACCGACGAGACGCTGGGCCGCTCGGTCGCCGCTGTGCGACGGGGCGCGGAATCGGCCGGCCGCGACCCTGACAGCGTGCGGGTGTGGTCGGTGCTGGCGACCATTGGCGACCACATCCCCGAGGACGCCCGGCTGCTGAAGACGGTCGGCCGGCTGGCCACCTACCTCCAGGGCTACGGCGACCTGCTCGTCCGGGTGAACGGCTGGGACCCGGCCGACCTGTCCCGCTTCCGAGAAGACCAACTGGTGCAGGGGTTCCAGGGCGGGTTCGACTCGAAGGCCACCACGGCTGAGCTCGAGCACGTGGCCGAGTTGCTGCCCGACCATTGGCTGGCCGCCTCGGCCACCGGTTCGCCCGAACGGTGCGCGGCGCGGATCGTCGACCAGTTCGACGCCGGCGCCACGGGCGTGATCCTCCACGGCGCCACGCCGAACGAATTGGCGCCGATCCTGCCCGCCTACCTGGCCGTGCGGCCGGCCGCGGTGTCTGATCTCCCGGCGAACCCTGGGTGGGTGCGGTGATCGTCGCGGCCGAGGTCGACGACCTCACACCCGGGTGGCTGTCGGGAGCCCTCGGCCGCGAGGTGCGCGCCGTGGAGGCCGAGCGGGTGGGCACCGGCCAGATCGGCGCGAGCTACCGGCTCCACCTGACGTGGGACGGACCGCCGACCCTGGTGGCCAAGCTCGCGGCCGGCGATGACGAGGCTCGGGCGCGGGTGGCCGACGGCTACCGGGCCGAGGTGCGGTTCTACACCGAGCTGGCCTCGACCGTGCGGGTGCGCACGCCTCACTGCTGGTACGGCGCCGTCGCGGACGACGGGCTCACGTTCACCCTGCTGCTCGACGACCTGGCCCCGGCCGTGCCCGGAGTACAGGCCGAAGGGTGCACGGTCGCCGAGGCCACCGCCGCGGTCGAGAACCTGGCCGGGCTCCATGCCCCGCGCTGGTGCGACCCGACCTTGAAGGAGCTGGGCTCCATCTCGACATTCGACGCCGACGCCGCCACCTTCCTCGGAGAGGTCATGCAGCAAGGCGTGATCCAGTTCGTCGAGCGCTACGCCGGTCAGCTCGACCGCGTCGACGTGGCCACCCTGCGCACGTCCGGAGACGCGACTGCGACGTTCATCGCGGCCCGACCCGAGCGCTTCGCCCTGCTCCATGGCGACTACCGGCTGGACAACCTCATGTTCGGCGAGGAGGTCCACGTCGTCGACTGGCAGACCCTCACCGTGGGACTGCCCGGACGCGACCTCGGCTACTTCCTCGGAACCAGCCTGAAGACCACCGACCGCCGCAACCACGAAGAGGCCGTCGTCGCCGCGTACCACCAGGCCCTTGGCATCGCCGGCTACGACCTCGCCACCTGCTGGGACGACTACCGGGCTGGCATGTTCCAAGGGCCGATGATCACCGTGCTCGGAGCGATCTTCGCCACGGCCGAGCGCAGCGACCGAGCCGACGGCATGTTCCTGGCCATGGCTCGCCGCTCCTGCGCCGCCATCCGCGACCTCGATGCCCTCGCCGCGCTCTGACTCGGATGGAGATCCGACAGGCGTCGGTCTCTGCGGTCACGGCGCTCGGGAGTTCGGAGTCGGGTCTGGATGGCTGGCCCGGTGAGGGCTGGTCTCGACCTCGCCGAGGTCGGGTCAGTCAGTCCCGCGACGCGCCGATGCCGAGCGGCAGTGCGACGCTCACGCTGGTGCCTTTGCCTTGCGGGCTGTGGAGCGCGATCCGCCCGCCCAGTGCCTCCACCCGATCCGCCAGCCCCACGAGCCCCGAGCCGCGGGTGACGTCGGCGCCGCCTCGTCCGTCGTCGCTGACCTCGACATGCAGGACGCCGGCCCTCACCGCCACCTGGACGTCGACGACAGTGGCCACCGCATGCTTGGCAGCATTCGTCAGTGCCTCGGCAACGACGTAGTAGCCAGCGAGTTCGACCGGCTCCGGCAGCCGACCGTCGATGTCGACGTCGAGACGGACCGGGACACCGGCGCGGCGCGCGAGCACGTTGATCGCCGGCCGTAGTCCACCCCTGATGAGTGCCGCCGGGTGGATGCCGCTGGCGATCTCGCGTAGTTCCTCCACGGCGCTCGTCACGTCGTCGGCCAGCTGATCCAAGTGCCCAGCGAGCTGAGCCGCGCTGGGCGGCACCGCGGTCCGCGCTGCCCGAACCTGCAGGGCCAGCGAGACCAGCCGCTGCTGGGCGCCGTCGTGGAGATCGCGTCCGATCCGCTGGCGTGTGGCGTCGGCGGCGGAGACGATACGTGCCCGCGACGCAGTCAGGGCAGCCTGGGTCTCGGCATTTGCCAGGGCCGTGGCCACGAGTTCGGTGAAGGCGGCCAGCCGTTCCACGGTGTCCGCCGGCAGCGGCTCGTCTCGGCAGGATGCCACGCTGATCACGCCCCACAGGCTGCTATCCACGCTGATCGGCGCGGCAGCGACCGAGCGCAGGCCCCACAGACGCGCCACGTCGGCGGAGGGGCCGGACGCGTCGCTGTAGTCGTCGACCCGCACCGGCTCGCCGGATCGGAAGACGAGGGTGTCGGCGTTCCGGCCACCGAGCTCGACTCGGGTGCCGATGCCGATGGGCGGATCGATGTCGATCCTGGCCCAACCGCCGGCGACCGTCGCGGCGCCGTCGGCGTCGTACCGACTCAGCATCGCGACGTCCGCGTCGAGGACGCCGCCCGCCTCGGCGGCGACCGCCGCGAACACCGTTGCCGGCGGCGCGGCTTCCGCGACCAGCGTCGCCACACGCCGCAGCGCGGCCTGCTGCTCGGCGACTCCCTGCAGGTCGACGCAGGACTGGGCGTGCGCGACGGCAGCGGCCACGAGCTCCGTGAAGCCGGCGAGCCACGGCTCGGTGTCCTGCGGCAGGGGTTCTGCGAGCATCGACGCCATGCCGATGAGGCCCCAGAGTCGTCCCTCGATGTGCATCGGCACACCGACGGTCGAACTGACGCCCAGCTGGCGGGCGGTGCGGCCGCCGACGCCGGCGTCGTCTCCGTAGTCGTCGATCCGCGCTGGCGCGCCCGTGTCGAAGACGAGCGTGTGCACGGTGTTCCCGCCGTGCTCGATTCGGGTTCCCGGCGGAAGGGCCTGCGGACCGTTCCTCGCCCAGGCGCCGACGACCGTGGCGGTGCCGTCCGCGTCGTAGCGGCTCATCATCGAGACGTCCGCCTCTCGAAGCCTCGCGGCCTCCGTCGCGACCGCGGTGAAGACCTCCTCCGGCGTCGCCCCGCGCGCCACGAGCGCCGCGACGCGGCGCAACGTGTCATGTTCGTCGGCGACCTGGGCGCGTGTCGCTCGCTCACGGGCGAGGAGGCGGGCGTTGGCGAGGGCGACGCCGGCCTGCTGCGCCAGTGTGCGGAGCAGCGACCACTCGTGCTGCGGCGGTCGCTCCGGCGAGCCGACGACCAGGTACCCCGAGGCGCCGCCGCGGCTGGACAAGGGGAACGCCCACGCCCAGGCCACGTTCGGCCAGCGCAGGACGCCGCCGGCAGCGGTCAGGTCAGCGATCTCGGCCTCGAGCCCCGCCCGGGGTCGCAGTCGTCCTCGGAGGCACTCGACGGATCGCCATTCGCCGTCGAGCCAGACCGCCTCCGCGCGGCAGTGAGGACTCAGCGATTGGACGGCGGACACAGCCAGGTTGAGCACCTCGTCCTCGCCCGTGCTCTCGGTCATCACCATCGCCAGCGCCTGCAGCGCTGTCAGCGACGAGACGAAGTCGCGGGCGGTGACGTCGGTGGTTCGCGGGCCGGTTGCCGTGGGGTTCATGCGCGCCCGGCGAGGAACTCGTCGGGCGGGACGTAGTAGAGGTTCTCGAGGATGGTGCTCCCCATCAGCACCTTGGGGTGCGTCTTCAAGATGTCGACGAGGACCTCTCCGCCGAAGTGGTCGAGGTCGTACAGGCACAGGACCACTTGGGGGTAGCGCGGGAGGAACTCGTTCAGTCGCGCCTCGTAGGTCATGAACTCGTAGAGCCCGGGAAGCTCCTTCAGCGTCCACGTCGTCTCGCCCGCGGACCTCGCGAACGGGAACCCGTCCTCGTGCAGCGCGACGCTGACCGAATCCTCCCAATAGTCGAGCATCTCCTGCGTCGAGAACGTGCCGTGCCGGAGGTACGTCTCCTTCGACGACAGGATGTCGAGTTGATGGCGGTCGCCAAGCGACTCGCCGACATCCACGCCGAGCGCGGCGCGCACCGACTCGACGCCGTCATCGACGATGCACGTGCACTTGTCGCCCGCCCGAAGGCCCTCGAGGAGGAAGGGCACCATGATCTCGTCGCGCTCGGCGATCCCACGGAAGAAGGCGCAGAGGTGGGTGCCCGGAGCAATGGAAAGCTCGTTGGTCCCAAGGGCTACGGAGTCGGTCATGTGACCCCTCCCCGTTTGTCGACCATCTCACGATCGCAGACCAACGCCAGCCTGTCGAGCCGTACTGACCGCGGACGTCGTCGCGCGCTCCGAACGGCCCACTCCGAGCTGGTGCGCGAGCGCCACGTAGCGATCGCCACACAAACGTGCTGGTCAGAGGCCGTACTGGTGGCTGTGGGACCAGGTGGGTGACGGTGAGCCGGCCTATAGGCGGGATTTTGTCCACCGGTCCCTTGCGGGGGTCCGGTTGGGTGACCATCCATCTATGCGGCCTACCTGGGGACATCGACCGGGCCGGTCGTCCCGCGCTTGGCCTTGCTCCGGGTGGGGGTTGCCAGCCGCCCGGGTCACCCCGGACGCTGGTGCGCTCTTACCGCACCGTTTCACCCTTGCCTGTGCCCGGTTTCCCGGGCCATCGGCGGTTTGTTCTCTGTTGCCCGAACCGACAGGTCGCCCCGCCCTGGCTCTCGCCAGCACCCTTGCCCTTTGGAGTCCCGACCTTCCTCGACGCAGTCGAGCTGCGCCGCGGCCACCCGGCCGGCTCACCGTCCCATCCAGTATGCCGCCTCAGGCGGTCGGCCAGAACCCCTCGTGCACGATCATGGCCTCCTCCACGAGCACCGGTCCCTCGACGGTGACCGGTTGGGGGACGGGGGCGATCCCGCTGCCGTCCCGGAAGCCCGCCACGGTGGCGGCGTCCACGCCGAACACGACCCGGCCGATGCCGGAGAAGGCGATCGACCCGATGCACATGGGGCACGGCTGGCTCGACGCGTAGAGCGTGGCGCCGGCCAGCGACGAACGGTCCCACCCGGCGGTGAGCCGGACGAGCTCGATCTCGGCGTGGCCGGTGACGTCGCCCGAGCTGAGCACGGTGTTCTCGGCCACCAGTCGCTCGGCGCCGTCGACGGCGAGCACGGCGCCGAAGGGCAGGTTGCCCTTGGCCCGAGCGGCGGCGGCCACCTCGATGGCTCGGCGCAGGAACGCCTCGTCGGCGGCGGTGACGGTCACATCCGGTCGATCGTCTGGCGCAGCAGCTGGCCGATGCGCCCGGCGGCGTTGCCGGCGACCTCGACCACGTGGTCGCCGGTGATCTCGCCCTTGTGCAGCCCGGCCGCCAGGTTGGACACCAGCGACACGGCGAGCACCTCCATGCGCAGGTGGCGGGCGGCGATCATCTCCAGCACGGTCGACATGCCGACCAGGTCGGCGCCCAGCGTGCGGGCCATGCGGATCTCGGCGGGCGTCTCGTACTCGGGCCCGTGGAAGCCCATGTAGACGCCCTCTCGCAGCGAGGGTTCGATCTCCTTGGCGATGGCCCGCAGCCGGGGGGAGTAGCCGTCGGTCAGGTCGGTGAACCGGGATTCGTAGGGCGCCGCCGGCTGGGGCCCGGTGAGGGGCGACACGCCGGTGTAGTTGATGTGGTCGGCGACGAGCACTGGGTCACCGATGGACATCCCCTCGGTGATGGCCCCGCACGCGTTGGTGAGGATGATCGTCCTGCACCCGGCGTGGAACGCGGTGCGGACGCCGTGGGCCACCCTCGACGGGGCGTGCCCCTCGTAGAGGTGGATGCGTCCCGAGAACACCAGCAGACGCTTGCCGTCGGCGTCGACCGACCGGATGGTGCCGGCGTGCCCCACCGCACTCGGCGGCGGGAACCCGGGCACCTCGGTGACGGCGATCTCGGCCACCGTCTTGCCCAGCTCGTCGACGGCGGGGCCCCAACCCGAGCCGAGCACGACGGCCACGTCGTGGCGGTCGATCCCGGTGCGCTCGGCGAGCACGCCGGCCGCGGTCTGAGCGAGGGCGAAGGGGTCGTCGGTCGACATGCCGATGACATTACGGTCACGGCCAGTGGGGGCTGTGCTGGGGGGACTGGCGTTCGGGGAGGGGCCGCGCTGGCACGACGGCGCCCTGTGGCTGTCCGACATGCATCGCCACCGCGTCCTCCGGGTCGTGGGGGACGAGGTCACCACCGTCCTGCAGCACGACTCGCCGGTGTCGGGGCTGGGGTGGCTGCCCGACGGGCGGCTCCTCGTGGTGGCCATGGCGGGTGACGTCCTCCGGCTCGACCCCGAGGGCGTGGTCGTCCACGCCGACCTGCGAGCGCTGGCGCCCCACGGCGTCAACGACATGATCAGCCACCCCGGGGGCTGGAGCTACGTGGGGCAGTTCGGCTACGACCGCCACGCAGGCGGCCGTCTCGTCCCCAGCGCCCTGTTGCGGGTCGGGCCCGATGGCCAGGTCGACGCCGTGGCCGACGACCTGCTGGTGGCCAATGGCATGGCCCTCACCGCCGACGGCTCGACGTTGCTGGTGGCCGAGAGCGCCGGCAACCGCATCCGGTCGTTCGCTGTCGGCGATCACGGTGACCTGAGTGGCGGAACGGTCTGGGCCGAGCTGCCGCCGGGCCACGCGCCCGACGGCATGTGCCTCGATGCCGAGGGCGCCGTGTGGGTCGCCGCCGTCACCGCCGGCGCGTTCCTGCGAGTGCGCGCCGGCGGCGAGGTGGCCGACCGCATTCCGGTTGACGACGGGCGCCGGGCCATCGCCTGTGTGCTCGGCGGTCACGATCGGCAGATGTTGTACCTGCTCACGGCCACCACGCTCGGCGATGCCGAGCCGTCGCTGGCCGCCATGGATGCCCGGGTCGACACCGTCCAGGTCGTCGTGCCCGGCGAAGGGAGACCCTGATGCACACCCACTGGACCATCGGCGACGTCCGCATCACCAAGGTGGTCGAGCACGAGTTGCCGATCCCGATGAACGGGTTGCTGACCGATCCGCCGGCCGACGCCGTGGCCCGCCACGGCTGGCTGGAGCCCTTCGTCACGCCCGAGGGTGACGCCCGGCTGTCGATCCACGGACTGGTGATCGAGGCCGGCGAGCGCCGGATCCTGGTCGACACCTGCGTGGGCCACCTGCGGGAGGGGCTGATCATGCCGGCCATGCCCAGCGGCTTCCTCGAGTCACTGGCGGATGCCGGCTACGCCATCGGCGACATCGACACCGTGGTGTGCACCCACATGCACTTCGACCACGTCGGCTGGAACACCCGCCTGGTCGACGGCGAGTGGGTGGTCACCTTCCCGAACGCCCGCTACCTGTTCGGGCGGGTGGAGTGGGAGCACTGGTCGACGACCGACGGTGACTACATGAACGTGGGCGACACCATCCGGCCGGTGCTCGCCGCCGGCCAGGCCGACCTGGTCGAGGTCGACCACCAGGTGTGTCCCGAGGTGCGGCTGGTGCCGACGCCGGGCCACACCCCGGGCCACGTGAGCGTGGTCATCGAGAGCGGGGGCGAGCGGGCCGTCATCACCGGCGACATGGCGCACCACCCGCTGCAGTTCGCCGAGCCCGACATCGGGGCGCCGGCCGACACCGACACCCCGCTGGGCGCCAAGACCCGGCGCCTGTTCCTGGCTGACCGCACTGAGGACGGGGCGCTGGTGATCGGCACCCACTTCGGGGGTCCCACCGCGGGCCGGGTCGAGCAGGACGGCGACGCCTGGCGCCTGGTGCCCTGAGTCAGGGGCTGAGCCGCTCCTCGGAGAACAACGACCGGACCAGGCGGCGGAACACGTCCACGTCGACGCCGATCGCCACTCGACAGGGGGAGAAGCCCAGGTCGGGCCCGTGGGCGGTCACGCTGCCGGCGCTGCGCTCGGCCCGCAGGTCGACGATCGTCGACCCCCAGGCCGGGCCCTGGCCGCAATCCACGGCCACCGGCAGGACGGGCGCGTCGGTGATCACGTCGGGATGGGCGACCGCCAGCACAGCGAGCAGGTCGTGGCACGGGCACTCCGGCCGGGTGAACGCATCGCCGGCCGTGCGGTAGAAGCGGAGCGGCTCGTCGAGGAAGGCCGCGGCCGCCGTGCGGTGCTCGGCGAGGAGGGCGAACTCGTCGTCGGTGAGCGTGGCCCGGTGGGTCACGTCGAGGCCCACGAGCAGCGGGGGCTCGGCCCACCCCGCCGCCAGCACCACCCGGGCGGCCCCCGGGTCGTGGGCGATGTTGGCCTCGCCGGTCGGCATGGCGTTGCCGTGGCCGCCGATGACGCCGCCCATGATCGTGATCCGACGGGTGGCGCCCGCCAGCCCCGGATGGGCGGCGAGGGCCGCCGCCACGTTGGTGAGCGGGCCGAGGGTGATCAGCTCCACGGCGCCGGGATCCCCGAGGATGGTCTCGGCCAGCAGGGTGGGCCCGTCCAACGGGTGGGGCGGTACGTCGGGCACTGGGCGCCCGGTGTTGCCGAGCCCGTCCTCCCCGTGGATGAACGTGGCCGGGCGCAGCGGTGGGACGGGGCCGTCCGGGACACCGCGGCCGAGGGCGACCGGGATGTCGAGGCGGCCGGCGGCCTCGAGCACGGTGAGGACCGAGCCGCGGGCGATGTCGACATCGACGTTGCCCCACACGATCGAGATGGCGCGCACCTCGAGGCTTGGATCGGTCACCGCCCACCAGAGAGCGGCGGCGTCGTCCACGCCTCCATCGGTGTCGATGACGACGAGGCGGGGGGTGCCGGCGCTCATCGGCGAGATCGTATAGGCGCATAGTGTTTCCTCATGGCGCGCGTCGTTGTCGTCGGCAGCATGAACATCGACCACATCGCACGCGTCGAGCGGCTGCCGCGACCGGGCGAGACGGTGGCGGGGGAGGCCTACCTGCGGTCGCTCGGGGGGAAGGGCCTGAACCAGGCCATCGCCGCGGCGCGCCAGGGTGCAGACGTGACCATGGTCGGCGCGGTGGGCGTCGACGCCGACGGCGACGAGGTCCTCGCCGCCCTGGATGCCGAAGGGATCGACCGCCGACGGGTGCGACGGGTCGAGCTGCCGACCGGCCGAGCCCACATCACGGTCGACGCCACCGGGACCAACTCGATCGTGGTCGTCGCCGGGGCCAACGCCGCGGCGATGTGCCCGTCCGAGGCCATCGCCGGGGCCGACGTCGTCCTCACTCAGCTCGAGGTGCCGATGACCACCGTGGCCGACGCCCTGGCGGCGGCCCAGGCCGCCGGTGCCAGGACGGTGCTGAACCCGGCGCCGGCGCGCGAGCTCCCGGCCGAGCTGGTCGTCCACTGCGACGTGCTGGTGCCCAACGAGACCGAGGTCGACGGGCTCGGGGTCGCGCCGTTCGCTGGCGAGCTCCTGGTCACCCTGGGCGAACGTGGCGCCGAGCTGCGCCGGACCGATGGCACCTCGCTGCTGCTGCCGGCGCCCGTCGTGGCCGTGGCCGACACCACGGCGGCGGGGGACGCGCTCTGCGGCTGCCTTGCCGCCGGGCTGGCCGCCGGCCTCTCGCTGGAGGACGCCGCCCGGCGGGCACTGGTTGCCGGTTCGCTGGCCTGCACGGTCGTGGGCGCCGTGCCGTCGCTGCCGTCTCGAGACGCCGTGTCCCGAATGGTGTCCCGTTTGTTTCCTGCGCTTTAACTCATCCTTCACCCCCTTGTGGCAGGTCGTCTGCCTACATATGGTCTGCACGCATATGAACTGCTCGACCGGGGGAACCGATGCTCGTCAGTGACGTTCCCGCCCTGCGCGACTACTGGTACCCCATCGCCTACGAGGGCGAGGTGAGCCCCGAGCCCCGCTCGTTCCGCATGTTCGGCGAGCAGTACGTGGTGTGGCGGCCGGCGGAGGGTGCGGCGCCGCATGCGTCGCTCGACGAGTGCCCGCACCGGTCGTCCCGTCTCTCGCAAGGGTGGGTGGCCGACGGCTGCATCGTGTGCCCGTACCACGGGTGGCGGTTCGACGGTGATGGCGCCTGCGTCGAGATCCCTGCCAACGACCCCGACCTGCCGGTGCCCAGCCGAGCCCGGGTCCAGTCCGTGGCCGTCACCGAGCGCTATGGGCTGGTGTGGGCGTGCGTGGGCGAGCCCAGCAACGACCTGCCGTACCTCCCCGAGGCCGAGGCCGAGGACTACGTGCTCATCCACGAGCTCATGGAGGAGTGGTCGGCGTCCGCCCCCCGGATCATCGACAACGCCCTGGACGTCAGCCACGTGGCCTGGGTCCACAAGGATTCGGTGGGCTCGGCCGCCAACCCCCGGCTGTCGGATTTCACCGTCGAGCGGGAGGGCTACGTCCTGCGCTTCTCGGTGAGCTACGTCGCCGCCGTCAACGAGCAGCAGAAGCAGAACCTCGGCATCACCAGTGACCTCACCCGGCGCACCACCCACGCCGAGCTGGTCCAGCCCCTGATCTTCCGCGGCGTCCTCGAGTACGAGGAGAACGGGCTGCGCCACGTGCTCTACAAGACGGCGACCCCGGTGGACGACGGCACGACGCTCTTCTGCCAGTTCATCGCCCGCAGCGACCGACCCTCACCCGAGATCCGCGAGCAGATCGCGGAGGTCGATCGCATCGTCCAGTCGGAGGACAAGCGGCTCCTCGAAGCCGTCAACCCCGACTTCCCGATCGACGTCACCTCGGAGCTGCACACCCGCAGCGACCGCATGACGCTCGAGTACCGCCGGGTTCTCGGCGACCTCGCCGCGACCGGTGGCGCCAGCTGAACCAACCCCACCCGTCCGACACCAGACCGCTGGAGCAACCCATGACACCACTTCGACGACGCGCGCCGATCGCCGGCCTGCTCGTTGCCCTCGCCCTACTTGCCGCCGCCTGCGGAAGCAGCAGCAACTCGTCCAACTCCGCCGACGCCTCGCCGACCACGGGCGCCGGCAAGGACTACCAGTGGGTGATGGTCACCGACCAGGCCGGGCTCGGCGACCAGGGCTTCAACGACCTGGCGTACGCCGGCATCACGAAGTCGGCCAAGGACCTCGGCGGCACGGGCAAGGCCCTCGAGTCGAGCGAGCAGGCCCAGTACGTGCCCAACCTCCAGCAGGCCGTCGATGACGGTGCCTCGCTCGTGGTCGGTGTCGGCTTCCTCATCACCGACGCCATCGTCGAGGTGGCCCAGGCCAGCCCGAACGCCCACTTCCTGTCGATCGACAACGTGGCCGCCGACAAGGACGGCACGCCGCTGCCCAACGTCGCCAGCGTCACGTTCAAGGAGAACGAGGGCGCGTACCTCGCCGGCGTCATCGCCGGCTTGACCACCAAGACCAACAAGATCGGCTTCGCCGGAGGCCTCGAGATCCCGCCGGTCGTGCGCTTCCTCAAGGGCTTCCAAGCCGGCCTCAAGTCGGTGAACCCCAAGGCCACGGTCAACGTGGCCTACGTCGGTGGCTTCGGCGACGCAGCCAAGACCAAGGAGCTGGCCGCCGGTTACTACGACGACGGCGCCGACATCGTCTTCGAGGTCGCCGGTGCCGGTGGCCTCGGTGCCTACGAGGAGGCCAAGGCCCGGGGGGCCGGCCACTGGGTGATCGGCACCGACACGTGCAAGGACGCCCTCGCCCCCGACAACTTCCTCACCTCGGCCACCAAGGACGTGTCGGGTGCCGTGGAGCGGGAGGCCAAGGCGGTGGCTGACGGTTCGTTCAAGGGCGGCGTCCACAACCTGGGGCTGGCCGAGGACTCGGTCGGCGTCTGCCAGAAGACGTTCGGGTCGCTGCCGAAGACCATCCAGGATGCCGTGACCAAGGCCACGGCCGACATCAAGTCGGGCGCCATCACCGTGCCGGCCCAGTAGCAGTCGACATGCCGAACGGTCCCGTCCTCCGCCTCCAGGGCATCACCAAGACGTACCCCGGCGTCGTCGCCAACGACGGCGTCGACCTGGAGGTGGCGGGCGGGACCGTGCGCGGCCTGCTCGGCGAGAACGGCGCCGGCAAGTCGACGCTGATGAAGGTCCTGTTCGGCATGACCCGGCCCGACGCCGGGACCATCGAGGTCGAGGGCGTCGAGCGCCGGTTCCGATCGCCGGCCGACGCCATCGCCGCCGGCATCGGCATGGTGCAGCAGCACTTCAGCCTGGTGCCCGACTTCACCGTGGCCGAGAACCTCGTGCTGGGCAGCGAGCCCCGGGTTCGCCGGCTGTTCATCGACCGCCGTCGGGCGGTGAGCGAGGTCCAGGCCCTGGCCGACCGGTACGGCTTCCGCCTGGACGCCGGCGCCCGCGTGGCCGACCTCGCCGTGGGCGCCCGCCAGCGAGTGGAGATCCTGAAGGCGCTCCACCGCGGCGCTCGCATCCTGGTGCTGGACGAGCCCACCGCCGCGCTGGCCCCCCAGGAGGTGGTCGAGCTCTTCACCGTCGTGCGCTCCCTCCAGGCCCAGGGCTGCACGATCATCCTCATCACCCACAAGCTCCCGGAGATCGTGGCCAACTGCGACGAGGCCACCGTCCTCCGCGACGGCGCCGTGGTGGGAACCCGTCGGCTGGAGGACCACGAGCGGGTGCCCGGTCCCGAACGCGATGCCTTGGAGGCCGACCTCGCCCGGCTCATGGTCGGGCGGGCCCTCCCGGATCCTCCGGCGCGGGCCTCGACGTCGGGCGGCCCCGCGCTCAGCCTCGTCGGTGTGGGCGATGGCGAACGCGTCGGGCCGCTCGACATCGAGGTCCGTGCCGGCGAGATCGTCGGAGTGGCCGGCGTCGAGGGCAACGGCCAGACCGAGCTCATCGAGCTGGTCCTCGGCGTGCGCCGCTGCCGATCGGGTCACATCGTCATCGCCGGGCGGGACGTCACCCGCCTCCCGGTGGGCCAGCGGTTGCGCCAAGGCGTGGCCCACATCGCCGAAGATCGTCATGCCGCGGCGGTGGCATCCGACCTGTCGGTGGCCGACAACTGCGCACTCGGGCACCAGGACCGGCCGCCGCTGGCCCGGTCCGGCGGTCGGCTCTCGGCCTCCGGCGTGCAGCGCTTCGCGGCCGACGTGGTGGCGCGCTATGGCGTGCGCACACCGTCCCTGCAGGCCACCGTGGCCCAGCTCTCCGGCGGCAACCAGCAGAAGCTGGTGGTGGGTCGGGAGGTGGCCCGGCGACCGGCCGTGATGATCGCCGCCCAGCCGACCCGAGGCCTCGACGTGGGCGCCACCGCCTTCGTGCACCAAGAGCTCGTCGATCTCCGCGACGCCGGATGCGCCGTGCTGTTGGTCAGCCTCGACCTGAGCGAGGTGCTGGCCGTGGCCGACCGCATCGTCGTCATGCGCGGCGGCCGGATCGTGGGGGAGGGCCGACCCGACGAGCTCGACGAGCTCACCGTCGGGGCGTGGATGACGGGCACGTCCGAGGTGCCGGCGTGAGCACCGTGATCGTCCCGCCGGTGGAGACACCCCCGCCCAAGGGTGGGCGCCCCCCGGCCACCGCCGCGCTGGTCGGCCGGCACGGGGTGCGCACGGTGGTGCTGTTCGTCGGCACCGCCCTGGCCGCCCTGGTGGTTGCCGCGCCGATCATCGCCATCGCCGGCGCCAACCCGCTCGACGCCTATCGGGCGCTGTTCGAGGGCAGCCTCGGGTCGCAACGGGGTCTGGCCGAGACGCTCGTGGCCACCACGCCGCTGCTCGTGGCCGGTCTCGCCGTGTCGGTCGCCTTCCGGGGTGGCCTGTTCAACATCGGGGTCGAGGGCCAGCTGGTGATCGGCGGCCTGGTGGCCGGGACGATCGGCGCCCAGGCCACCCTGCCGCCGGTCGTCCACGTGGTCGTGGCCATGGCCGGTGGCGCGGCGGCGGCCGCCGCGTGGGCGCTGATCCCGGCGCTGCTGAAGGCCTATCGCGGCGTCCACGAAGTGATCACCACGATCATGCTCAACTACGTCGCCTTCGCCCTGTCGACCTACCTCGTCAGCCCTGGCGGTCTGCTCGTCAGCAAGACGCAGCCCTCGGCCACCGAGAAGGTGAAGGACACGGCCGTGCTGCCCCGCGTGTGGGCGCCCACCCGGCTGCACGCCGGCATCTTCGTGGCCGGCGCCCTGGTCGCCGTCACCTGGTGGTTCCTCTTCCGCACCCGGGCCGGCTACCGCCTGCGCATGGTGGGCGGCAACCCGACAGCGGCCCGCTTCAACGGCATCGACCCTCGCCGGGTCACGGTCCAGACGATGTGCCTGTCGGGCGCCCTCGCCGGGTTGGCCGGGGCCATCGAGGTGTTGGGCGTGCACCTCCGGTACTTCGACTCGTTCAGTCCCGGCTACGGCTTCGACGCCATCGCCGTGGCCCTGCTCGGGGCCATCACCCCGGTCGGGGTGGCGGCGTCGGCCCTGTTCTTCGGCGTGCTGCGGTCCGGTTCGGTCCTCCTCCAGGCTCGGGCCGGGGTGTCCCGGGACATGATCACGGTGATCTCCGGGCTGGTCGTCGCCTTCGTCGCCGCTCGCGTCGTGCTCGAGCGACGCCTGTCCCGGAAGGAGCCGCGGTGAACGGCATCCTGTCGATCAACCTGGTGCTGTCGGGGATCTACCTCTCGACCCCCCTGCTGCTGGCGGCGTTCGGCGGGCTTCTGTCGGAGCGGGCCGGCGTCATCAACATCGCTCTCGAGGGCCAGATGCTGCTGGGTGCCTTCGCCGGGGTGGCCGCCGCATGGTGGACCCACAGCGCCGTACTCGGGCTGCTCGCCGCCCTGGCCGTGGGCGCGCTCACCGGTCTGGTCCACGCCTGGTTCTCGGTGACCTTGCGGACCGACCAGATCGTGGGCGCCACCGCCATCAACCTGCTCGCCGTCGGCTTGACATCGGCCCTCATCCAACCCATCTGGGGCCAGCCCGGCACCAGCCCGTCGGTACCGAAGTTCGGTCGGATCGACCTGCCCCTCGTGCAGCACCTGCCCTTCGTGGGCCGCATCCTCGACCACCTCAGCGTGCTCGACTGGGCGGCGCTGGCCCTGGCGCCGGTCGTGTGGATCGTGCTGTTCCGCACGCCGTTCGGGCTGCGGCTCCGGGGCTGTGGGGAGAACCCGGAGGCCACGGCCTCGGTCGGCATCGACGTCGTCCGGGTCCGCTACCAGGCGGTGATCCTCTCCGGGCTGCTGGCCGCCGCCGGCGGCGCGTACCTGAGCCTCGTGCAGGTCGGCGTCTTCCAGCGGGAGATGACACAGGGGCGGGGCTTCATCGCCCTGGCCGCCATGATCTTCGGCAAATGGCGGCCCGTCCCGGTGCTGGGCGCCTGCCTCCTCTTCGGCATGGCCGACGCCTTCCAGGTCCGAGCCCAGACGGCCGGCGTGCACCTGCCGCACGAGCTGCTCATCGCCCTGCCCTACGTCGTCGCCCTGGCCGCTCTGGCCACGTTCGTCGGCCGCTCTTCCGCCCCGGCCGCCGTCGGCCGGGCCTACGTCAAGGACTGATCCGTGCATCTCGCCTTCCAGACCCCTCCCGAGCACACCTCCTTCGCCGCCATGCGCGACGTGTGGCAGGCCGCCGACGAGCTCGGCTTCCGCGCCGGGTTCACGTTCGACCACTTCGTGCCGCTCAACCCGGGCCAGCGGCCGGGCACCGGCGGGGGCGTTCCGGACGGGCCCCAGCTCGAGGGCTGGATGACGCTTGCCGCCCTGGCCGCCGAGACCCGCAACCTCGAGGTCGGCACGCTGGTCACGGGCGTCACCTACCGGCATCCGGCGGTGCTGGCCAAGATGACCGTCACCCTCGACCACATCACCGGCGGGCGTGCCATCCTCGGCCTCGGCGCCGCCTGGCACGACGCCGAGCACGCCATGTACGGCATCCCGTATCCGCCGGTCGGCGAGCGCATGGGCCGGCTCGACGAGGCCCTCACGATGTTCTCCCGCCTCTGCACCGAGGAGCGCGTCGACTTCGAAGGCAAGTGGTACGAGCTGCACGACGCCGTGTTCGACCCCAAGCCGGTCCGCCCCGGTGGCATCCCCATCCTCGTCGGTGGCAGCGGCCCGCGCCTGAAGGGCATCGCCGCCCGCCACGCCACCATGTTCAACAGCTTCTCGGCGCCGTGGGAGTGGGCCGAGGTCAACGCCGACCTCGACGCCCGGTTGGTCGCTGCGGGCCGCCAGCCGGCCGACATGGAGCGCACCGCGTTCGTGTTCGGCGAGCTGTCGGGCGACCCGGCCGAGGAGGACGCGCTCGTCGCCCACTTCCAGCGCACGCGGGGCGGCACCGACGAGGAGGTGCGCAGCCGCGTGCTGACCGGCGACCCCGACGCCATGGCCACCGTGCTCCGCTCCTACGAGGCGGCGGGCGTGGGCATGGCCATCCTGAACTTGCAGTCGCCGTTCGATCTCGCCGGGCTCGAGCGGTTCGCTCGCGACGTGCTTCCCGCCGTTGCCTGAGCGCGTCGACCTCCTCGTCCGGGGCGGCATCGTCGTCACCGTCGATCCGGACGACCGCATCCTCACCGCCGACATCGCCGTCACCGGTGGCCGCATCACCGCCATCGGGGCCGACCTCGACGTCGAGGCCACTCGGGTGCTGGACGCCGCCGGCGCCGCCGTCATCCCCGGCCTGTGCAACGCCCACATGCACGAGACGCTCGAGCGCGGCGTCTTCGAGGACCTGCCGTTCATGGAGTGGCTCGAGGACTACGCCCTCCCCAAGGACCGGGCCTACGAGCCCCGCCACATCCGGGCCGCCGCCCTGCTCAACCAGGCCGAGCTCATTGCCGGCGGTACGACGAGCTTCATCGACATCTTCCGCCACCCGGTCGAGGCGGCGACCGTGGCCGAGCGGTCGGGGTTGCGGGCCACGTTCAGCCCTCAGGTCATCGACGACCCGGTCGGAGTGGGGGAGACGCTCGCCGACAACGAGGCCTTCGTGGCCGACTGGCACGGCCGAGCCGGTGGTCGCATCCGGGCGTGGTTCGGGCCGCATTCGCTCTACTCCTGTGAGCCGGCCACGTTCGAGCGGATGCGGGAGCAAGCCACTGCGCTCGGGGTCGGCATCCACACCCACGTGGCCGAGAGCCGGGCCGAGCTCGAGATCGTCGCCGGCCTCACGGGTGGGCTCACCCCACTGGAGTGGATCGACCGACTGGTCGGCCTCGGACCGGACGTCCTACTGGCCCATTGCGTGGAGCTGACCCCCGCCGACATCGAGCGGCTGGCAGCCAGCGGTGCCGGTGTCGCTCACTGTGCAACGTCGAACGCCAAGCTCGGCAACGGAGTGGCACCGGTGGTCGAGCTGCTGGCCGCCGGCGCCAACCTCGGCCTCGGCACCGACTCGAACATGACCAACAACAACCTCGACATGTTCGAGGAGATGCGCATGGCGGCCCTCGTGCAGAAGCAGCGCACCGCCGACCCGACCGTGGTGCCGAGCGCCACGGCCCTGCGTCTGGCGACCATGGGTGCCGCCGGTGCCCTCGGCCTCGCCGGCGAGGTCGGCAGCATCGAGGTGGGCAAGGCCGCCGACCTGGCCGTGGTCGACCTGGGCCGGCCCCACACCCATCCGCTGCTCCGGCGCGGCCGGGGCAACGTCGTCGAGCACCTCGTGTGGTCGTGCAACGCGGCCGACGTGCGCCACACCGTGGTGGCCGGCGAGGTCCTCATGGAGGACCGCCGGCTGCTGACCATCGATCTGGCCGAGGCCCTCGACCTGGCCGACGCCGAAGAGCTCCACCTGCTCACCAGCGCGGGGGTCCTCGACCGCCGCTTCCCGGAGGAATCATGACCATCGACCAGAGCAAGTGGCTCACCACCCGCTACATGCGACTGCCGGACGGCACGTTCCCGCACCTCGGCGTGCGGGAGGGCGACGTGGCGCCGGTCGTGCTGCTGTCCGGCAGTCCCGAGCGGGTCGAGATGCTCGCCAGCATGCTCGACGACGGCAAGAAGGTCGGCGACCGGCGGGGCTATGCCGTGTACACCGGCACCTACCGCGACGCGCCGGTCTCGGTGGCGACCAGCGGGCTCGGCTCGCCGTCGGTGTCGATCGCCGTCGAGGAGCTCGGGGTGTGCGGCGGGCGCACGTTCATCCGGGTCGGCAGCTGCGCGTCGATCAGCCCGCTGGTGCCGGTCGGAGGCGTGGCCATCGCCCACGGTGCCGTCAGTGACGAGGGCACGTCCCGCTACTACGCGCCGGTGAACTACCCGCCGGTCGCCACCCCGCGCGTGGTGCAGGCGCTCACTGCCGCAGCGGCCGCCGCCGGGCTCGACGTGCCGGTCGGACTGACCCGCTCGACCGACAGCTTCTACGAGGGCGAGCGCACGGTGGAGATCATCGACCAGTGGCGGACCAAGGGCGTGCTGGCCTTCGAGATGGAGACCTCGTGCCTGTTCACGGTGGCTGGCGTGATGGGCTGGGAGGCGGGTTCGATCATCTGCGCCGGTTCCAACCTCCTCACCGGTGAGGCCACCTACCAGGGCGACGGGGTCGAGGCGTTCGCGGCCGGCCAGGCGGCCATGCTCGAGATCTCGCTGGCCGCCGCCGCCGCTCTGGCTGGATAGCGGCGTGCCCGAGCTCGTGCTGCGAGGGGGCACCCTCGTCACCGTCGGACCGCTGGGCACGCTGACGGGCGACATCGCCGTCGACGGCGGGCGCATCGTCGCCATCGGGCCCGACGTCGGCGCGGGTGACCAGGAGCTCGACGTCCGGGGCTGCGTGGTGACGCCCGGCTTCGTCCAGGCCCATGTGCACCTGTGCCAGACGCTGTTCCGCGGCCTGGCTGACGACATGGACGTCATCGACTGGCTGCGGGAACGCGTCTGGCCGCTCGAGCAGGCCCACGACGAGGCGTCGCTGGGGGCGTCGGCCGCCCTGGGCATCGCCGAGCTGCTCACCGGCGGCACCACGACGGTCCTGTCGATGGAGACCGTTCGCCACACCGACGCCTCGTTCGCGGCAGCCGAGCGCCTCGGCATCCGGGCCTTCATCGGCAAGGCCCTCATGGACCGTTGGGAGCCCGGCACGGAGATGGTGGGGGAGGAGACCGACGACGCCTGGGCCGACGTGATCGCCCTACTCGGGCGTTGGCACGGAGCGGCCGGCGGACGCATCCGCGTCGCCCTGTCGCCCCGCGGCCCGCGCAACGCCACGCCCGAGATGTGGCGGCGGTGCGTCGGCTTGGCCGAGGACGCCGATCTGGTGCTGCACACCCACGTCAACGAGAACCAGGGTCAGGCCGACCGGCTGGGCGCCACCGCCGAGGGCCGAGACCTGGTCGCCCTCGAGTCGTGGGGCGCGCTGAACCGTCGGCTGGTCATGGCCCACTCGGTGTGGCTCGACGACGAGGAGCGGGCCCTCCTCCGGCGGCACCGCCCGAACGTGTGCCATTGCCCGTCGGCCAACCTCAAGTTGGCGTCCGGCATCGCGCCCATTCCCGAGTACCTGGCCGACGGCATCAACGTGGCGCTGGGGGCCGACGGAGCGGCGTGCAACAACCGACTCGACGCGTTCACCGAGATGCGCCTGGCCGCCCTGATCCACAAGCCCCGGTGCGGGCCGCGCGCCATGCCTGCCGCCACGGTGCTCGAGCTGGCCACCATGGGCGGGGCCCGAGCCCTGGGCGTGGGCGATCAGATCGGTTCGATCGAGGTCGGCAAGCGAGCCGACCTCACCGTCGTGCGGGTCGACCGCGCCCACGTGGCCCCCCTGGCGGGGTCCGACCCGGCCGATCAGCTCGTCTACGCCTGCCTGCCATCCGATGTCACCACCGTGGTCGTCGACGGCGCCATCGTGGTCCGTGACGGTGAGCTCCGCTCCGGCGACGAGGCCGCCATCACCAGGGATGCCGAAGCCCAGCGGGTCGCTCTCCTCAGCCGGGCAGGCCTGCCGTAGGACCTGCGAGCCGCAGCCGGGCCGGCCGCGTTCCGGGGCCCAGGAGTTCGGGCGCTATCCGGGGGGGTGCGCAAAGACAAAAGACGCGCCCAGGGGGAGGGCGTCCCGACCGTTCTTTGTCGCGTTTGACGTCGTCAGGACGCCAAACGCGACAATGAACGGGTCAGCGGCACGTTCGACACGACCAGTCCGCACTCGGAGCGTCT
>JAOBWJ010000069.1 GCA_025463335.1 Acidimicrobiales bacterium
AGGTCGCTGCCGCCGGCCACCGACAGGAGGATGCCGCGGGCACCCTCGATGGAGGCCTCGAGCAGCGGGCTGGAGATGGCCGCGTTGGCCGCGGCCAGAGCCCGGCCCTCGCCCGAGCCGTAGCCGATGCCCATGAGGGCCGAGCCGGCGTTGCTCATGACCATCTTCACGTCGGCGAAGTCGGTGTTGATCAGCCCGGGCGTGGTGATGAGCTCGGTGATGCCCTGCACACCTTGCAGGAGAACCTCGTCGGCCATCTTGAAGGCGTTCAACATCGACGTCTTCTCGTTCGACACGGTGAGCAACCGGTCGTTGGGAATGACGATGAGGGTGTCGACCTTCTCCTTGAGCTTCTGGATGCCCTGCTCGGCCTGGACCGAGCGGCGGCGCCCCTCGAAGGCGAAGGGTCGGGTGACGACTCCGATGGTGAGGGCACCGATGGCCCGGGCCACCTCGGCCACCACGGGCGCGCCGCCGGTGCCGGTGCCGCCGCCCTCGCCGGCCGTGATGAAGACCATGTCGGCGCCCTGGAGGGCGGCCTCGATCTCGGCGCGGTGATCCTCGGCGGCCGACTTGCCCACGTCGGGGTCACTGCCGGCCCCCAGCCCGCGCGTGACGTCCTGACCGATGTCGAGCTTCAGCTCGGCATCGCTCATCAGGAGGGCCTGGGCATCGGTGTTCACGCCGATGAACTCAACGCCCTTCAGGCCGGCGTCGATCATCCGGTTGACGGCGTTCACGCCGCCACCGCCGATGCCGACGACCTTGATCACCGCCAGGTAGTTCTGCGGGTTGCCGGCCATGTGGTGTCCTTTCGCTGGAGTCGAGACCCGGGTCCCGACCCGGAACGTGCAAAGGGCCGGGCGCTCCCCCGAGGGGTTCACCCGGCCTCCACCTCAAGTGAAGCTCGAGGTCAGTGTTGACCTCCTGCTGAGCCTCACGTCCTGCCCCGACGGTAAGCCATGGTTCAGCGGCGGGTCAAGGCGGGTGCCGACGGCACCCGCACATCGATGGATGCGGTCCGGGCCGGATCGGCCCTGTCGAGGATGCTCAGCAGGGCCAACCACTTGTCCGCGGCCTGGGTCGATTGCCCGAAGTACACGACCGCTGTAGCCCCGGTCCGCAGCTTCACCGTGCCCTCGATCGTTCCGCCCGGGCCCGGCTTCAGCGCGAGGAGGCGGTCCTGGAGGGATGCCGGTCGGGTGGCGGCCAGTCGCAGCACGTCGGCGGTGCCGTCGAGCAGCTGGTGGCCGAGTGCTGGCACCACGGGGGGCACCTCCACGTGCAGCACGCCGGGGCCGGGATCGGGCACGACCGCCAGCTGGCGGCCATCGACGTCGAGCAGGACCCAGCCGCCGGCCTTGACCGGCACCGCCGCGGTGGCCGTGCGCTCGACCACCTGGACCCGAACGGTGCCCGGCCACCGGCGATGGACCTCGACCGTCTGCACCCACGGCAGGTCGGCCACCCGGGAGGCGGCTCGGCCGAGCTGGACGGTGAGCAGGGCGTCGCCCCGTTGGATCGCCGTGGCCGCCTGCACGGCATCGGCCCCGGAGTGGGTGGCGCCGGTGACCACGACGTGGTCGACGTCGAACAACGGCGTGAGCGTGATCCCCCACAGGCCGGCCACCGTGGCGGCCACGCCGGACAAGAGGCTCAGTCGGCGCAGACGCTTGCGGCCCTCGTCCCGCTGCACGGCGATGCGCCGCGCCCTGATGCGAGGGTCGATGGTCGAGGTGCTCAACCCTCTACCTCAGCTAGAGGTTCGAAGCCGACCAGGCGTAGCTCGCGGTGGAGGCGCACCCCGGTTGCCGACTCGACGCGGGCCTGGACCTCAGCCACCAGGGAGGCGACGTCGTCGGCCCGGCCGCCCGGATCGGCCTGGATGAAGTTGGCGTGCTTCTCCGAGACGTGGGCGCTCCCCCGCCGGAGCCCCTTGCACCCGGCCAGGTCGACGAGTCGACCGGCGGAGTCGTCCGGCGGGTTGGTGAAGACCGATCCAGCGTTCTGTCCACCGGGCTGGTGCTCGCGCCGCCAGCGCACGATCTCGGCCAACTCGGCGGCGCCGGCGTCCGGATCGCCCGGCTCGAGGGCGAACTCGGCCCACACCACCACGTGGGTGGAGGTGACCGCCGACTGGCGGTAGCCGAGCTCGAGAGCGGCAACCGGCACCACGCCATCCTCGCCCGTGGCGAGGTCGAGGACGCGGACCCGCTGCAGCGAGGCCGCCATGTCGGAGCCGTGTCCGCCGGCGTTCATGCGCACGCCGCCACCCACCGAGCCGGGAACTCCGACGGCCCACTCGAGCCCCGTCAGCCCAGCAGCGACCGACTGGCGGGCCAGCACCGGCAGCGGCGTGGACCCCCCGGCCCGGACGACCAGCCCGTCGACCTCGACTCCGGCGAACCTCTCGCCCAACATCACGGCCAGGCCCGGGAAGCCGGCGTCGGCCACCAAGAGGTTGGACCCCTTGCCGACCACCAACACGTCGATGCCGGTGGTGCGGACGACCTCGGCCACCCGGGCCAGGTCGTCGTCTCCGGCGACCTCCACGAACAGGGCAGCTGGCCCGCCGACGCGGTACGTCGTGAGCGGGCCAAGGGCCACGTCGCGGCGCGCCCGGTGCCCCAGCAGCGCCGCCGCCCGCTCGACGCCATCGCTCACTGGTGCACCACCAACGTCTGATGACCAGCTCCACCAGGTGCGTCGTCGGGGGCACCAGTGAGCGGCTCGGCGCAGGGCGCCTCGCCAAAGCCTGTGCTCATGGTTCGCTCGTTCCGCTCCCTCACTCGAGGGCCCGCAGGAGCTCGTCGGGCAACGTGGTCAGGTCGCCCGCGCCGAGGGTGAGGCACAAGTCGCCGGAACGGAGCTCACTGAGCAACCACTTCCGGAGGCCGTCGCGCTCGGGGAGCCACGCCACCCGTGACCGAGAGTGGGCGTCGAGCACGGCATTGAGGATGAGCTTGCCGCTCACGCCGTCGATGGGCTGCTGACCGGCGGCGTAGATGTCGGTGATGGCGATCACGTCTGCGTCCACGAAGGCGTCGGCGAACTCGCGCCACAGGGCGGCCGTGCGGGTGTAGCGGTGGGGCTGGAAAACGCACACCACGCGCTGCCAGCCGCCGGCCCGGGCGGCGGCGAGGACGGCGGCCACCTCGGTGGGCAGGTGGTCGTACGAGTCGATGAACGTGACGCCCCGGGCCTCGCCGCGCCGCTCGAACCGGCGACCCACCCCGGCAAAGGCGCCGAGGGCCCGCACCACGGCGTCGGGATCGATCCCGAGCTCGGTGCACAGGGCCAGCACGGCGGTGGCGTTACGGGCGTTGTGGATGCCCGGTGACGGGAGCGACAACGGCCGCCCGTTCACGACGAACCGAACGCCGTCGCGATCGGTGACCACCTCGGTGATCCGGTAGGTAGCGCTCTCGGACGTCCCGTACGTCACGCATCCACCCACCGCAGCGGCGATGGCGGCCGCGCCCGGGTCATCGGCGCAGACGATTCGGGGGCCGGGAGCGTCGGCGACGAAGCGAAGGAACGCCGCCTTGAGGGCATCGAAGGAGCCCCAGTGGTCGAGGTGATCGGGCTCGACGTTCGTGACGATGACCCCGTCGGCGGCCAGCTCGACGAACGTGCCGTCGCTCTCGTCGGCCTCGACCACGAAGAGCTCGCCTTGGTCCCAGGCCGAGCCGTTGCCCAGCCCGCCGATGTCGCCGCCGACGATGAACGACGGCGCCGCCCCGGCCTCCCGCAAGGCAAGGGCGAGCATGGCCGTGGTCGTCGTCTTGCCGTGGGTGCCGCTGACGGCCAGCGTGCGGCGGACGGCACAGATCGCCGTGAGGGCCTCGGCCCGGCGGAGGACGGGAATGCCCGCTGCCCGCGCCGCCACCACCTCGGGGTCGTCGGCCGGGATGGCCGTGGACACCAGCACCACCTCGACGCCGTCGATGGCGTCCGGCCGGTGACCGGCGTGGACCCGGGCTCCGGCCGCGGCCAACCGGTCGAGCACGGCCGACGGCGTCGAGTCGCTGCCGGACACGTCGTGGCCCATGGTCAGGAGCACGCCGGCGATGGCACTCATGCCGGAGCCGCCCGCGCCCACGACGTGGATCCGGCGGCGGGTGGAGAGGTCGAGGGGCTGGGTGATGGCCGGGCAGGCTACCGGCCCGCGCGTGCCAGACTGCCGTCTTCATGGGACGAACGGGTGGTCCGACCGTCGTGATCGCCGCCGGTGGCACCGGTGGGCACATCTATCCCGGCTTGGCCCTGGCCGAAGCGATCACCGAGGCCCGACCGGACGCCCGGATCCTCTTCGTGGGCACGCCCAGGGGCCTGGAGAGCGAGCTCATCCCGGCCGCCGGCCATGCCCTGAACCTCTACGACATGGTGCAGTTCGCCGGTCAGGGCTGGCGCAAGGCGATCGTCCCCCTCTCGCTCGGGCGAGCCACCTTCCAGGCGCGGTCGATCCTCAAGCGGGCGGGCGCCGACGTCGCCGTGTCCATGGGTGGCTACAGCGGCATCCCGCTGATCATGGCGGCCCGGACCGCCGGCGTGCCCTCGCTCATCCACGAGCCCGGCGCCGTCCCCGGCAAGGCCAACCTCTTGGCGGCCCGCTTCGGCAACCACGTGGCCACCTCGTTCCCCCAGACCAGGTTCTCTGGGGTCGAGCGACGCCACATCGGCTACCCGCTGCGTCAGGCCATGACCGCCTTCGACCGGACCGCCCTCCGTCCGGAAGGGCGGGCCACCCACGGGCTGGACGAGAGCACGGCGATGGTGCTGGTGACCGGTGGCAGCCAGGGCGCCCGGTCGCTCAACCAGCTGGCCCTCGGGCTGGCCGAGCGATGGGCCGGCCGCGACGACGTGCGCATCGTGCTCAAGGCCGGCGCCCGCAACCATGAGGTCGTCGAGACCGAGCTGGCCACAAACCCCGGCGCCCACCTGGTCGAGCTGGTGCGCTACATCGATCGCATGGACCATGCCTACGCGGCGGCCGACATCGGCGTCTTCCGGGCCGGTGCCGGCACCGTGGCCGAGCTGGCCGTTGTCGAGCTGCCGTCGGTGCTGGTGCCGTTCCCGCACGACGAGCACGACGAGCAGGTCCACAACGCCGAGCCGCTCGTGGCCTCCGGCGGCGCCATTCTCGTGCGTGACCACGAGGCCACGGCCGACCGCGTCGGACCCCTACTGGAGGAACGCATGGCCGACCCGGCGCTGCTCGCCGCCATGGCCAAGGGCATGCGCGACAGCGCCCGGCCCCACGCTGCCGCCGACCTGGCCGCATGGGCCCTCGACCTCGCGGAGGCGCACCAGTGAGCGTGCATTCCGACGACTTCGCGATCGACGCGTTGCAGCGCCTGCCGGCCGGCTTCGACGTGGTCGTCGACGGCGACGGCACGACCGTGGGCACGCTGAGCGACGTCAACGTCAGGCGGGCGCTCCTGGCTGTCGACGACCCGACCGCCCTCCGGGTGACCGACGTGCTCGACCCGGAGCCAGGCGGACGCCGCACGACACCGGCCCCCGCGACCGTCGTGGTCATGGCCGGCGGCCGGGGCGAGCGCCTGCGCCCGCTCACCGACCACCTACCCAAGCCGTTGCTGGCGGTGGGCCGCACGACGATCCTCGAGCGACTGATGGAGCGCCTGTTCGAGTCGGGCTTCTCCGACGTCTGGCTGGCCGTGAACTACATGGCCGACAAGATCGAGGCCACCATCGGCGACGGCTCCCAGTGGGGCCTGTGCGTGCGCTACCTCCGTGAGGATGTGCCGCTGCACACCGCCGGAGCGCTGTCGTTGCTCCCCGAGCGGCCCGAGCACCCGATCGTGATCCTCAACGCCGATCAGGTGACGGGGCTCTCGTTCGCCCGCATGGTCGACTACCACCAGGCCGAGGCCGCGGCGGTGACGATCGGCGTGTTCTTCCACGAGGAGCAGGTGCGGTACGGCGTCGTCGACCTCGACGACAACGTGGTCACCGGCATGCAGGAGAAGCCGACGCTGCGGTGGCCCTGCAATGCCGGCTTCTACGTGATCGATCCCGGGATGCTCGACCTGGTGCCCCCGGCCACCTCGTTCACCATGGTCGAGCTGGCCGAAGCGGCCATGGCCGCCGGTCACAAGGTCGTGGCCTTCCCGATCGTCGAGACATGGCTCGACATCGGGAACTTCGACGACCTGAACACGGCCCTGATGTGGTTCGTGACCGGCGAGGAGCTGTAGTGGCAGGCGAGTGGAACGGCAAGAAGGTGCTCGTCACCGGTGGCGAGGGCTTCATCGGCTCACACCTCACCGAGCGCCTGGTGCGCGAGGGCGCCCACGTTCGGGTTCTCGCCCTCTACAACCCGTTCGGCCGCTACGGCTGGCTCGACCCGGAGGTCCACACCGAGGTGGAGCTCTTGCCGGGCGACGTGCGCGACGCCGAGCGGGTGGCGGGCGCTGTCGAGGGACGCGACGTGGTGTTCCACTTGGCCGCCCTGATCGGCATCCCCTACAGCTACGTGGCACCCGAGAGCTACGTGCAGGTCAACGTGCAGGGCACGGTCAACGTGGCCACCGCAGCCCACCGCCACGGCGTCGAGCGCCTGGTCCACACGTCGACCAGCGAGACCTACGGCACGGCCATCACCGCCCCCATCAGCGAGGACCACCCGCTGCAGCCGCAGTCGCCGTACTCGGCATCGAAGATCGGTGGCGACATGATGGCGCTGTCGTTCCACCACGCCTTCGAACTGCCGGTCGCCGTGGTCCGCCCGTTCAACACGTACGGGCCCCGCCAGTCGACCCGGGCCGTGATCCCCACCATCCTGAGCCAGCTCCACAAGGGCGCCAAGGAGATCCACCTCGGGTCCACCTCCCCCACCCGCGACTTCAACTACGTCGACGACACGGTCAGCGGCTTCCTCGCCGTGGCCACCTCCGACCGGGCCATCGGCGAGGTGGTGAACATCGGCTCGGGTCGGGAGATCTCGATCGGTGACCTCGTCCAACTGCTCATCGAGATCACCGGCAGCCCGGCCGAGATCGTCACCGACGAGTCCCGTCTGCGTCCGGCCGGGAGCGAGGTCGAGCGCCTGCTGTGCGACAACCGCCGGGCGTTCGAGTGGACCGGCTGGGTCCCCGAGGTCTCCCTGGAGGAGGGCCTCCGACGGACGAGCGACTGGGTGCGCGAGCACCTCGACGAGCTCGACACCGCCGGGTATGCCGTCTGACCATTGACGTCGGTAGTCCACGGGGGTGATTGCTTCCCCGAGGTCGCTGGGGGACCCTGTCCCGATGGTTGCACGGAGGAGGAGGGGGTTGCTGGCGGTTGCCACCGCGCTGGCCCTCACCGGTTCCGTGTCCGCCATCGCCGCCGCCGACGAGCCGACACCTCTCGTGGAGGCGGCGCGCTGCGCGGCGCCCACCCCGCTCGCGCCCGTGGACGGCAGCCGCAGTGACGGCGCCACCGTCGTGTCGTTCCAGATCCCGACCGTGACACGCTTGCGGGTCGATGGCGGCCAGGTGGTGGCGGCGGCCACCAACACCGGCTGCGCCCCCCGGTCGACCGACCGGTTCGTGGTCGGTGACCGACTGGCCACCCCAGCCGAGACAGCGGCCGCTCTCGCCGCCTTCCGGTCCGGCGACTGGACCACGCCGGGCGCCTGGCTCCTCGCCCGCTGAGCACTACCGTCGCCCTATGGCGAGGCAGGCGGCCCGGGACCTGAAGGTGACGCGCGAGGAGCTGCTGGCGTTCGTGCGTCCCCGGCACAACGGCATCCTCGTGACCACCCGGCAGGACGGGACGTCCCAGCTCTCGCCCGTCACCATGGGCGTCGACGACGCCGGTCGAGTGGTCGTGGCCACGTACCCGGAACGGGCCAAGGTGGCGAACCTCCGGCGCCGGCCGGCCGCCTCGGTGCTGGTGCTCTCCGACGAGTTCGGGGGCGAGTGGGTGCAGGTGGACGGCACGGCTGAGGTGCTCGATCTACCTGAGGCACTCGAGCCGCTGGTCGACTACTTCCGGGCCATCAGCGGCGAGCATTCCGATTGGGACGAGTATCGCCAGGCCATGGTCGAGCAGGGCAAGGCGCTCGTGCGCGTGACCATCGAACGCTGGGGACCGGTCAGCCGGGGCGGTTTCCCCCCTCGCCTGGTCGACTGAAAGTTGCCCCTCCGGGTTAGCGGCCCACTTGCTCACGGGTTCTGCGCCGCCTTCGGCGGTCACCGTCGGCGCCTCCGGCCACCTTCGCTGCTTTCGTCCTCGGCCGGTGTGTCCTCGCCTAGTGGGGGCGGCGTCGCCTTGCGCTCATGGGCCGGACGGACGAAAGCAACGAAGGTTGGCCTCCCGGCACTGCTCTTTCTTGTCCCCACGCCCCACCGGGGTCTCGCGACGGGGCCTGACCTGCTCTACCTGGCCATGGCCGGGTGGTTCGCCGAGCGGCGGGTCGGCAGCGGCCGCTTGACGGGCTCGGGCCCGTGGGAAGCGACGTTGAGCAGCAGACCGGTGGCGGCCATGGTGACCAGCAGCGACGTGCCGCCGTAGGACACG